>DASYAN010000336.1:0-6898 GCA_036501345.1 Ktedonobacteraceae bacterium
GCTGCAGTGTACTATATCCTGGCTGAGCACTTCGACGGGGACCCATTTTTAATCTTCAAGTTGCGTGGTCGCTCTAAGGATGAGATTCTCGCTGTACTCAGAGAGAGGCGAGCAGCAATTCTACCTGTTGTAGATGCTGCATCCACTGCTCTAGTAACCGTGAGTGATACTGAGCAGGAAGCGTCTTTACGCCTGGAGGATTGTGCAAGTACCTTCTGGCAGACTGGTGAGGAACTGGATACGTTTGCGGTACATCTCCAGAATGCTGCGGTTGACAAAGCTATACTGAAGCGTATGGGTGATGCTCCATTTTTGCTTGGACGCGAAAATATCACATCAGTGCTTTCGAGTGCCTATGATGTGGTGCATACCGCTACTGTAGGCAAAATCGAAGAGATACAGTCTGATATAGAGTTGTAGTATCTCCAACATTTTATAGCATTTCACAAAAAAATTGATCTCCTAGCGATCTCGAGTTCTGCAATTCTCCATTCTCTCACAGGGGTCAAGACTTTAGGCAACCGCTGTAGGAGGGCTTGAGAAGCGTCTGGAGCTAGCATCACGACGGAGCATGGATTTGAGAATGTGAACTACTTCACATTTTTTTGGTGAAATTTTGTGCATACTTGTAAGGGAGTCTTTTTTCTAGGAGGGTATTATGAAAAGGAACCGGACAAATAATGCACGCTGTAGAAAATGAGTCTCAGCTTGTTGCTGAGGCTTGTCTGGGATCACCAATGGCATTTGAAGCTCTTGTGAAAACCTATGAGTCTCCTGTCAAGCGTATGCTTTATGGAATGACTCAGGATGTACATTGTACGCAGGATCTATGTCAGGAAACGTTTCTAGCAGCGTACCGGGCATTGCCGCGTATGAATAGTAAGGAGTTACGTTTTGCACCCTGGCTCTATCGTATTGCCCTGAACTTGGTGCGTAGTCAATGGCGCCAACGCAAGCGTATCACCTTCATTTCGTTCTCTACCTCATGGGGAGGCAATGAAGACCAGTTTGAGGAGCTGATTGAAGATGGTCTGGTCAACGAGGATCGCTTTGAGGAGCGGATTGTAAAGCAAGACTTGGTACGACGTGTTCTAGCGCAATTGCCAGCTCCTTCTGCTCTATGCTTGCTACTGGATGCCGAAGGTTTCACATATCGTGAGATCGCAGAGCTTCTTCATGACTCACTTCCTGCTGTACGCAGCAGACTCGCTCGTGCTCGGCAGGGATTTCAGCGTATATATAGCAATCTCGATCGAGAAGAAAGATAATGAGGAGATAGTTGGTTATACCATATCGCCTTCGGTATAAAATTTTAATAGACAAAAGCTTATTGTAGCTAAAATTTTGTCTATACATACTACATGATTATTGTGCATAATATAGAGCCTTATGTGAGCATCTATCCTCACGTGAGGCCACTTTTTTTCTCAACTTGTCCCTTTTTCTCTAGAAAAAAACCCTCTCATTAGGTATGCTTAGTAGAAATAGACCAGTGATGGGAGGGCTTTTGAATTACAGCAGTCTTCAGAAAGGGAGCAAATACCCTCGCCATAGGCCATCTTTTTGAACTAGTAATGAGGGCATTTCGTAACTGAAAAATTGCCCAGGCTTTCCTGCTCACTTGCCCCTTGTTTTCCAGAAGCTGTCCTCTTTTTCCCTCAAGTTGTCCGCTTTGTTCCTAGCAAAAAACTTCTCCTCTTAGGTATCCTTGGCAGAGGAGATCTAGTTGCGGAAGGACGTTTCAGTTAGGAAATGGCTTCCTAGTAATCCCACACCAAGTCAAATAGGAGACCTCTCTTCAGGGATTTAGGTTGGAAAAGAGCAAACTCAGAGTTAGAGTAATACTTACAGTCGTTTTTTCCAGCCGGGATTTATGGCTAGTCCTCTCGATAATATCAGTTTATTACAGCATTTCGTGTAAAGATTGAACTATTATTATAGCAAATGAAACAACGATCTATGTTAGAGCTCAATCTTTCTGATAACTGTTGTAAGCATGAATTAGAACTGGTCAGGAAGAAAACAAAAAAAGGAGTCAATGGTGAAACGAAGAGGGTTAGAAGTAAAAAATGAAGAACGTATACAAGAATCTACACTTGATAGTGCAAAGAGAAAGTCCCAACGGTTTGATGTACGACCTATTGTATCGACCTCAGATCGAGAGATCTCTTATCAAGTAGAAGTGGGCAGTAGCAGAGCACAACGGAATGTTGTACCAACATCCAAAGGAGATAAATTCTATATGCGTGCAGGAACAGAAATCATAGCGGACGAGCCTGAGGCAGTCCACAATCTAGACAAAGAAGCTGAAGATATAATCTTGGAACATGATGGCCTTCTTAAGAAAGTTGACAGAGTAAAACCTAAAGAAGGACCTACCACTAAATATAATTGCCATGGTTACACATTTCTTGGTGGTGCAGCTTGGTTAAATCTAAGTGATAGACAGATAGAGACTATTCTTAGAGAGAATGGTTTGACTTTTACTGATACACCACACATAGGTGATGTTGTTCTCTATCGAGATGCAAATGGAAAGATTCTGCATTCTGGCGTTGTCAAAGATATCAAGGACGGTATACCTATAGTTTATAGTAAGTTCGCAGAAGGTAGCCTTTTAAAGCACTATGTTTCTAATGTTTCAGAAGCCTACAAAGGCAAGATAGAAATCTATCATGGCCCTGATCAAGGTGCTCGATTACTCAACTTTGAGTGTCCCACCTCTGCAACCTCTTGGTACGGCAGTCTAATGTCTGGTTGTGAAGAAGGCTCGCGCAAAATTATCTGTATGCGATCATGTTGCTCGCCGAGAGAAACAAAAAGAGAAGAAATAGAAAATAGGGTAGACAGGGTGTCCGTGAACCCTTCCATCTGAAATGAGATTCGTGCTCAGATCTTGGTTTAGATAAGCAGGGATTCCCGCTTTCCTTGACTCCCTGGTAGAGGAAAACTCAAGTGAATAAAATCCATTAGAAGACTTATCAGGAGCTCAGGACCATGATTGAGACACACTAATGTTTGGCTCCTCTGCTCTAGTTGTCCGCTTGCGTGACGGAATAGGCAGTAAAACGTCTAAGCACAATGAATCAATACGCAAGTGGGATGGCTATGAGTTATGAAAATGCTAAATAGTAAGAGCAAAAGAGAGATAGTAGAAACAAAACAAAAGCGTGTTGTTAGGCACCTGCAAGATGCAATAGTTCTTCTGATTTTGGGGGGGCTGCTCTACTATGGGGCCTTCTGGGAGATGTTCCATACAGACTCAGATGCTGCACGCTATCAATGTTATGCCGTAGCCTTCTGGCAGGGTTGGTCGGGATTGCAGAAATTGCCACCAGAGCAATGCACGTTTATTACGCATCCAGACAAGAATCTGACGGTCGTCTCACAGGATGGGCTATTACATGCTATGCAGCAGTGGAGGCTGCCATCTGGTTTGATACACTTTGTTGCAGCCCAATCTCCTGACCTGCCATATCATGCCTTGCCTTACGAATATCCGTGGCCAATGCTGTTGCCATACTCTTTAGGTCTAGTAGCTCCTGCATACTGGTATCAGGTTGCTTTCGCACTATGGATGCTGGTGCTTGCTGGGGGTATCTATTTTGTCCTGCAGCACTGGCGCTCTCGCAGGACTGCTCTCGTCTACGCACTTTACCTGCTAGTTGGAGGATGGGCAACTGTTGTAGAACGCTTTGATCTTATTCCAGCGGGACTGACTCTCTTTGCTGTGATCTGTGCAGTACAGAAGCGCTGGAACTGGGCCTTTGCATTATTGGCGCTGGCAACACTGTCGAAGTTTTACCCGGCAACCTTGCTTGTGCCCTTCTTACTAGCTCTGCAACAGGAGATACAGGGGAAGTGGTATGCGTGGCGCAGGTGGCTGCCAATGGGAGTATTTGTCGGGGTGTGTGCCCTGATCATTGGTATATCACTACTGTTGAGTGTGGTAGGAACGCTGGCTCCGCTAGGTTATTTTGGCAACCGACCTGTGCAGGTAGAGTCACTCTCGGCTTCAATCCTCTGGGGAATCAGTTTATTGGGGCAAACTTCGCTAACGTATGTGCACACGTTTGCATCGCTGAACGTTTTGAGCCCTTTATCTTCCAGCATTACATTCCTGATGACTGTGCTACTAGCAGTCGGCCCCCTCTATACTTGGTGGTTGCAATGGCGGGGACGCATAGATTTGGGTCTGGCTTGTCTGCTAACTTTGCTCATCGTGATGGTCACAGGAAAGGTATTTAGTCCACAATATCTCATCTGGGTGATCCCTCTGGCGGCATATGTAGGACAGGGTAACCGTTGGTGGGTACTCTTCTGGACATTGGTTGGGCTCTTGACTAGTTGGATCTATCCTTATATCTATCATATGGCTCCCCATATTTTTCAGGTGCCTTATGTTCCGCTATTCTATCCAGTAACAGTCGTACGCAACTTCCTGCTGCTAGGATTTGTTCTTTCTATGCTGATCTCCAGGACACGCCTGAATCATCCACTATCTCGTGGCGAAGAGCAAGCTGAATGTAGCGAACAGGACGAGAAAAATCTACAGCAGGAAATAGCAATTAAAGCAGGAAATAATTAAAAGCAACGTATTAACGCTATTCCAAGACATAAGATATCTGTTGATCTGGCTTGCTGCTGAAATCTATCAGTATTCTACTGCCTCATACATTGGTTTACACAGATACTGAGCGATCATAATGCGTGAACCGATGATATGCATATGGGATCAACTTCTCTGAAAACTGTATAAACCTTCGTCTAAGTTCGTGTCTATAAGATATTGCTCCTCAAAAGTGAGAATTGTCCCTGTTTTCCCCTATTGGAGTGTTCAAACTTTTGTTACACTGTGTGGACAGAGAACATTGCTGGATGTAATTAGCAAGAGTAGTCCTGGCAATTGTTCTTCCATCCAAGGGTGCTTATAGCTGATCCTCCTGATAAAATCGGATTTTAAACACAAATTTGAGTTTATCGGGAACGCTGAGAGGAAGGTGAGAGATGACAGTCAAGGAGACGTTCGAAGCAGAAAAGTCCCAAAGAACTGCAGAAGAGTTTGCAGCTGATATCATCTACTCAGAACCCTCCACTTCTTGGTATCGCAGCCTATTTGGGAACTCTAAAGAGGGCTTGAAGAAATTCTACTATATATCCTCGAAAAACTCTGCTGTAAGGTTTCTGCAGGATATTATCATTCTTTTGCTTTTGGCTGGCCTACTCTACTATGGAGCCATCCAGGTGATGTTCCGTCCGGACACGGATGCCGTGCGCTATCAATGTTATTCAGTAGCCTTCTGGCAAGGTTGGTCGGGATTTCGCAATCTACCTTTGGGGCTATGTACATTTATGATATATTCAGGTAATGAGCTTATGGCTACCTCGCAGCGAGAGCTATTGTATCTTATGCAGCAGCGAGGACTACCCGCTGGATTGATACACTTTGTCGCTGCTCAATCTCTTAATCAGCCATATCATTCCTTGCCCTACGAATATCCGTGGCCAGCGCTATTGCCTTTTTCTCTTGGCTTAGTAGCTCCTGCACAGTGGTACCAGGTTGCTTTTGCAATAGGTATGCTATTAGTTGCTGGATGTATCTATTTTGTTCTTCAATACTGGCGATCACGCGGAACTGCTCTTGCCTACGCACTTTATCTAGTGGCCGGGGGATGGGCAACTGTAGCGGCTCGCTTTGATATTGTTCCAGCGGCACTAACACTCTTTGCAATGGTCTGTGCGGTACACAAGCGTTGGAATTGGGCCTTTGCGTTGTTGGCACTGGCGGCGGTATTGAAGGTTTATCCGGCAATCTTGCTGGTCCCATTCGCACTGGCTCTCCAACGGGGAACACAGGGAAAGTGGTATCGGTGGCGCAGGTGGCTACCAATAGGAATCTTTGTGGGGATCTGTATCCTCGCTGTGGTAATATCGCTACTCTTGAGTGTCGTAGGGACACTGGTGCCGCTGGGATATTTTGACTATCGGCCCATAGAGATAGAATCACTTTCAGCTTCAATGCTCTGGATATTCAGTTTACTGGGAAAAACTCCACTAGGGTACGCAGGATCATTTGGATCTCTAAATGCCTTAAGTCCTCTGGCTTCCAATATTACATCGCGGATGATGGTACTACTGGTAGTCGGTCTTCTCTATACTTGGTGGCTACAATGGCGGGGACGCATAGATTTTGCGATGGCTTGTCTGCTGACCCTGCTCATTGTGATAGTTACGGGAAAGGTATTCAGTCCACAGTATCTCCTTTGGGTAATCCCTCTAGTTGCGTATGTGGGACAGAGTAACCGTTGGTGGTTGCTCTTCTGGACACTGATTGGACTCTTGACTAGCTGGATTTACCCCTATATCTTTCATATGATTCCTCATTTGTATACTCCATTGTTTTATCCGGTAACTGCAGCACGTAACTTCCTATTGCTCGGATTTATTCTCTCTGTGCTGATTGTAGTATCGTGCAGGCGTGTTGAACGGCCATCGCCTGTTTTCACACCATCCATTTTCCCATCATAAAGAGTAGACTGAGTGTGGCAAGCAAGGCAGGGAAAATCCATAGCAGAGCCTGATGGAGGCGTGGATGGCGCAGACCGAGAATGGCTAAAGTAATGAAAGCTGGGAACATCTCAAGAACAAAGCGTTGATTCGAGATCAACGCATCATGTTGCCATATGCTAGGGCTGAGGAGGTAGTAGAAGAGTAATAGTCCTGTCCAAAGAGTATAGCTGGCGCGGATCTGTTGCCTGCCTACAATTACAAGAGCAATGAATGCAAGGGTAGCGCTAAGATCGAGTAGCACATGAACCTCATTGAAAGAGCCAAAGGGTTGGTTCCAGAAGAGTTCGAAGATATTTTGCCAGATGCCTCGCCATGGCCAGGAAGTCTG
>DASYAN010000337.1:0-6682 GCA_036501345.1 Ktedonobacteraceae bacterium
CGCTTTTCATTCTGGAAAGCAAGTGATCTCCAAGGCCAATCATTACGCCAGACTGAGGAAGCGTCTGCAAAAGAAAGGCACTCGTTCGGCTACCCGCCGCTTGGTGGTCATCTCTGGACGAGAGAGACGGTTGAAGCAAGACGTCAATCATTGTGTCTCCAAAAGCATCGTTGCTGGGTACCCCAATCATCTGATCGGTTTGGAGCACCTGACAGCTATCAGAGATCGAACCAAGCGCAAAAAAGGCAAGAAGGCAAGCAAAAAGCAGAGGAAAGCCAACGCCACCTCTTCCAAGTGGTCGTTTGCTGAACTGCAAAGCATGATTGCCTACAAAGCCCCATTGTCTGGGAGTATGGCCATCAAGGTCGATGCCAACTACACCAGCAAAGCTTGCCCCATATGTGGGCATACCTGTGATGAAAATCGCCCAAACAAAGGTCTCTTGTTCATCTGTCAGAAGTGTCATTACACCCTCCATGCTGATCTGGTTGGGGCCAGAAACGTGACCATGCGAACGCTGCTCATCCGGCAAGACTGGGTGAGTACGGGTACCCTGTCAGAGTACCCTGATGTAGCGGATAAAGAAGCCAAAGCAGCACGCCTCAAAAGGTTTGCTGAGTTGCGGTGGAGTCTAGCTACAAGCCCATCCCCTTTCGGGGATACGGGTTTCTGACTAGGAACAAACGGATCGACGGATGCGGACTTTACTACTGCTCTTGACCAACTCTTGACCAATTCTTGAGGCTTCTCTCAACATACGATGCTATAGTTCATCTTGAAGATGACATAGATCACAAGATTTGACAACTTGAACCCTAGGTAACGAAAGTTGTCCCATTGTTCACTAGATAAAGCCCTCCTCCTGAAGTATTCTAAAAGAAGACGCTCTCATGGAGCTCAAACGCAGCACAATACTGCTGAGATTACCATAGGAGATGACTATCAGGCTGGCTTGAATCAGATTCTGTAAGGAAGGCACGTCAAGAACCCTTGAAGAAATCCAAGGGCTTGCGAAACGGCTAGCGCAACGTAAGTTCTTGTCTAGCGGGCTTCATTTAGTTTGCATGCCTATCGAACCAACAAGCGACTGACGCAGGCTGCAAAGGTGAAGGATTGCCGGGTGCTGACGTGGGTGGCATTCCGATCCTGATTGGTCGCTAAAGAGCAAAAGAACGTAGAAGGCAGAGGTTTGCCTCTGTGCCCAAGCTCCAAGAAAGGAAGGCCTATTCCTCCCCTGGATAAATCACAGGGGTCTCCTAGGCCGACAAGGTCAATAGACGAATCAGCTTAAGGAGCATGCAATGACGACATCGCATGCTCCTTGAAGTTGAGAGAGCAATGTCATTTTTAGAGAGGTAACACCTCATACAGGCGCCACTCGGAGTTGAGATCGAAGCGTACCAGCGTTTTCTCGCCTGCCGTGCCTGTACGCAGATCAACACGTGAATTTTTCCCATCAACGAGGAACCAACGGTCGTGCTTATAGTCGTAACAGCAATCTTGCAACCAGTTCGTGTCAACAGACACCTGGGTTTCGATGGTACCTTTGCGATCTCTGAGACGAACGAGCAAGGCTCTGCCATGACCAGTGTCTGCAATGGTGATATAGTCTTCGTTTAAGACACGCACGGAGTGAGGATGATGCAGTCCCTCTAACACAGGCTGCCAATCTCCACTTTCTCGATCAATGGCGATCACCATCCCCTGGTGAAAGAGGGTAGCTAACACTGTGCCATCTGGTAACTCAGCAGCCGAATTGACATGTGTGGTCTGAGCGAGAGTTCCATAGGTAATTCCACGATGATCCGCCTCTTTGTCCACAATACGTGGCTCACCAGTTGGCGTTTGTCCAAAGCCATGGTCAGTCGCCCACCAGCTCCAGAGCATTTCCCCTTCCTGTGTGAACTCTAGGATGGCATCCAGGCCAGTACTAGCCACCAGATAGCCACGCTGGCTTCGAGAGAGCGAGTGAAGCATATTGAACATGGGCAAGCTTACCGTGTTTTGCTCTATAGTAGAGAGATTGGAAGAGACTTTATGTACATCAAAAATAGAGGCAACCATGACTCCGCCGTCAGATAATGCCATACCTGCGGGCATGGGCATCTCAACGCTAGCCTGCACCTGCCCATCGCCATTGAGCAGACACAGCAAACCACCCTGATCCTCTTTAGGCTTTTGCATACTTCCGAGCGTTGTTACCGGACACTCTGTTTTCTGCTCTGCCCACTCATTCTTAGCCCAGTGATTCTTGAGTAGGGAGTGTTTCGTTGAGATACAGCTTAGCAAGAAGTTCATAATGTTCAAACCTCACACAATTCTATGGCTTTGACTGTCCATTACCTGAGAATACGGTTGACAGAGCGACCTTCCGAACGTTATAGTTAGGAATAACAAAATTATTTTGTTGATCTACTATATCAAGAAAATCATGTTAAAAGCAAGGGCCAAAATAAACATAGTTGCTAGTACACCTAGTACAAAGCGACTACAATAGAGAGAGGGTAGTTTTGTGAGGGGAAAGGGTAGGCGGATGAAGCTCAAATCGAAACATACTACCTCTTCTCTCAAACAACAAGGGCACCGACATACGTCCGGCCTGCCTCAGTTGATCGGAACAGAACAATGCCAGAAGGAGATTCCATGAGCAGACCAGATCAGGAAGACACTATCCAAGCCAACAACCTCCTCGGGTTGGGTCCTGGCGAGGGTAGCAAAGTTGAACATATCAAGATTGAAAGTCATTATTTGCGGGGACACATCATCGAAGAACTCAATCAGGACACACCACGCTTCTCTGAGGATCATGTGCAACTCATTAAATTTCATGGGATGTACCAGCAGGAGGATCGCGATCTGCGACAGACACGCAAGGCGGCAGGAGCAGAGAAAGCCTATCAATTCATGATACGTTCACGTATACCTGGCGGTGCAGTAACTCCTGAACAATATTTGGTCGAAGATGATCTAGCAGACCGCTATGGAAGCGGCTCGCTACGAATTACAACACGGCAAGGGTTTCAGTTGCACGGAATTATAAAAGGGGATATTCATACGACCATTAAGAGTATTAACGACTCCTTGCTCTCTACGCTGTCAGCATGTGGAGATGTGAATCGTAATGTGATGGCCTGCGCGGCATCCGCCACCAGTCCCGCACATCAACGCATGCATGAGATTGCTCACCAGATTGCCATGCACTTGGCACCACATAGCAATGCCTATCACGAGATATGGCTCGACGGCGAAAAAGCCGTGACCGTTGGCGAATCCGAAGAAGAACAGACTGTAGAACCAATTTACGGCCCGACCTACCTGCCACGCAAATTCAAGATTGGCGTTGCCTACCCAGGCGACAACTGCATCGATATTTATACACTAGACTTAGGACTCGTAGCTCAGGTGGATGGGAACGAGATTACCGGTTTTACGGTTGTGATAGGCGGAGGTATGGGTACAACGCATGGTAAGACCGAGACCTATCCTCGCCTTGCTACACCGCTGGCAGATATCACTACTGACCAGGTTTTGCCTGTGGTTGAGACGATTGTTACAGTTCAGCGCGATTATGGCGATCGTAACAATCGCAAGCATGCACGCATGAAATATGTGGTGGAGGAGCGAGGTATTGCCTGGTTCCGGGCCCAAGTCGAGCAGCGACTCGGCTATACCCTAAGCGATCCAAGTGAGATCGTTTTCCAGAATGTAGATGATCACCTAGGCTGGCATCAGCAAGCTGATGGACGCTGGTTCCTGGGCCTGAACATTGTCAATGGACGCGTCAAGGATACAGAAACCCAGCAGACGAAAACTGGACTTCGCGAGGTTATCAAGCAATTCCGCCCCGGCATTCGATTGACAGGGCAACAAAATATACTCCTCACAGATATTGCTGAGGATCAGCGAACTGCACTTGAAGCTAAGTTAAATGCATATGGCATCTCAGCAGATCCTAGCACGGCTGGTGCCTATCGTTTCGCCATGGCCTGCCCGGCGCTACCAACCTGCGGTCTAGCAGTAGCTGAAGCAGAGCGCTACTTGCCTGATCTTGTGAAGGAAATCGAGACACAGCTGCACGAACTAGGCCTAGGCAACGAGCCATTGAGCATACGTATGACTGGCTGCCCCAACGGTTGTGCACGCCCACATATGGGGGACATCGGTTTTGTGGGACGCTCCAAGGGTATCTATAATATTTATGTGGGTGGCGACTGGGCCAATACTCGAATGAACTTACTCTACGCCTCCACAGTACGCACAGAAAATATTGTGCCCACGCTGCTACCACTACTGATTCTGTGGCGAGATGAACGCCAGAAAGGTGAAACTTTTGGCGATTACTGCCATCGTATCGGTATTGAACAATTGCAAGAGCGTGCTACAACCCAAATGGGAATAAAAAGCTGAGGAACGTCTAATTTAGCTTAACATTGTGGAGGAGACTTGGTTCTATGATGAGAGCAGTTCCAAAGCCAGTCGCAGGAGCGCAAAAAGTTCGTGTGGGATTAAAACAGATTGAAACAAAGTATTATCCGATTATGCTGGATGTGCGAGGTCAACTTGCCATCGTTATTGGAGGAGATACCATCGCGGCTGAAAAAGCCGCGAACTTGAGCGCAGCCGGGGCTCAAGTGACTGTGATGAGTCTGTCCTTCTGCAACGAATTACTAGATCTGGAACGGAACCATGCCGTTACCTTGCACTACAAGGCCTATGAGCACGGAGATCTGGTCAGAGCCTTTATGGTCATTGCCGCCACTACCCACAATCCAGAACTTAGCGAGGCCATCTGGAATGAGGCTCAGGAGCATCGGCAACTGATCAATATCGTGGACGTTCCCAGCCGTTGCAATTTTATTCTGCCTTCAATTTTGCGACGTGGACACCTCACCATCAGTGTCTCAACCGAGGGTACTAGTCCGGGTCTCGCCAAACGCATCCGCCAGCACTTGGAAGACCTCTTCCCATCTGCTTATACAGCCTACTTCCAACTGGCCGCTATTGCACGCGCATATATCAAAAAGCATGGCCTCTCTTACAAAGAACGTGACATATTTTTTGGCGAATTTTTCAATTCGGGCATTCTAGAGTTCCTAATAGATGGCGACCAGGTAGAAGCACTCAATACAATAGTGCAACTCCTGCAACAATACAACATTGATATCTCCGTCACAACATTGATAAATGATATGAAAGAGGCAGTAGGAAGTAATGATGGAAGTTCCTAGAACGTATAAATCAGTAGATGTACATTCCGGTATTGGCACAAAAGATACAGCAACCGCATCTCAGTCGGGCAAGGTCTTCCTCATTGGGGCAGGACCAGGCGATGCTGAGTTGATCACAGTCAAGGGCCTACGTTACTTACATCAGGCTGATGTTGTACTCTATGACCGTCTGATAAGTCCATTACTGTTAGATGAAACGCGTCCGGGGACCGAACTAATCTTCGTTGGCAAGGAATCTGGTTGTCATAGCATGCCGCAAGAGCAGATTAACAAACTGCTGATTAGCCACGCACGACAAGGCCAGACAGTTGTGCGTTTGAAAGGGGGTGACCCTTTTGTCTTCGGACGGGGCGGAGAAGAGGCACAGGCCTTAGTTGATGCAGGTATTGCCTTCGAGGTTGTGCCAGGGGTGAGTTCGGCCACTGCAGTTCCTGCCTATGCAGGTATCCCTATCACACATCGTGACTTTACAAGCTCAGTCACCATTGTTACTGGTCATGAAGGATATTCAGCCTCGCCAACAGTCAATTGGGAAGCTCTAGCCGCCCTCGGGGGCACGCTAGTAGTACTGATGGGAGTCAAGGCACTGCCCCATTTTACACAACGCTTGATCACAGCTGGTATGGACCCAACTCTACCAGCAGCAATTATCCAGGAAGGGACAACACCGCAACAGCGAGTAATCACAGGTACCCTAGCAGATATTGCTCAGCTTGCCCAGGATGCGGGATTAGCCTCACCAGCTCTGACCATTATTGGAACAGTTGTCAGTATTAGAGATGCTCTTGAGTGGTACGAGAAGGCAAAAGCTACAGCCTCTATAAAATAAATCAGGAAAGTAACTCTGTCGAAATTCTTAGTGTAGTTGTGTTATACTAAAAACAGAAAGCATAAGTCCCGCTACAACGAGGTGGCGAGACTTATGCGCTAACCCCATATACTGCTAATGCTGCCTAATGCAAAACCACTTGGCATGTTAAGCATTGTTCCATTAGACCTAACCACGTCAGGAGATGTAAGGGCAGCATCAGGTTTTCTCTTGCTCTTCGATCCATCAAAGGATGCTACTACTGTACCTTCACACGCTTTGCGAGCATTTGTTTAGCCTTGTCGGCACACATGACTTGTTCCTGCTGAACTTGACGGAAGAATTGAGCAAGCTCATTATCGCCCTCTTGTTCTGCATCTTTGACATAAGTGCCATAGGTTTGTGCCCCTTTAAGAGCATGATAGAGCACACTGGCGAGATCATACTGAGGATTGGGAGTACGTGTAACTCCTGCACTTTGCTGAGTCATAAAGTAACCTCCTAGTATTTAGATGCTCATTCTCAACTATAGATGCGGTGAAAAGACACACACATACTCCACTACGAATATGAGCAGGCAAGTGTTTCTCAACTATTTTTTCACAGAGAGCTAGATTCTACAATAGTATTTGTGATCCGACCAATA
>DASYAN010000338.1:0-13145 GCA_036501345.1 Ktedonobacteraceae bacterium
CATTATTGCATCAGCTCCATCCCAAATAGCATGGATCATGTTAGAAGTGTGCATTGTCAGAACTTGCAGCAAGCCTTTGTGCAGTGTACACTCATCTGAATGGGGAAATGATCCCTAACTATGATTATGGAAGAGGAACGCTTCAATGCACCGTACGAAGATCGTCTGTACAATAGGCCCTGCTACTAATAGCGAAGCACAACTTGAACAGCTTATGCGGGCAGGTATGAATGTTGCCCGGCTTAACTTTTCCCATGGCACCCATCAGGAGCATGAGCAGATCATCGAACGTATACGTGCTATTTCTGCTCGCCTTGACTATGCGGTGGCTATTTTACAAGACTTACAAGGACCAAAGATTCGTACTGGTTTGTTACAAGCCGGGCAACCTGTCAGGTTACTTGATGGTTCGCAGATAACTATCACTATCCGCGATATAGTGGGCACCGCTGAGATAATCTCCACGACCTATAAGCAACTTCCCCAGGATGTAAAGCCCGACGACCGTATCTTGCTAAATGATGGCTTATTGGAATTGCGTGTACTGGAGAAGAGCGAAACAGATATACTCTGTTCGGTAATCCATGGCGGTGTTCTAGGAGAGCATAAGGGGATTAACCTGCCAGGTGTTGCAGTAAGTGCCCCGGCCTTGACGAAGAAAGACCGTGATGATCTTCGGTTTGGTATTATGCACGACGTTGATTACGTGGCGCTCAGTTTTGTACGGAAGCCGGAGGATATACTTGAAACGAAGCGATATATTCATGAGCTACAATTGGAGTGCAATACAGAGCATAAGAAAAATATTATTCCTATTCCATTAATAGCAAAATTAGAGAAGCCAGAAGCAATAGCATGTTTAGATGCTATTCTTGAGGTGACTGATGGTGTAATGATAGCACGTGGTGACTTAGGAGTGGAAATGGCTCCTGAGAAGGTACCGCTTATCCAAAAGCATATCATTGCCAGATGCAATGAACTGGGATTGCCAGTTATCACAGCTACTCAGATGCTAGAGTCAATGGTAACGAACCCACGTCCAACGAGAGCAGAAGTAGCTGATGTATCGAATGCCGTACTCGATCAAACTGATTTGGTAATGTTGAGCGCCGAAACAGCCACAGGTGCTTACCCAATTGAGGCCGTTGAAATGATGGTACGTATTGTGCTAGAAACCGAAGCAGGAGATAGAACCGCACACCAATCTAAACATCAGCAACTCACACAGGCTTGTGCTGTAAGCCATGCCGCCCGTGCACTTTCAGAAGAGGCTAGCGTCAAGGCAATTGTCGTCTTTACACGTTCTGGCAACTCAGCGCATCTGATCTCTAAAGATCGCCCACGTGTTCCCATCCTAGCCTATACCCCCTCAGAGAAGGTACGACGTCAGCTTGCACTGTGGTGGGGGGTGCGGCCGCACTGTATTGAGTTGCGAGGAACAACGGAAGATCTTATAGAGGTGGTTGAACACCGATTACTAGAGGATAAGCTAATTCAGAGTGGTGAGTATGTTGTGATTATGGGAGGATTACCTGTGGCAAGGTGGGCACGTACAAACTTTGTCAAGCTGCATAGAGTCAAGATAGCAGATACTCAACAAGAAAGCCAAAAATCAAAGGGCATGGAATGATCCCCCACCCTGTACAAGCTGGCTGCAAGTTTTGATCTGGCCATTCCGAAATATTGACTTTTTTTTCGCAACGTGCTATTCTAGTCTCGCTGTAGTTGAGGGGCGCTTTCATATACTATGAAAAGTGTGGCGCCGCTGAAATCGCATATCCCAGATAATGGGTTAAGAGGTGGAATTAAGCAAGTATGACTGTCAAAATTCGTTTAAAACGTACGGGGATGAAGAAAGCCCCTAGCTATCGCATTGTAGTCGCTGATTCGCGCTCTCCTCGCGATGGTCGTATCATCGAGAACATTGGTTGGTATAATCCTCGTGTTGAGCCCTCTGCCGTGAATATTAATGAGGAGAAGGCTCTTAATTGGCTGAAGAATGGGGCACAACCAACGGAGTCTGTCTCTATACTTCTCAAGCGTGCAGGGATTCTGGACCGTTTCCATGCGGCAAAGCAACCTATAGAGGCTGTAAATCAGGCTCAGTAAATTGGTGTGCAAAGGTGTGAAGCTCAGACGAGATTGAAACTAAGGGTTTTAAGATATGGGTAATCTGGTTGAGTATATTGCTCAGTCACTGGTTGATGATCCTTCGGCTGTTGTGGTGCGCGAGGTCCGTAATGATCGTAACGCATTGGTCTTAGAGCTTCATGTTGCATCTGATGACTTTGGAAAAGTTATCGGTCGTCAGGGACGTGTTGCCAAGGCTATGCGTACACTCCTGCGTGTGGCTGGTACACGCGAAGGACGTCATACCTCTTTAGAAATACTCTAAATGCGTAGGTGTCCTGGTAGGTCACTGGTCTATTTTTCAACGTGTATCTGGTGAATAGGCTGGGGTTTTATGCCGCTACAGGAAGGTCTTAAAGAGTTTCATACTATGAACGAGACGACAGAATGGGCTACTATCGGAAAAATAGTGGCCCCTTTTGGTATTCGCGGTGAGCTTAAAATACATTCTTTCACCGATATTCCCGATCGCTTTGTGACATTGGAAGCTGTCTATCTCAGCTCCGATTATTCACGTCGTGTGATCAAAGGAGTACGTCCCTATAAAGGGGATATGCTCTTGCTTAAGTTAGATGGTGTCGATGATGCTACTACTGCCGAGACTCTGCGGAATTATGATCTGTGCATTCCATCGGATGCGTTGGCAGAACTGCCTCCCGGTGCTTACTACCAGCATGACATTTTAGGTCTGCAAGTGTTTCGACTCGATGACCGCTTTGTCGGAGTAATTAGCGAAATTATGCCCACTGGTGGCAATGATGTCTATGTCATTAAAGCAGATGATGGACGACAATTTCTTATTCCAGCAATTAAAAATGTCATCAAACAGGTTGACCTTGTCCGGCGTGTAATGTATATTGATCCTATGAAGGGTTTGCTAGACGATGATGCAGAGATTGTTAATCCGACAGAAGAGGAGGACGAGTGATTAGCAATATGTGCCGATAGATAGTATCTTCAGGGTGCTTCCTAGTTTCTTTAGCTGGGAGCTTTACAATGGCTCTGAAACGAATTTGTCTTTTGAAACGTGTTATCGGTACATAGCGTTGATAGTTGCAGGTAGATGCCTGTTCTAGCGCGTCACAGTATTCTGGAGGGAGGTATCCCATGTTTGACCAGACTCTGACTCTTGCTGATGTGTGTAGTGCGATTGCTGAAGGCCGTCTAGCGGCTACTTCCGATGGGCGGACCTATGAGGTGAGCGCACTTGAGCTACGTCGCTATTTCAACGAACGTCGTTCTTTCCCCCCTCTTACCTATGTGCAAGTACTCTCTTCTTGTAGTTTCGACTCTGGTGTGTCTTCTCTTCCGGGTTTCTGTAGCTCAGGCCTTTAAGGCCTTTTTTTTATACTTCTGAGGAGGAGTTGCATTCATAGAAGGGAAGGACTATAATTTCAGGGATCTCTTATTCCATTCTTGGAATAAGCAAGGGAATATGGTGTTCCTCCCACTATATTAGTTGGGATGGGTCTCCGCCCTGCAAAAAACTAATCATCCCTGATTATAGAGAAAGGTTTTTATGGAGCCACTCGATTCAGATTACGAGTATGTCGTGTACCGAAGCGATCCTAAGGCTCGCTTCAACTGGTTATATATTATTCCAACTCTCGGTGTCTTGTGGTTGGTCTACCTGTTTGCCGCAGCAGCCTTTCAGTTCTCCGTCTCTAGTGTAGTAGACACTGTTATGGGTCTGATGCTGGTTGTCTTGTTTGTTATTGCTGGCCTACTTTTCTGGGCTTTAGCTCCCAAGGAAAACAGGTAGTTCTTTGCTACTCTTTTGAAATATGTAGAGGGCATAGGTGGTGCTACATAGCTATTTCTAGCATCACCTTGCTCTTTGTTTTGGAACAAATATCTTCAAGGGCATGTCTGTCATCTGGACATGGATGGGCGTTTGCCCACGTATTTCGCCATCCAGGGTCACATCCTCTGGATCGTTGTTTGTAGATATGGTAACGCTGTGTGCCTGGATATGGTGTATACCTGGAACACCTATTAAATCTGCAGCCTCAAGCAAGGACTGTGGCATATGTCCTGCATTCTTGCTTGTTGCAGATGCTGTCTCGGTGTTGAAAAGGCGTCCAAAAGCGGCTGTCAGGCTTGGCAATTCAATCGCTTCGACAATGACGATGTCCAGTAGATGGTCATTAATGCTCGCATTTGGTAGCGCTAGATTCCAATTTCCACCAAAAATAGGGGCGTTGATGACTGCTGCCTGCAGTGCTTGGCAATGAAAGACAATCGGCTCTTCGACAATTATCGACTCTTCCTGTTTTTCGGATGCTATGTCTTTATTCTGTGGAGGCAGTAGTACTCCCTCAATGCACACATCGAGCTCCAGTGGTTCATGGTTTAGCAATACTTCAAGTGCAGCCATTGGGTAGGTTAATTTCCCGTAACGCTGTCGTGTTGCTACATTAGTTGCCACGTGTGCAAACTGCACATTGAGTCCGACGGTCAATGCATGAGCGAAGCAGCCATGGCTCTGAAGGTGAGCAGGTGTTTGCTTCGGCGTGCCTTGTCGGTTTATCTGGTGTGGCGCTTGCTCTGCTGGTTTTGCTGTGCCAATATCTATCGCTACAGTTCTTCCTTGCCTGATAACTTCTACTGCTTGCTGGAGATCTTGCGGTATATTAATAGAACGTGCAACGTCATTTGATGTTCCTAGTGGAAGGATGCCCAATGGAAGACCACTCTCTATTATGTGGGTAATCACTCCTCCAGTTAATCCATCTCCGCCAGCTGCTATCGCGAGGTTGACTCCTCGCTCTTTCCAGCGTGGGCCCTGTATGGGTAATCCATCTAGCTGTGTGATAGGTAGAACTTCGGCAATTGCTATATCGGCCTGTTTCAGATACTCCAGTACTTCTGGCAATTGTACTGATCTACCCGAGTGTGGGCTGTGGATGACAATCGCTGTATGTCGTCGTTTGGGCAAATCCGCTCACCTCTAGATGTTTATATGGGTCTGTGTGATCTCTCATTGTCTATATACTAACATACATTGGCTCCATGCTCTAGACTAACTGGTCTATCACTGATGCTTTGATGGGTCATGAAAGCGATAAAGCTTTCCTGAGGGAGACGACCATAGCAGTTTTAGTCTACTATTGGTGAGTGTTCTCTTCCAGATCTGTTGTTCCTCTTTCCCTTGGTTGGGAGTCAATAACATATAGGATACGGAGTAGCTCTGTGCCGCATCAAGAACTGCAGAAAGTGGCTGGGCTGGCAATAAAACTGCATGTGAAGATAAGATGTTACTAGATAAATCTCTAGCAGTTTTTTTGTCTGTTACAGACATTTAATTCTCCTTCTCCCTCTCCTTTGACTATTAGTGTAGGAGAAATGAGAGCGCACCTCTAGGAGAAAGTAGGGACAGTTTTTATTCTTGGTCAGAAGAAAACGAGGCACTCTCTTTGTAGTACATGGTACTTCAGCTTGCGGTTGCTTTCGCTAACGGTCTACAATAGAGGTGGACACCTACGACAGAACGCGACGTTAAAGACAATAGAGTCTCATAAAATAAGGAGTAACTAATGACAACTACTGAAACAAGTTCACAGGTGCACCAATGGACCAATCTCGCTCAACAGTTGCGTGTAGATAGCATTCGTTCTACAACGGCAGCTGGCTCAGGACATCCTACATCTTCGATGTCGGCAGCAGATCTGATGGCTGTGTTGATGGTTAGCCACCTGCGTTATGACTTTGGTAACCCCGATAACCCAAATAACGATCATCTCATCTTCTCCAAAGGGCATGCCTCTCCTCTGCTCTACTCCATGTATAAGGCTGCAGGAGCCATTAGCGATGAAGAGTTGATGACGCTACGTAAATTTGGCAGTCGTCTGGAGGGTCATCCAACGCCTGCCTTGCCCTGGGTAGATGTTGCGACTGGCTCTCTCGGACAGGGTTTACCGATTGGCGTTGGCATTGCATTGGCCGGAAAATATCTTGATAAACTACCCTATCGTATCTGGGCTCTGCTTGGTGATAGTGAAACTGCGGAAGGTTCGGTCTGGGAAGCATTCGATCATGCATCTCATTATAAGCTGGACAATCTTATCGCTATTCTGGATTGCAATCGTTTAGGTCAACGAGGTGAGACCGAGCTTGGCTGGAATACCGAGGCCTATGCTGAGCGTGGCAAGGCTTTCGGCTGGCGAACTATCGTCATTAATGGTCATAACTATGATCAAATTAATGATGCGTACACGCAGGCGGAACAGTTTGTTGGCAAAGGAGCACCAACTCTCATCATTGCCAGGACAGTCAAAGGAAAAGGTGTCTCTTTCCTGGAAAATATGGATGGCTGGCATGGTAAGCCCCTTAACAAGGAGCAGCAAGAGAAAGCAATGCAGGAACTGAATCCTGTACGTAGTCAGGTTTTCCCTGTACAGAAGCCTACTGCTGCTAAGCCAGCGCCCGTACCTGCAGAGAAGCCTCTGGATCTCCCTCGCTATAATCTCAAAGACTCTGTCGCCACACGAAAAGCGTATGGAGATGCTCTCAAGGCACTCGGCGCAGCTAATCCAGAGGTCGTTGCGCTGGATGGTGAGGTGAGCAACTCGACCTTTGCGGAAGAATTTGCCAAGGCCTATCCCGATCGCTTCTTCGAACAGTACATTGCCGAGCAACAGTTGGTAGCTGCTGCAGTTGGTATGAGTGTTCGTCACAAAATTCCTTTTGCTTCGACCTTTGCGGCTTTCTTCACACGTGCCTATGATTTCATCCGCATGGCGGCCATCTCGCGTGCCAATATTCGTCTTGTCGGTTCTCACGCAGGCGTCTCGATTGGTGAGGATGGACCATCTCAGATGGCCCTGGAAGATCTGTCGATGATGCGTGCCGTATTTGGCAGTACCGTTCTCTATCCCAGCGACGCTAATCAAACCGCTCAGTTGACGGCTGAGATGGCGACGCATGGCGGAGTTGTCTATATGCGTACGACCCGTGAGAAAACTCCAGTGCTCTATGGTCCCGATGAGAAGTTTTCTATTGGTGGGAGCTATGTGCTGAGGCAATCGCCAAAGGATCAAGCTACTATTGTGGCCGCTGGTATTACCCTCCACGAGGCGCTCAAGGCTTATGAGCAGTTGCTCAGCGAGAATATTACTGTGCGAGTGATCGACGCTTACTCGGTAAAGCCTATTGATGAGGAGACTTTGCTGGCTGCGGTAGAAGAGGCTGGTAATAAGATTATCACTGTCGAAGATCACTGGCCCGAAGGTGGCCTGGGCGAGGCTGTTCTAGAGGTCTTTACGGAGGCTGATAGTCCACTACCGCACGTCGTTAAGCTAGCTGTACAGTCAATGCCCGGCTCTGGTACTCCAGCCGAGCTCCTTGAAGATGCTGGGATCAGTGCCCATCATATCGTACAAGCAGTAAAAGCGCTGGTGAAATGATCTTCGTCTAACTGAGCTGTTGCTGCTTCAATGGATAGGCGCAAAAGATTAGCAATAGGGGCTAGGTGATCTACAACTCATCTGGTCCCTCTTTTTGTGCTTTTCTCAAAGTACTATGCGAATGAATGTCTCCTATGGTAAACTGCAACAGAATAGTATTGAGGATTATTCGAATGAAAGGATGAGATTGTTATGCGCTATCATTTGCGTGAGCGGGCTTGGCATCTGACCGAAGATTTTCTGGTACGCGATGATGCTGGCCACGCGGTTTTTGAAATACGAGGAAAGTTCTTTCATATCGGCGACGATTTGCTGATGTTTGATCGCCAGACAAAGCAGGAAGTGGTGCGTATCAAACAGCGAGTTCTGTCCCTGCTACCGCATTATGATATTTCTCGCGAAGGGGTAGGTTTGGCAAGTGTTCACGAACAGTTCCGCTTTTTCGGTGAGCGCTTCAAGGTCGAGGGAGATAATGGGATGGTCTTCCATGTAGATGGCGATATCTGGCGCTGGCATTTTACAGTCAGCGATAGCTATGGTAATCTCATGGGACAGGTGGGCCGCCAGTTCTCTATTTTCCGTGATAGCTACGCTGTCGATGTTGCTCCTAGTGTCGATGTGTCATTTGTTATAGCTCTGGCGGTCGTAATCGAGATGGTAAAAGAGCATCATGAGAAACATGAAAAGCGTGACTGAGCTTTGAAGGTGTCATAAGTTGCATCGCGAGAAGATAGAAATTACTGTATGCTGAAAGGTCGCAAGTGTGAGTGAAATTCAAGAATCCTTAGAGTGGCGTTCTGTTGTCGATGCTGCTCAAGTCGTCGATGTCCGTGCCTCCCTCCCAACGTTAGAGCAGTCCGGTATTATTGCTTATACAGATGGTGCGTGCATCAAAAATCCTGGTGGGCCAGCTGGATGGAGTGCATTGCTCTGGGCAGCCACTGACGCTATAGATGGGAATATCAGTGAAGGTGCTCCTTGTCTCGAAATTTATGGACATATTCCCAGAGCAGGAACAACGACTAATAATCGGGCTGAAATTGCAGCCGTTCTGGCTGTCCTTTCCATCGCTCCACCTACATTGCCGCTCACAATTTACAGTGATAGCGAATATACAATCAATGTAGCTACAGGTACTTACCAAATGAAAGCGAATCCAGACTTATGGGAGGCGTATCGCAAGCTGCTTAGCTATCGTAAGCAGCCTCCCAAATTTATCTGGGTACGAGGCCATTCTGGGCACTTACATAATGAGCGTGCCGATGAACTTGCTGGTCTAGGTGCCTGGAATAATGATCGTGGGGCATTTGACAAGTGGCAGGCTTCGCAAGCTCCTGAAGCACGCAATGGCCTTCCTCCTGCTCAATTAGCGGCACTGCGAGAGCAAGTCCAGAAGCTCAAAGCGCTTTTTGATACCATCGCTATTGATAACTCACGGGTAGGCTCACACGAGCGCGAGTTTATCAACGATATGTCAAAGCGCCTGCGAAAGAATAAGTTTGTCCCCTCTGACAAGCAGAGCGGGTGGGTGAAAAGCTTAGTGTCAAAATACAAAGTTTAGCTATCAACTTGAGAATGTCTCTATTGATGCAGAAGCTCTGAGCTCTTGCCGTAGGCTTGTTTCCTTGCAGAGCCAGACGCTGATGTGATGCATGACTTTTGCACGCTTGGGCTTTTCATATAGCCAAAAGCTACAAGCGCACTAGCGATAAAAGAGCTTCTGCAGCTTTTCTTTTGTGGTGTTGTAAGCTTATATCTTTTATAACAACTTATTCAATTTGTGAATGAGTTCTTGGTGCAGTTTTTTGTTGCCTGCAACAACCAGTGAAAATTTCTGGGTCAGGCTGGTGATCGGGCGTAATGAGTCCCCCTTATGATCGCTAATCACACCTCCAGCTTCCAGTACTATGCTAGCTGAGGCCAGGAATGATTCGCCAGTAAGTGTGTTTCCAATATCGATATAAGCGTCGTAAGTGCTGCTGGCAACGTAGACACTGTCTATGGCGGAACTGCCAGTGCGTCTCATGCCCAGAGATGGTTCTTCCATGAGCAGTGTTTTGAGGGCATTGATCTCGCGTCCATCTAGGTTGACGCCGACCAGACAGTTACGCAGATTGGTGACTGTACTTGTCTGACAGCGTCGTCCATTGCGAAATGCCCCACCACCATGCTGAGCTTCATAAACTGTTCCGCTGAAGAGTTCTCCTACCAAGGCCCACTGCACATATTCAGGAAGAATAGGTGCATTGATGGGTAAGACGGCAAGGGCAACTGCAGCGGTCATGATGCCGCGTTCGAAATTGATCGAGCCGTCGATAGGATCAATTACAATCCGATGACGAGGCGCTTCAGCTGTGCTGAAAGTTGGCCGTTCCTCGGTAATAATCTCGAAGCCGATGCCGCTCTCAGTAAGTCCGTTGATAATGATATCTTCGGCATCATGATCAAACTGCATCGTGACATGCTTCGGTGACTTGGCATAGACCTGTTTGAGGTCATAGCGCTCAGATTGCGCATAACCGCGAACCTGTCGAAAAAGCTGTTCGAGTAGTTCTAACATTGCTGATCAAGTGTCTATCTTTCTTCGCAAATGACGAAATAGTCTCATAACATAGTACTAAGAGCCAATGTACTCGGGAATGAGCTTACATTTCAGTAACATGTTGCAATACAAAAGGATGGCGACGTTGCCGTAATAATAAACGTTCACAGGACATTGTGATGGCCATTTCACTCTTATCACATGCGATCCAGCGACGGCCAAGCTGCTCTGCTACCACTGGAGTCACGCCGCTTCCACAGAAGCAATCAAGCACGAGATCGTTCTCTTCTGAAGAGCCAAGGATAATACGTTCGAGCAAGGTTTCTGGTTTCTGGGTTGCATAGCCTGTACGCTCAGGATCCTTTTGATGAAGGTGACTAATGTCGCTCCAGACGTCAGGAAGTGACATCAATTTATCCTCGTCGTAAGTATAAACGCGACCAGCCGTACGAATTGTCCAGGCAATACGCCCATCGGGCCCTATCTCTTTGCGCATATGATTGCGCTTGAGGGTTCCACGTCGCTGGCCTACGCGTTCGCTATGAAAGCAGTAATCCCCAGATTTTGTATAGAGCAAAAGGGTATCATGTTTGCGTCCATAGTAGCGTTGTGGGTACCCTCCAGACTGATAATGCCAGATAATTTCGTTTTTAAAGCCGGGGCCGTGAGAAGATGTACTGGAGCCAAAGATTTCGTCCAGAATAATTTTTGCATAGTGGGTAGTACGCCAGTCCAGATGGAGATAGAGACTTCCATCGGGGGCCAGCAGCGTATATAATGTCAGCAGTGTCTCGTATAGCCATTGGAGATAAGTATCCAGGTCATTGTTCCATATGTCGCGATAGGCGATATTGTTGCCATTGCTAAATGTACGACCAGTCATGAATGGTGGATCAATATAGATGAGGTCGATGGCTCTTGTAAACTCTTGCTGCAGTGCCGGAAGGATGGAGGCCTTATCTCCCCTAATCAGGCGATTGTACCAGATATCTGATTGGATCTCCGAACCATTTTCGAGAGGATAGTTTTGATGCGTAATAAATGCTGGATTTCCATATTTTTTCTGTATAAGCTCACTAGATTGATTAGAGGCTATTATGGTATTTTTTCCTTTCCATACTAGCTCTGCCATTGCAAATGCTCCTAATGTTTACTTTTAACTTCTTGCTAAACTCTAACATATGAACGAGGCAATAGCAATGGCTTTGGGGATATTGTATCTTATTATAGTAGCAAACAACTTTCTAATGAGACATTCGTACTCCCTATGAGATATCGTAAGGGATTGCAGGGCTTTATTTTGTCTCCCTAAATGGGATAGGGGGAAAGAAAATCTTAAGGTATAGATTAGTAATGGGAGCAATCGTATGGAAAACATAGTAGTTTCTTTACTCAGTATTTTCGCTTACATTGTAGGTTTGGTAATCCTATGGAAGGTAACGCCAAGATTGCTCTCACTTTCATTTGATGAGCCTATGTTTGTCGGAATTGCGACCCTGGATATTTTAGGGGCTTGTTTTGCTTTTGGCGCTATCGTGGTGACGTTGGGACTGTTTGATGGCTCATTTGAAATTAAGCTTATAGATTTGTTATTGCTGGTTGGCATTTTCGGAGTCTCTATCAGGATGGCCTCATACTGTTTACGCCCTCGTGCCAAAGCGTTTTGGGTTTCGCAATGGCTAGCTGGTGCCTACTGCCTCTTTCTTGTTGGAGCTGCTGGCTACTATACTATTCAGCTTTTTGCCGTGGGAAAATAAAGCTGAAGGTTGCGATAATCGAACGTATAGAAATCACTTTCCTGGAATGCTGTCAATACCAGGATTATCAAATTGACAGCACTCCAGATACCACGTGGCCGTACCTTGTTCAAGGAAAATTTCAGATGAAACGATCAAACCACTCGATAGTGCGCTGTAGGCGATCGACGCGCTGTTTTGGTGTTCCGACGTTGGGCCAGTCCATCATGTGGCTGGCATTATGGTAGCGTACTAGTTCGACGGGGTGCTTGCGCTTACGTAGGGCGACGAATAGCTGTTGGGACTCGCTAAATGGGCAGCGGAAGTCCTGATCGCCGTGCAAAAGTAACAATGGTGTGGTGATGTGGTCGGCCAGGGTAAGTGGAGAGCGGTCACACTGCAGTGCTTCATCTTCCATCACTTGCTTGACCCAGACTGTCTGGTCGGAGAGCAAGGCGGTGGTGGCGATGGAGCTGATACCGTTGCGGCTGACTGCGGCTTTGAAGCGGTTGCTTTGGGTGATTGCCCAGTTGGTCATGTATCCGCCGTAGCTGAAGCCGCTGATGCCCAGGCGTTGCTCGTCGATTGGCTCATTGGCAATGACATAATCTATCCCCGTCATCAAATCCTGCAGGTCATTACCTCCCCAATCGTTGAGCACCTTATGGCAAAATGCTTCACCGTAGCCAGTGCTTCCTCGTGGGTTAGGTGCGAGTACTGCATAGCCACGTCCTGCCAGGACCTGGAATTCGTGGACATAGCTATCGCTCCAGGCCAGTGAGGGGCCTCCATGAGGGACTAGAATGAGAGGAATTTTTGTCTGTCCTGCCTGGGGTGGAAGATATAGCCATCCTTCAATAGCTGTGCCATCAAAACTCTGCCAGGTAATACGTTTGGGTCGGATGAGCGAATGGCTTTGCAGGATAGCATCGTTAATCCTTGTAAGCTTGCGCTGATTATTGCCAGTGCTATCCATACTCCAAACGTCACCAGGCGTAAACCAGTCAATGCGTACTGCCGTGATCATTTGTCCATTTTTGCTGAGTTGTGGACTTGCATAACGTCCATTCCCATAAGTGAGTTTTTGAATGGTCTGGTTTTCTCTATTCAGGCGATAGAGATGTACCTGGCCGCGCTCCTGCACAGGGACGAGAAGTGATTTGCTATCTGGGTACCATTGTGGGCGGTCATCGATCCCTTCGGTCTGTAATTCATCGAGCATCCATGCCTGACAATTAAGGTGCTCTGCTCCTGGAACAACTGGCTGTGATGTATTGTTGTCAGAGGCTGCGACAATCCAGGGAGATCTATTGCTTGCTTCTGTCTGGTCTG
>DASYAN010000339.1:0-3858 GCA_036501345.1 Ktedonobacteraceae bacterium
GCATCAAGCAGGATTTTTGCCAATCCACGTATGAGCAGGTAATCGATGCGATCGCCTTCATACTGCTCAAGAGCTGTTTGAAAAGCTGCCAGGGACTGACCGACCATACTTTGAAGCAAAGTGAGAAGATCCTGTGCTGTACGCAAGGCAGAGGTATCCTGCTCGTCAACCATCTTGACAGATAGAGTTTTGCCCACCCATTGTAAACGTGGTCTGATGAGATCGGCTGTTAGCATGACACCTCCACGTCTTGTCGGGCATGCCGTCTTTGCACCTTGCCCTCTTCAGTGGTTCCTCGAACGAGCACCTCGTAAAGTAGCGCCTCCTTATTCTCTGCTTTTCGTAATACTCTGCCTAGTCGCTGAATATATTCGCGGGCACCAGATGTTCCTCCCAACACGATGGCTACTTTCGCTTCGGGCACATCAATCCCTTCATTGAGAACCTTCGATGTAACAATGGCTCGATATCTTTTGGCTTGAAAACCGTCAAGAATATCCTTTCGCTCATCAGCAGATGTCTCATGTGTAATTGCAGGAATAAGGTACTGCTGTGAAAGCTTATATACCAAGGCGTTCGATTCCGTGAATACCAGTACCTGATCTGTCACGTGCTCTTGCAAAAGCGTCTCCAGAACCTCCATTTTTCCCTGACATCCAGCAAGGAGCCGTCCTATTCTTTGACGTGCAAGCAAGGCCTGACGTGCTTGGCAGTCCATTGCAGAAAGACGCATGAGTTCTTTGAACCAATCAGCTCCATACCTTCTGATAAGCTGCCGTTCACGAACGAAATGCATATACATTGCATAGTCTGTCTCATAAGCTTGCCGCTCCTCTTTGGTTAAGACGACTCGGATGCGTTGAGTTCGATAGCGTGCCAATTGCTCTCCAAGCAAGTCCTCAATCTGCTTGCAATAGACAAGTGGTCCACCTACCAGATCATCAACTCTCCATCGCCCGGCTAGCATCTGTTCCTGCTCAGTGGGATACGTCGCAGTCAGACCGAGCCGCATTGGAGCAGGAGCCATAATGATAGCTTCTCCCCAGGAAGGAGCAGGTGCATGGTGCACTTCGTCAAGCATAATACACTTGAATGTATTCCCATATTCAGCAAACAAATCACCAGCAGAATGGTAGGTTGTTATGGTGATGGGCAGAACGCGTTTTTCTGCACCATAATAGACACCAATCTCAGTATGAAAACTGTGCGATACTCGCCTATACCATTGATGGAGAATATCTATCGTTGGGCATACAATAGCCGTTGAACACTTTGCACGATCAATGGCTTGAATAGCCAAAAATGTTTTCCCCGCTCCCGTTGGCAGTACAATGCTCCCTCGACAAGATAGAGATTCCCAGGCTTCTAATGCCTCAAGCTGATAGGCATGTGGTTCACGGGGGTCACAGAGGGCAAGATCGAGCGGCTCCCAACGTGGAACTTGATCGCGAATGCCTCGGCTCTCAAGAATGGGTTGCACGTGACTATAGCGATAGCCTTCACACCGGAAGCGTTCTTTAATCAGTCGAAATGGAGGAGGCAAAGGTTCTTGCTTAGTCGCCTTATCTCCATAAATAACAAGAGTTCCGCCTTGAAATACGATGAAATTTCTACTCATGGTTACAACATATCCAATCCAAGCAAACGAGCTACCTGTCGTCTATCTTACCACAAACAAAAGAGAAAACGGGAGTTTGTGTACGGATGAGATTGGTGCAATCAATAAGTCCATACCATATTCCTACTTGTAAACCTTCCTCATACCTGCTAGAATCATTCTATAAGGGCAAGATAGGCACTTTGCCCTTCATATAGCCATTGTTGGTGTTCAGATGGTGTATATATCTGAGTAAACCGTAGGAAGGATTGTAATGACGGTACATACTTGTTGCGCTTGTGGAGCCACCCTACCTGATACAGCAAGATTCTGTGCTGTGTGCGGACAAACGCTGAACAGTACCGCCAGTGCAGACAAAAAGGCAAGTCACTTGCAGGCATCTGTCAGAGTAGATAGCCTCCAAAAAGCGGATGCCTTTTCTGCTTTGTCAACCAACCAGCCGCCGGACCAAGTTGGTAAAGTAGCACTAGCTGACCATTTTTCTGCTGATGAGGTGCAGGGAGTAGATGCTTTAGCGGATGCTGATCCTACGAAGCCAATATCTCATGGTGGCATAGAAGCTGACTGGTCAAGCATTGCCCATGTTGGTGGGGGAGCACCCACAGAACCGATGGGGCACAATTCTTTGGTATTGCCAGCTCTGGCAATGCAAGGACCATTGGTCTTACCACAGCAAGATGTGACGCAGCAGGCCCCGCCATTTGTTGCCTCACCACCACTTCTGGCGTCACCTGCCCCATATATGCATGTACAGAAATCGCAGAAGCATACAGCTCGCTCTGGTTGGGTAACATGGTTGATAATTCTGCTCGTGCTCATGTTAGTGATCACTAGCCTGATTGCTGTTGGTCAGACGATTCTGGTCCCATCAATAGCAATAAAGGGCGACACGCAAGTTTCTTCGGGTAGACAAATCCATCTCTCTGGTAGCAATTTCATTCCTGACGATACAATTACATTAACGCTGGATAATACACAGCCCCTTTATTACATCGATACAGCTAATACGGTTACGGCTAGAAATGATGGTACATTCGATGTAACTATTCCAGTGGGAACGAATTGGCAGCCAGGATTACATACGATTCAGGCTCTAGAGGGATTGAGTCTACGTCATGCCGTGGTCTCTTTTGCGCTCAATCAGGTAGAGCAAACACCTACAACTACCCCGACCCCAAACATACCAGCCATATCCGATGGGGAGTTAAGCATGGTGGCGCCTACTGTTGTCACACTTGGTTCGGTTGATGAAGGCTCTGACCAGACCATTTCGGCACAGGTAACCCTGATAACAACGGGAGTGGGACAAGTTTCCTGGCGTGCTTCCTGGGGCCAAGATCAGACGCCTGGATTATACCTTGATCAGATGTCGGGAGAGATCCAAGCTCCTGCGTCTCAAGTCCTTACAGTCAGAGCGCAAGTTGGCTCACTGGATGCCGGAACTTATACAGCTACTATCAACTTTGATAGCCCGCAGAGTACTCAGGATGTCAGTTTGCAGGTTATCTTTACTGTCGTACCCAGCTGATTCCATAGAGAAGCACGAGACAGCCTCGTCTCGTGCTTCTCTAGAATGGTCTTGCCAATCTGCGGGTAATTCAACCTACAGGTCTTGAGCAACTATCAGACCGATATTGAGTGGGGCAAGCGAGATGTTTTGCCTATCTAACCACCTGAATTTTGGTAGTCATCCACCTTCCAGGTTCCTCCATCATTGATTAGATGTTCTGGGTAAGGCTGACCAGGCTTGGTACCTTTTAAATTCATAGACACATCGCCAGTAGCCTTTGACCCATTATTCTGTACATTACTAACCGTGCAGCTCTGAATACCACCAGCGTATTGAAGGAACTCAAATACAGCTTTCAGCTTATCAACACTTGCTTCCCCTTGCGCATGTTTTGACAACACATTATAGAGTCCTTGCGCATCCCCTTTTTGGAAGGCAGTACAAAAGGCCTGGAGTGTTTTGGTAGGCGTTGAGCGATTGATGTATGAGAACGTCCCCCATGCGCTACCAGCAATAACGAGTACAACGATAATGGCAATGGCAATCCAGAGACCAATGCGACCCTTGCGCCGTTGAGGCACACCAATCTGGTCGGGAGTGGGTGGAAGACTAGGTGGAGGAGGAGCTGATTGAGCATATGACTGCTCTGCATATTCTGGCTGTGGAGGGGGAGTTCCATAATCGGTAGAAGCAGACGATGGCTCTGATGAGCCGGCTTGCGAGACGTTAG
>DASYAN010000340.1:0-10517 GCA_036501345.1 Ktedonobacteraceae bacterium
CATATGGGTACAATAAGCTCAGGATTGCTTTGCCATGTCCCCAAATGTAGCATCTGCCCGCTTAGTTCCTCCATATAGCGTGCGTCAGCATTACTGATATCAAGAATAAAAGTACCACTAATGCTTAAGTGGGCACGGATAGCGGCCAAGGCTCGCTGCTGCTCTTTGCGCGTGGTGATATGTGCAAAGGAGCCGAGAGCAATAAAGGCCAGACGAAATTTCTGCTCCAGGTGTAGTGCACACATATCTTGCTGCACGAGCTGGCAATGGGTCATCAATCCCTCATCTTGCAGACGCTGTCGTGCGATAGCCAGCATTGCGGCAGAAGTATCAACTCCCGTGAGCTCATACCCTTCCTGGCACAGAGGGAGAAGGGCACGTCCACTACCACAAGCCAATTCTAGAATTTTGCCGCCGCACAGCTCGGCATAGTTGCTATACATATCCAGATCTTCTCTGAAGTGAGCATGTTCAATATCGTAAAAAGGTGCAATGAGATCGTAATCGTTCATACTAGCTCTTTCTCTACCGAAGTCTTGCCTGCGATATTCCGTTAGTAGACATATTCTAGCAGGTTATCCCAGTGCTGTAAAACGTCCTGTTGTCCCGCATTACAGCGATTTACAGAAGTTTTGGCCTATCAGAGAAGCAAAGCTCGAGGTTAGCTAGGAGTCCAATCCTTAATAAAAGATAAGAAATTGTCCCTTCTTCCCCCTAGAAAAAAACTGCCCAATTAGCTATCCTTAACAGAGTAGACTGCTATATGCTTATCAAGAGGTGGATTAGCGGCAATGTATGCAGTGCGTAGAACATCTCCTTTATAATAGAAACAAAGAGTCAAATAGGATGAATATGCAAGAACAAAAAGATCAAAAGAAGATAAATGTATGCAAAATGCGAATGAGCACCGAACATGGGCAGTGGAAACGGACTATCTCTCAGTCGGCTCGTCGCATATCTAAGCGTCAGTCCATCAGGGTACGAGTGATACACATAGGTATCTTAGATGAGCGGCTCAAAGATCTGAGTGGCTACGATGAGGTTATGTGGCACCTCATTACTGTCATGAAGAGAAAGCCTGTATTGCTTCAATAACTTGATAATTCCTAATATCAATGTGTATCTTTTACCAACAATTTACAAATGAATTTTATGAAATGACTAGAAGAGCGAATTGCCCTTGCAGACTGTTTCACAGCCTCAATGGTAGCAATTCGCTCCTCTGGCGATCAAAAAAAGTCGATAAAAGACAGGGATTAATTATAATCCGACTATGGTAAGTAGGACGAGCAAAGGGACAGCAATCCTCCAGAACCCAACTGAGCCTTGACTATTGTTGCATACTTTGGGAGACCTGCACATCTTGTTCTCACGCCCTTGTTTCGCCAGTTCCCCGTAGCCCCATTTCTCTTTCGAGCTGCCGTCTTGCATCTGCAAATGGCTCATTTCGACGCTGTAAACGCCGATCCACCTGATTCATTAGCCATTGGCTAGCTTCCTTCATATCACTCTCTGTCTTTTCTCCATCCTCTAACCATGTCGTAATATCCTCTTTATTTTCTTTTATTACACCCATGATTAGACGCATACGATTTTCATCTACTCCTTTTGCTTTTAAATCACCATATACTTTTTCACTAAAGTGCCTAGTCCTGCCAGTATCACCTTTCTTACCCAGTACACTCTCAACCGAACCTACAAAATCCTCTTTTGATTCAAATTTTGAAGAAGCAGGTATGTCTTGCCTACGACCTTTGGTCAAGTGCTTTTTGCATAAACTCAATTGTCTCTTCCAGATCTTTAAACTTTTCTTTATAAAATCTATCATAGCTATCCTTTACCTCCTGTGATGTTGTCTTTTCTTTTACCTGATACATAGCATCAAGTTGAATAAGGTCAGCATCAATTCTCTCTTTCCTATCTGCAATTTCTTCGGATACTGCTTTTTTTGCACCTAATTTCTCAATTTTTCCATATATTTCATCTAATTTATCTTTACGCGCAATGTATTCTTTTTCATTTTCGGCAAAACTTTTCTTTTCCTGAGCTTCTCCTACTACTTCATGCTCAAAAGGTTTATCTTGGTCAAAGTCTCTAAAATCTTCAGGATTAAATCTATTTCTCCATGCATCAGGATCAGCTGGTATACTTTCGCGCTCAAGAGGTTTATTTTGGGCAAGTTGCATAAACTCCTGAGGTGTAAGAGATTTATTGTCCCGATATTCTATAAAATCTTCAATGTGAATATCCTCCTTTTGCATCCATACAGGAAGTTTATCAGCATTGGCAGCTCCTACAAAGTCTTTAACTGAAGTCAACTTCTGATCACTATTAGCTTTTGTATCCTGATCACCAATTTTCAACTCACCCTCAGCTTTCTTATCGTGAAGGTTCTCTACTTGCGGCGCAGTAATATCCAGTTCAGGCTTTAATCCATACTTTTCGTCTTCTACCCCCATCTTGGCATATTCCAAATCAACACGTCGTATTCCATTAAGTTGATAACCCGGTTCAAGGTTAGCTATAGCATCGTTTCTAAATTTTGCTTGTGCATTCTCCAGTTTATCAGTAATATAGACTGATCCTTCTTTAGGATTAAAATAGGCATAAGCTGTTCTTTCAGTGTCTATAAGTTCTTGTATTTGCTCGATTTCACGCTTGTATGTGGGCACATTGGTATTATCTGATACAGGAATACTTCTGTCGCTCTCGGGTTTGGTATCAACTAAGGGTTTTTGCATTGAATGTCTTATTACCCTTTGTTCCCTTAAAAACCGTTCTGAAAGTTCAATTTGTCTCTCCCGCGAGAGACCCTGCTCCACATTAAGACTGTCAGGTACAGCATTTTCCTTCATTCGACCTTCAGCTGCCTGAAGTATTTTTGCACGCATATCTTCATACCCTTTAGTTCTGATGGAAGGAGAGTCAGGAGAGTCGATATCTTTATTTTCTCCATTTACTAACTGTTTGTCTATTTGTTCTTGGGCTTCTTTTTGTCTTGCCATTGATTTTTCAATTCCATCTGCTCTCTTTGTTCTCTCTGTTCTCTCGGCTTGCAGACGAACGAAATCTTTAGGACTGATAGGAGAAGAATTCGATCTTTCTCTTACTTCTCGATGCAATTTTAAATTTTTAGGATCGTCATAGCCACTACTCTGATTTGACATATTTATTACCAACCTTTTTACTAGATGTTTTGTTTCATAGTATATACGCTTACGCTCGAAGAATTTTGGCTCCAATTAACAGTTAAGTAGAAAGTCTATCAACTGTTAATCTTCTAATATCTATGAGTACACTGTACTACAGGTTTGCATGCCTTTCCAGGAGGGAGGAAGAACGAGACATGCAAAGCATATACGCTCACTTTACAAATATTTACGAAGCGATTGCAAGAGAAACACTGGAGAGTGTATGTTTCTCTTTGACCTTGCACTTTAAGTATAGCCAAGAGCAGGGCTTTTTTCAATGAAATTCTTTGACAACTAGGCGACAGAGCCATGACAACTTAACAGCAATAAATGCGCACTCGTGCCTATTGCTTCGCAGCACGGTGCGCATTATACGATGAGTACAGCTATTCTTCCCCATGAGCTATGAAGAAATTATATCCCTGCGTTCACAGGAACATATTCTTTTTTACGCACCATGGCACTTCTTATATTTTTTGCCACTACCACATGGACATGGATTGTTGCGACCCACTTTTGTCGTTCCATTGGAGTGGGAGTGGGATGCTGCCGTTGTATTACGTCCGCCAGAACCGCTACGAGGGCGATGGCCTGCACCATTCTTGCGACTCTGTGTAGCCTTGCCTCGCTCGCTAGAGACCTCGCTTTTGGCTTGGCCGCTCACTTGGGCCAGTTCATCAGCATTGGTTCGAAGATTTCGCGGTATTTTACGCTGAGGTTCAGGTCGTTGAACTGTTAGTGTGACTTCGTCTCGCAGCAATTTGAGCAGGGCATCGACGGTGTAGTGCTGGATCGCGGCCTTCAATTGGTCAAACATTAGGAAGGCTTCATTCTTAAACTCTACCAGGGGATCACGCTGCCCAACCGCACGGAAGCTGATACCTGCCCGCATCAGGTCCAGGGCGTCGATGTGATCCATCCATAGGCGATCGAGGGTCTGTAGCAGGTATGTACGCTCGAAGTCGCGCTGCAGATCTAAATCCTCCGCTCCCTGTGCACGAGCCTGGTTCCTCAATTGCTTACCGCGTTCCTCATAATGCTCGCTCACTAGATCAACCATCTGGCGCTTGATATCCTCACGCGTGATGGCATGAATATTCTCGGGGATCGCCTCTTCCGGGACATGCACCCACGTCTCCAGGATTTTGAAGAGCGTCTCTAACTCTTCCTCTTCGGAAAGCATAGATGTGGGGATACAGCTATCGACCACTTTGCCGATTTCGTTGCGGATCATCTCCTGGATGCGCTCGTGCATATCGCCATGTTCGAGCACGGCCCGCCGATCAGCAAAAATTACCTCGCGCTGCTTGGCAATCACATCGTCATACTCGACAACATTTTTGCGGATATCAAAGTTGTAACCCTCAACCCTAGTCTGTGCATTCTCGATGAAGCGCGAGACAAGCTTGCTTTCCAGAGGCATATCCTCCTCCATGCCAACCTTTTCCATAATACCCGCGACACGGTCAGCAGCGAAACGGCGCATCAGTTCATCATCAAGGGCCAAGTAGAAGCGCGACGAACCAGGATCTCCCTGGCGTCCTGCACGACCACGCAGCTGATTATCGATACGGCGTGATTCGTGCCGCTCGGTACCAATGATACGCAATCCACCTAACTCAACCACGCGCTCATGATCCTCTTTGCATTCGCGTATCTTCTGCTGGAAGAGCTCGTCCTTCTCTTGATCAGTCATATTCGCGATATATTCCTGGATGACCTCTTCCTTCTCCGCTCGCTCATTGTCAGTCTGTTCCGGCATATCACGGATATAGTCAATACGTTCGGCATGTTTGCGCAGAAGGATCTCCTGAAACCCTTCTGGATTACCACCCAGCAAGATATCGGTACCACGACCAGCCATGTTAGTAGCAATAGTCACAGCACCACTACGTCCCGCTTGTGATACAATATGCGCCTCATGCTCGTGATATTTTGCATTGAGCACGTTGTGAGGAATACCCACTAGTTCGAGCATACGCGAGAGATATTCAGAGATCTCAACTGAGGTGGTACCCACGAGCACTGGCTGGCGTGTCTCATAGAGTTCTTTGATTTCCTGGACAACGGCCCTGAATTTCGCCTCTTGACTACGGTAAATCAGATCCGACAAGTCCTGGCGAATTCTCAGCTTGTTAGGGGGAATGACAACCACATCCAGTTCATAGATTTTATGAAACTCTTCAGCTTCGGTGAGGGCAGTACCAGTCATACCTGCCAGTTTTTCATATAAGCGGAAGTAGTTCTGAAAGGTGACCGTGGCCAGAGTATGATTCTCACGCTGGACCTTGACGCCTTCTTTGGCCTCAATGGCCTGATGCAACCCTTCACTATAGCGGCGTCCTGACATCTGACGCCCAGTGAATTCGTCAACGATGATGACTTCGTTATCCTTGACGATATAGTCCTTATCAAGCTTGAAGGTGACCTGAGCTTTAATGGCATTCTCCATATAGCGCGTCAGGTCCATATTGGCCTCATCATAGATGTTCTGAATGCCCGCCAGTTGCTCAATCCTATCAATGCCTGACTCAGTTAACATGACGGCACGCGTCTTCTCTTCGACGGTATAATCAGTTTCCTGTTTGAGTTGCTTGGCCCAGCGTGCAAATTTCACATAATGATCGGTAGACTCCTCGCCTTGGCCGGAGATAATCAGCGGTGTACGAGCCTCGTCAATCAGAATGTTATCGACCTCGTCAACAATGGCAAAGTATAGTTGGCGCTGGACCATCTGATCAAGGGAAGTTACCATGTTGTCACGCAGGTAATCAAAGCCGAATTCGTTGTTGGTCCCATAGGTGATGTCCGCCTGATAAGCTGCACGACGCTCAGGAGCCTGTGGATCAACGGCATTGACCAGCACTCCGACCGTCAGCCCGAGAAATGTATAGATCTGCCCCATCCACTCGGCATCACGTCGTGCTAGATAGTCGTTGACAGTCACCACATGCACACCCTTACCAGTCAATGCATTCAGGTACACAGGCAACGTCGCCACCAGCGTTTTTCCTTCACCAGTGCCCATTTCAGCGATCTTGCCCTGATGCAGAACGGTGCCACCTATCAATTGCACATCATAGTGGCGCATCTTAATCTTACGCCAAGCAGCTTCGCGTGTCACAGCAAAGGCATCAGGGAGCAAATCCTCAAGCGTCTTACCTGTTTTATAGCGTTTCGCCATCGCTGAGGTCAATTCGTCCATCGCATCAGCCCTGATCGCGACAATTTCAGGCTGCAGTTGCTTCAAGACAGCGGTCAGCAGTTGTTCCAAATGCTCGTGGGTTCCACCAGCTGTTCCATCTTCAAGGCGTTGCTGGACATCAACCAGGGCATCTTCCAGTAATTCTCTATCGACTTCCTGCAGTGCTGGCTCAACTTTCTTGAGCAACGTTAGCGCAACCTGCTTCAAATTGCTAGGCTCACCGAGCCACTGCTGACGCTCTTCGGCCTGATTCATAGCCATACTGACACGTTGAGTAATCAGTAGAGGATAAAGCTTTTCGTACGATTGCTCAAAACATTCTGACAATATATTCGGTAAACGGTCTTTCAGAGCTGTTTCTGGCTCATGGCGCTCTAGTTTCCGACGAAATTCAGCCACAACCGCGTGCAACTGTTCATCGCTACACTCTGTAGCAAGTGGCTCGACCTCATTCAACGCTTCACGAAAAAGCTTTACCAGCTCATCTTCCAACACCAAGCCACCTTTAAGATAGAGATAAAGTTGTGAACGAAACTCTGTAGTTTTGGCACTTAGTTCTTCATCAGTGAGCTCTTTTATCTTCGGCTCAAGCTCATTAATCTCATCAACAAGCGGCTGAATAGCCTTCAAATCCTTCTTATTGGGATCACCCATGATCTTTGCTAACAGTTGCATAAAAACGTGTACTCCTCACTGCCTGGCACAGGTACAGTTGTCCAGTTTATGATGATCGGAAACTTGAAAAAATTGCGGTGGGTTTTCAGCTATTATACCATGCATAAGTGCTACGTAGAGCCGCCTTCCTTGTTGCAAGATCTTCGACACAGCCGCCGAGAAGTCTATCCCATTGATGAGAAAGCACAATTTGCTGCCTCCCAGAAGCGCACTGGGACCTAGTGTTTCAACGATATTGTTTATGTTTCATTGACAAGAGAGTATAATAATATATAGTAGAATTTTTAGCGGATGTGGAGGAAGAGGATGAACACCCAGAATACTATCAACATCACCCTGCAAGCTCCAACTGATGCCATCGCAAGCATCACTACCATTAATATACCAATAACCACAATAGACCCACCCACGGAAACGGATATCACCCCTATCCATAACACTACTACAGCTTGGAGTACTCCGTCCCCACAAGATCAATCCTGCGATGGTGCCAAACTAGCCATTTTCTTTGAGACTTTGTGCTCCTATTTCCATGGATGCGTCGATGCCAACGACATACAGACACTAACTTTTTGCTTGCGCCATCTTTTCTATTGCAGTGCCAGACTCTACCAGAATATCTTGCCCGACCTAACAGCCAATACCAGACAAGCACGAGATATTGTCATAACCTATTGCATCTGGGATCAACTGCAAGCCATTGAAAGTCTCTTCGAGCGTATAAAATCACTCTGTCACCTGCTCAACTGCACAATACCCGCGATCCTAGTGACCCTGGAGAATACCAGCCGAACACGAGGCTCACTTATACCAACAACCCAGGAAGTCAATGCACAGCTGCCAGAACATCCTGCCACCATACAGGACCATGCCCTTGCACAACTAAACGAACAGCTCCATAGCTGGCAACAAAGCAATGCACAGCGACTCATCTTTGTAGACCAATTTGCAGATCTACCAACAGTTATGCCTACGCTAGAACAAGCAGATACAGCGCTTAACATCCTACAACAGCATACCAGTGCCATTTTCGGCAAGATCATACCCCACTTCCTGAGCCTCGTAGCGACCGACGATGAGACTGCCATACTACTCCTACTAGACCTGATGCAAAAAGCAGACGAACTCCAATTCTATATGAGAGTGCAACTAGAGCGACTGTATATCCTACTTCGATCATAGCAAGGCCACATGCATGCTAGACTGGAAACCTGAGTGAACCTTCGAAGTTGGAGATATGAAAAAGCGCCACACAGCTACGTGGCGCTCTAGCTACTATTCCCTCACGAGCCTCTTTCCCAGCTTCTCCCGCTTCAACAGTATCCTGTTTAAGCTCACTAAAACCGTGGCTCTCCCTATCCTGGTGCAATGTGATAGCTGTAGCTTCACTAAGCGAAGTTAATGCAAGCTCAAGGTGAGTCATATGATCACGAAGATTTGCCCTCGTCGGTACAAGCTTATATTTTTTATGGGCCTGAATCGAAATATCAAACGTGCCCTCATGGATCGTGCTGGTTGAGTGTCTCTTCGAAGCCCTCTGTTTTAGCGCGTGCTTTGAGCTTGGTCCAGTAATCGTTAGCATTGGTAAATTCTGTCAGGTATCGGATGATATCAATATATGAATTGCCTTCCCAGGCGGCTTTACAGAACTAAAATAGAGATGAGAAATAGCTATCATAGACGAAAAAAAAGTGGGCATGAGCACCTTGAATAATGATGCATCTTGCCCAACTTTTTCATAACACCTAGATCATTATGCCACGGTCTCGCGCATGGCCTCAATCAAGATCTTCGCGACCTCGGGACGTGTGAATTCGCGTGGTGGAATCTCTCCGTCACGTAGCAGTTGGCGGACCTTGGTACCGCTTAGAACTACATGCTGCTCACGATCATGCGGGCAAGTCTTGCTCGATGCCATGGCATCGCAGACACGACAGAAGAAGGTATGGTCAAAGAACATTGGCGTAATACCCAACTTGGCGGGATCGAAATTGGCGAAGATGTAATGGGCATCATAGGTGCCGTAATAGTTCCCGACACCAGCATGATCTCGTCCCACAATGAAATGTGAGCAGCCGTAGTTTTTGCGCATCAAAGCATGGAAAATAGCTTCGCGAGGACCAGCATAGCGCATCGCAGCAGGCAGCACACCCAGGATCACGCGATCTTCCGGATAATAGTTCTCTAACAGCACTTCGTAACAGCGCATACGGACATCGGCTGGAATATCGTCGCCTTTGGTATCGCCCACTAGAGGATGCAGATAGAGCCCGTCCACAGTCTCCAAAGCACACTTCTGAATATATTCATGAGCACGGTGGACAGGATTGCGCGTCTGAAAAGCCACGATACGTTTCCAGCCCCGCTCTTGAAAGAGTGCGCGTGATTGTGTTGGTGTGTAGCGATATTGCGCAAAGGTCTGCTGCGGCAATCGCACAACACGTACTGGACCACCCAGCAGCACATCACCCTGCTGATAAACAACCTTTACACCCGGGTGCGCCTCCTCCTCCGTTCGATAGACCTGCCTTGCCTCATGCTGCTTATCGTAACTATACTTCTCCTCGATGGTCAGTACCGCCTGCAACACACCCTGTGCATCGACCAGGGCAACTTGCGATCCTTCCTGTAGACCAGCTGCTTGCTCAGAGGTTACTGCAAGAGTAATCGGAATACTCCAGGGCAAGCCATTGCTCAAGTGCATCTCGTTCACGACACTGAGATAGTCTGTGCGTGTCAAAAAGCCACTTAGTGGACTATAAGCACCAATGGCCAGCATTTCCAAGTCGGCAAGCTGGCGTGAACCAATAGTAATCTGCGGCAAGCTCAGGGCACGTTCCTGCAATTCCACCTGCTCAGCTGCGCTAGCTTGGTTGACCCTGAGCACTCCTCCGTGAGGGGCGATCAATTCGTCCGTCATGCTCTCTTTTCCTTTTTATCGGCATATAGATCAAGATCAACGAGATACCGTAGCGGTCAGTTGATCTGTCACATCCGTGAACTCATCTGCAAGGTAACCGAATTCTTCTAGCTTGGCAAAGATCTTCTGCACACTTTCCTCGATCGACTCCTTACCTGTCTCGACAATTACCTCGGGATTTTCCGGCTCTTCATAGGGATCATCCACACCCGTGAAGTTTTTGATCTTGCCTTCGTCAACAAGTTTGTAGAGACCCTTGACATCACGCTGGCGACAGACTTCCAGAGGGCACTTGACGTAGACTTCGACAAAATTGCCAATCTCTTGTCGCGCCCACTCGCGAGCTTCACGATACGGGGCAATAGCTGCTGAGATAGTGGCTACTCCATTGCGGGTGAGCAGCTTAGAGACAAAAGCAATACGCTTAATATTTGTGTCGCGATCTTCTTTACTGAAACCTAGGCCCTTACTGAGATGGGTACGCACCTCGTCGCCATCCAACACCTCAACATTATGCCCACGCTCC
>DASYAN010000341.1:0-11288 GCA_036501345.1 Ktedonobacteraceae bacterium
CCCTCTTGGAGCCTATGACGTTTGACTGGGCGTCCATTGATAAATGTGCCTGTTGCTGAACGATTATCAACAATCTCATATTCTCCGTGGGCACACTCTTTGATTGTTGCATGCAAGCGACTGACCGCCAGATCCTCCAAGAAGATGTCACATTCGCGGCTACGCCCTATTGTCATATCAGGTAGAACTTCGACGCTGCGTACACTACTCTGCGGGTTTGCGAATTGTAAGCGAGCAATAGCACTAGATGAGTGCTCGGGAGCTTTTCCTATCAGGAGTTCACGCCCCCGTGAGGAGGGTAGTTGGAATGGCTTGGTGCCTTCACTAGCATAAAAGATCATTTGTGTATTGCCAAAGAGTAGTTGATCTCCACTATTAAGCAACTGTTCGGTTACCGGGCATCCATTGACAAAGCTATCACCACTGCCATGATCATCGCGCAAGACATATCCCATAGAGGTGTAGATAATGCTGGCTTGCTTACGATGTACAGCAATATCTTCTAGAAAGATATCGCTATCCCTCCTGCGACCAATAGTAGTACAGTTCTTCCACAATTCAACACGTTTACCAACTAGAGAACCTTTTTGAATCACAAGATAGGCTTCCTGCTGCGTCGTCTGTTCTGATAGCATAAGCTCTGTTCCGCCCAATCGCTAGTTTACCACTTTGAAGAGAGTATAACGAATGACCTCAAGGTGTGTCAAGGCAGCAGGGGCGATTGGTGGTTTTTTCAGCCCAATACCTTTCTACCTCTATGAGCGCTAGCGGCTACCCAGTAACAAGAATATACAAAGGTCCTAGAGGAACCCTTTTCCTTTGAAAATAGTGAGCTTTTTCGTTGTATATTGTGATAAACTTAGTAAAGATTGGTGTTTATTACACGGGTTTTGCTTTTCTATGAGATGTTCAAATTGCGGATTACCGCTCTCTCCATCGCGCACAACTTGTCCGCGCTGTGGCACAACTTATAATGGAACCCCCAGAAAAGGCTGGTCTGAGCAAGATACATTGCTCCCTCAGGCTGGTACTTTCGCGCCGGGGAATATGCCGCCTGCTGGCCCTAATGGGCAACCAGGGCACGTTGAGGCGGAGGTTCCGTATGCTCAATGGAACGCTTATCCCGCTCCTACTTTCCATGAGGCCCCAGCAGGTTATAGCGGGCAGACACCGACTCAAACAGGACAGGAGTTATCTCCAGCTTCCGATAAAGACCACGCCTTTTTTGATCCTTCCCCCACTGTAAAGAAACAATCGATGCCACATCAAGTTCCGCAGTACTCAGAACAGTACCGGCTTCCTACAACTCCCCCCCAGACAATTTCACAGTCGCCTGGTTGGGAGCCTACAGCAGCACCACTTCATCCTTTTCCGCAGGCAACATATAATCCGGGAACCCCCCAGAGAAGCCAACGAACCATGCGGATCGGCTTTAGTGCGGCAGGCATATGCCTCATAGTAGGAGCCCTCATTCTGACATTTGTGTCTATCCTGGCTCAACCGCTCTTGTCTTCAAACACTGGATCACCCCAGGCAACGCCTCCAAGTCCAAGGAGTACACTTCCTGCGACGATTGCCCCTTCACCTACCGTAGCCACACCAACACCAGCTGGAGTCTTTCCAGGTGCACAGTATATTACCAATGCACACATGGCCACTGCAATCGACCAAACTACTGGGCAAGCTACCCAATATGCCACAAATTTTACTACAAATCAAAGAATATATGTGACATTTTCTCTTAATACGGGATCCCAAGGTGGAGCTGTATGTCTTATGTGGTATATGAACACCCAATATATTTCTCAATATGAATTTGCAGTAGAAAAAAACCAACTTGATAACTCTTATTCTTATAACTCAATGTCCAATGCCGGCACTGGTTACGTAGAAATCTATTGGGCCACAACAGCCACTTGTACAGACAAATTGCTAGCTGCGCACGTCACCTTCACTGTGAGCTAATCTCATCTCCCGCTCCAAGCACCACACCATCAATGAATAGCCCCTAGCATAATAGCACCTACCATCACCATAACGACCAAGACAACACAGATTACAGCCAAGCGCAACCTAGTAGAACGCCGCATCATACGCAGTTGCAGTTCACCTATACGGGCATCTTCAGCAGGAGACCAACGAGCACTCCCACAATACGGACACAGCGGAAAGAGTTCGTAGGGCTGACATAGCCCTGTGGTAGTACTATGCACTTTCCTGCCATACTGATGCGACCCGATCTCATAACGAATCTGTTCGCTTTCAAAGACTGCACAGCAGTGTAAGCAACGCAGCAGCAAAAACTCGGACCAGTCTGTGGCCTGACACTTAGGGCAATAAGATGGCAGATTACCCATTGCGCTTTGCTTTTCCCAACTATGATGGCAACGATGACAAAAGTAGGTCTGCCTCTCTGCTGTGGGAGCATTTCCACGTAGCATTCCCTGCTGGACTAGCTCACGCGCCTCGGTCGGTGAGAGAGTATAGGCAATATCAATCAGGTCGATGTGTATAGCCTGACCCGGAGGAAAATCTAGAAAGTCATAGTAACGCTGGCGATCACGGCGTGCCTTTGCAGATATATCTTGAGCTCGCGCACGAACAGCATCACGTGTTAATGTATTTGGCGTACTGCACTCATAGCTATGAGAAGAAGAACTATGAACTTTGGCATATTTAGAATGCTGGGCATCATATTGTTGACGCGCCGTGGGATCATTCAGGGTTTGATAGGCTCGCAAAATTACACGCATTCGCTCATGAGCGTCTGCCCCTTTATAAACATCGGGATGATATTGCAAAGCCAGCTTTTTAAAAGCTGCCTTAATCTCACTGGAGGATGCATCTACAGCAACCCCCAGCACTTCGTAATAGTTAGGAGGAGTACTCATCGCTACACAATCACCATGGCAAATATTGACTTACAAATTTGCCTAAAAAAGTATCTTCTATAAGATAGACGAATAATAGATGCAAAGGTTGTAGCTATACCACTCCGCTTGGCTAGACTATTCCTATTAGTAGAAAGGTATACACACGAAATGCGAGGGAAAGACCTCGTTGGAGGTTCCCTCGCATGTAGCACAATTTCTTCTCTAGTTGAGAACTAACGCGTATTCTCCACTATTAGTTTGCTCAATCGATATCCAGTCAGTGCTAGTTCGATGCACTCAGTAGCCCTTGGCCATACTCACCAGCATCGACAAAATCGCACGCCGAGGTGCTCGTGCCATGTGGCAGAACACGCCAGAATGAACTACAGTGTTGCTCCCACGCATTCAGAATACTTTCTGCATGTTTGCTATGCGTCTTGCGAGCATGCCACCCGATAACAGTGCGTAAAGCGGCCATTTCCCTCTCATCTCCAAGACGCTGAATATCGACCAGCTCACAGTTACAGCGACCAGAGAAGACATTGTCGGTATCCAGGACATAAGCGATGCCAGAAGACATACCAGCGGCGAAGTTGTGCCCCGTCTCGCCCAGTACAACAACCATACCGCCTGTCATATACTCACAGCCATGGTCACCAACACCTTCGACAACAGCAAGAGCACCACTGTTGCGGACTGCAAAGCGCTCTCCTGCACGCCCAGCTGCAAAAAGCTGCCCACCAGTCGCACCATAGAGAACCGTATTACCCATGATCGTGTTTTGATGAGCTGCAAAAGTCGTCTCAGCAGGCGGTGCAATCACGATTTGCCCACCAGTCATGCCCTTGCCCACATAGTCATTCGCATCCCCAGAGAGTATGAGCCGCAAACCGGGAACACAAAATGCTCCAAAGCTCTGCCCCGCCGAGCCCTGGAAGTAACAGGTGATACTCACACCGGGCAGGCCTTTATTTCCATGGCGACGTGCAATCTCGCCAGCTAGACTGACACCAACTGAGCGATCATAGTTGTGAATAACGTGATGCGTAATCACACTGCGCTCCCCTGCCAGAGCTGGTTCTGCTTCCACTAGCAACTGCTCAGCAACCAGCGATGGAGGCACAACCGAGCGTGCATCTGGTGATGAGGTAATCGGCAGGGTTGTGAGCAATGAGGAGACATCAACATCCACGTTCTGGGAACATTGCAACAGATTGGCATGCCCGATGATGTCTTCCATTCGTCTAAAGCCCAACTGTGCCAGCAACTCACGCACCTCCTCAGCGATTAGCGTCAAGTAGTTGATAAGGAACTGCGGACGCCCGGTGAACTTGGCTTGTAAGTCCTCACGTTGCGTAGCAATGCCCGCAGGACAGGTGTTCAGATGGCATTGACGAGCCATATCGCAACCAAGCGAGACCAACGCGGCAGTGCCAAAGCCAAATTCTTCCGCACCTAACAAGGCTCCTATGATGACATCACGGCCAGTTTTGAAGCCACCATCAACACGCACCCTGATACGCTTACGTAATCGGTTCTTCACGAGTACTTGCTGCGTCTCAGCCAACCCACGTTCCCATGGCATACCAACATGCTTGATGGATTGGATAGGCGATGCCCCGGTACCACCATCATGGCCACTGATCAATACATAGTCTGCATGCGCTTTAGCAACACCAGCGGCAATTGTGCCTACCCCAAAAGTTGAGACCAGCTTGACACCGACACGAGCCTGTGGATTAATCTGATGCAGGTCATAGATGAGTTGGGCAATATCTTCAATGCTATAAATGTCGTGATGCGGTGGCGGCGAGATGAGCGGGACCCCCGGCGAGGTATGACGCAGACGGGCGATAAATGGTGATACCTTGAGAGGTGGCAACTGGCCACCCTCACCTGGTTTGGAGCCCTGTGCCATCTTAATCTCTAGCTCTTCCGCACGAACCAGATACTCTGCAGTAACACCAAAGCGGGCAGAAGCAACCTGCTTGATTTTGCTGCTTACAGGTGCACCTTCCAGCGTCTCATGGTACCAAGCTGGATCTTCACCACCTTCACCAGTGTTGTTGCGAGCACCGATACTATTCATAGCAGATGCAATCGTACGATGCGTCTGCGAGCTGAGCGCACCGACAGACATTGCCGAAACGACGAAGCGTGTCCGGATTGCTTCCATTGGTTCAACCTCTTCCAATGGAATAGGAGTGGTTGGCCCAAAGGAAAGCAGGTCACGCAAGACCGTTGATGGGCGACTATAGACGAATGAGGTAAATTGCCGATAATCTTCTTTGCTTCCCGTCTGTGCAGCTTTTTGCAAGGCGCGAATTACCAGTGGATTAAAAGCATGGTATTCAGCATCACGGCGGAAGCGATAGCGCCCCAAGTCGACCAGTTTGCGACGACGTGGGCTAGCATCGGGCATCTCTTGTTGCAGCCTTTGACACTGTTTGATCAACTGCTCAGCTACATCAGCATAGCTGACATTGCCGGGATGGAATGCCGAGCCAGAGAAACAGCGCTCGACGAACGCTGATGTTAGACCCGCAATCTCAAACTGCCCAGCACCAATGATATTACGTATCGTTGAAATGCCCATACGTGCCATGACTTTGCACAAGCCATCCTCGACAACATGGAGGTAACGCTCAACTGCCAGTTCTGGTGTCAAATGCTCTAGCTTACGCTCACCTGCCAGTGCACGCACACTGGTCAGAGCCAGTGTCGGAACAACTGCTCCTGCTCCATATCCCAGTACCAGAGCAATCTGATGGATATCGCAAACGGTTCCAGTCTCACAAATAAGCGAGACTTGTGCACGCAATCCGTGCCGTACCAGAGCACAGTGTACAGCACCCACCGCAATAACCATCGGAATCGGAGCTTGCTGTAACGTCGCACCCCGGTCGCTCAAGATCAGCAAACCTGCACCTGCACGGATTGCAGCAATAGCCTCCTGCTCCAGACGATCAAGTGTGGCCTCAAGTGCTTGTGGTCCTTCAGCAATATCGAAGGTTGTCGCAAGTGTGCACAAACGAAAACGAGCATCCTGCAATTGGCATACAGCCTCTAATTGAGCCTCGGTCATCAGCGGCGTCTCTAGATGCAACAAATGCGCATGTTCCGGTACCTCAATGAGGAGACTTTCGCGAGGACCAATAAAGCTGTCCAGCGAGATCACCACACGCTCACGTAGCGGATCAATTGGCGGATTAGTAACCTGAGCAAAACGTTGGCGAAAGTAATCAGAGAATGAGCGCTCCTGAGCAGACAACACAGCAAGAGGCGTATCATCGCCCATACTCCAGGTTGGTTCTTTCGCATCCTGCAGCATGGGGCGAAGCACCATCTCAACATCCTCATGTGTATAACCAAAGAGTTGCTGACGCACAAACAGCTTATTAGTATCTATCGACTCTCCTACCAGATTATGCTCTGGCACAGAAAGGTCAGAAAGATGCAGTTGATGCTTCTCAATCCATTCCTGGTACGGTTGACGCCCGGCCAGAACCGTCTTAATCTCAGCATTGCGCAAGAAGAGTTTCTGCTGCAGATCAACGGCAAGCATCTCACCCGGTCCCAAGCGGCCCTTCTCGACAATATCACCCGCATCCACGGATACCACGCCCGTTTCTGACGCTACAATCAGCAGCCCTCCCTTAGTCAGCATATAACGAGCAGGGCGCAGACCATTGCGATCTAACGCTGCACCAACAACATTGCCATCAGTAAAGACAAGAGCAGCGGGACCATCCCAAGGCTCAGCCAGACCAGCATGGTATTCACACCATGCTCGCTGGGCACTATCCAATTCTTGATCATGCTCCCAAGCTGGCGGAACTAACATCTGCATACTTTGAAGTACATCGCGACCGGAATGCGCCAGTAGTTCCAATACATTGTCGAACTGACTGGAGTCACTGCCGTCAGACCTTAAAACAGGGACCAGATCGCTGATGTGGCCATCCCAGAGAGGCGAAGACAGTGCTCCTTCACGTGATCGCATCCAATTACGATTTCCTTGTAGCGTATTAATTTCACCATTGTGCGCTATCATACGCATCGGCTGCGCCAGCCGCCATGCCGGGAAGGTATTAGTGCTATAGCGCTGATGAAAAATGGCCAGAGCACTGGTGTAGCGAGGATCAGCTAGATCACGATAAAACTGTGGAAGCTGCTTCGGAGCCATTAGCCCCTTGTATACAATTGTCGTATGCGAAAGCGAGACGATGTAGCAATCTGTAACCTGCGCATCATCAGACAACTTGTGCTCAATCAGACGTCGAGCGTAGTAGAGCATTTTGGCATAATGATCGGAGGTAAAGTGAGCAGGGCGTGTAAGCATCACCTGCGCAATCTCTGGTACAGTCTCCCTGGCACCTGTACCAAGAGCGCTATAATCGACCGGAGGAGTCCGCCAACCAAGGAATACTAAACCAACTTCGGTCAGCGTCTGTTCAATAATCTGGCGGCAATGTGTGGTAATAGTGCCTCTGTCGGAGGGAAGAAAGATCATACCAACAGCCAAATCTTCAGGGCTGGCAACAGCGACTTGCTGCCTATCAAGTTCCTCAAGAAACAATACTCTAGGGATCTGGGTTAGGATGCCAGCGCCATCATATGTCTCAGTATCAGCATCCTGTGCACCGCGATGAGTAAGGCGAGCTAGCGCTTCAAGAGCAGTCTGCACAATCACGTGACTGGCTTCACCAGAAATTTGTGCCAGAAAGCCTGTGCCGCAGGCGTCATGCTCCCAACGGCTATCATAAAGTGGATACATCGTACGCGTAGGATCAATGGCTTCATGCTTATGCATCATGCTTGCCCTCCTAAAAAACCCGTCAGGGCAAAAGTCTCGTGCAATTGCGTGTGGAAAGTAACTAGAGTTGCATGTTTGTAGTACGCGATATTGCCCCACGGAAAAAACTATTCGTACAACGTTAAGAGGCAACCAGAGCCGAAATTTTCGACGAACTAGCGGTGTTCGTCGAGGTCATTGTTGTTTGTTTGGTTTGGATACATACAAGAGGGGCCGATGATAGAACTCGTAGTATATGGGTATAAGTAACTAAGTCACAGAAACGGTTCCTACTTAGAGCGAGAGCACTCTGACCTAACTATGTCTACCGAGTCAGGTGCCTCATCACAAGGGGGACAACCCTCCCACTATACTTGAGTAGAGTATAACATATAACTAGGCCTTTTAACAAGCTTTCTTCATAGTAAAAATGCACATACTGTTGTTTTCTAAAAGGTATATTTCCACCTATTTTTGGTCCTTTGTCAGATAAGTATAAGCAAAAAAATGTTTTTTATGTGCAAATTATACAAAGACTGGCGATGCTTGAAAACAACGCACACTTCTTGTGTCAAAGTTGTCCCAAAAGTGCTGCCAAAGTGTCTCATTTTTGCTAGCAAATGACATCTCTATTGGTTATACTTCTTACACTAGCCAAAAACACACCTATCCTTTTCTTTTTTCAAACCTACCCAGAACGGCATCAATATCTGGATGGGCCCGCAGAGTGCTTCTCCTGCATCTGCACTAACCACTTGTGAGGACAGCCTCCAACGAATGACCAATATCATTCTAAAACCTGCAGCTAACCAGCTCGTTGATACCACACCTTTGTTCCAGAACAATCAATGCACAAGTCACACGCATTAGAGAGCTTCTTAAAAGATTGCAAATAGACATGCTGAAAAGAAAGTAGTGTAATGGCTAAGCTGTATGTAAACTTCATCTGTATTAGAGCTAATGAGCAGTATTATGCACAATCTGCGCAACGAGACCAACCGCAATGATTACTAAGCAGATAGCAATCACAATCAGTGTAGCAAGTACAACCTGCTGGCGTGCTCTATGAGCTTGTGGGACATCAGGTTCATAGGCAATGGCTTTCACAGCGTCCAGGTTCTGCAGCATATCTTGCATCTCACGCATAGACCGAAACCGTTTTTCAGGGGCACGCCGAATAGCCTTCATTACCACAGTTGCTAGTCGGGGAGAGAGATCCGGTTTATAAGTCAGGATAGAAGGAGGGTCCTGAGTTACATGCTGATTCATCACAGCAAAGGCACTTTCTCCCTCGAATGGAGTACGTCCAGAGAGCATCTCATAGAGAATGACTCCCACGGCATAGATGTCAGAGCTGGCCATACCGCGTTCACCCTTCAACTGTTCAGGAGACATATAGTCAGGAGTACCTACAGTCCCAGTCAGACCACGCCAAGTGACTCGGCGAGCACCCTGCAGCAAAGCGACACCAAAATCTATAATCTTAATGTTGCCATCATCCTGAATCATAATATTCTCAGGCTTGATATCGCGGTGAAACACACCCTGTTCATGACAGTAGGCTAATGCATCACAAATCTGGAGGGTAATCCGGAGAGCTTCTTCTGATGAGAGAGGCTGACCATTGCATGCTTCTAGCACCTCACGCAATGTACGACCCTTAATGTACTCCATTACCAGGTACTCTGCACTGCGCTCTTCATCTGTACTAAGCATGTGCTGCACATGAGGATGATTGATACGATTACCTATCTCTGCCTCACGTTTATAACGCTCAAATACAGCGACATTACCGATCAAATCATCATTGAGGAATTTTAAGACAACCGTTTGTTGAGTGTGGAGATCGTTCGCGAGGTAAACCCGACTCATACCACCATGCCCGAGCTGGCGGATAATTTTATAGTGATCAATCTGTACACCTGATGCATATACAGCGCTCATAAGCCCAGCACATCCTATTTTTATCACACGCGCAGTGCAGAGACCTCTACGTCTCACATTAAGCCAAGGATGTTAATTCGAGACAATAGCATCCGTGCGCCTCAAGTATAGCATACAAGAGGCACAAACACCAGGGATCAATCATCCAAATCCTATCGTACACCTTAACCAGATAAATACACAGAATAGGGCTTGTCCCTAGCCTGGGAGAGCTAGGGACAAACCCCATACACAAGTAACTACCAGGAGTTTATCTCTTACTCTCCGCTGCCAGCCAGAGAAATCCCTCCTATAGCTGGAGGCTCTGATTCAACTGAAGCTTCTGGTCCAGCTAGAGTCTCTGATCCAACTAGCATCTTCGACTTATAATCCTCCGGATGTAAGACAGCCACACCTGTAACGAGCTTACGACCGAAGAGGAAGAGGAAGCCAATGACTAGCCAGGCAATTGAGAAAGCACCAGCGATAATCACATTTGTGCGACCAGGATCACCACCAACGATGGCGAAGTAGACTACTCCGACCAGCATAGCGATATTGAGAACTGCACCCAGGATTGGCGCTATCAGGGTATTGAAGAAGCCACGTCCTGGCACACTAGCAAAGGCAATAACGCAAACGATACAGGTTATACCATACAGAATGAAAGTACCAATGTTAGAGACGACCGCTACCTGTATCAGATTATTGGCATTCAACACTCCGTATGAACCAATGATGGCAGAAATGATAGTCAGTACAATCACACCAACATGCGGAGTACGGTACTTCCCATGCAAGAAGCCAAAGATGATCGGCAGCTCTTTATCTTTGCCCATAGCATAAGTGACACGTACACCCGTATTGAGACAAGCCAACGACGTGCCAATCAGTGCAATAACCACAGTCATCGCCAGAATGGCAGCAAAAGCTGTACCGAACGAACCACCGAAGATCTTCGCCAGATCACCGATAGGAGCAATAGAACCGCTAGCAGCCGTAAAGTCAGTAGCAGGCTTGCCGTTAGGACCAAACCCCTTATAGTAAGTGCCCATCACAAAATTAGCAGCGAAGTACTCCAGGAAGTAGAAAATGACAGCCTGAATAACCAGTGATAGGATCACGCCACGCGGAATATCACGTTTGGGATTCTTCGCCTCCGCACCAAGAGCAGTAGCAGACTCAAAACCCACCACCAGCAGAATAGCAATCGTAGCCTGGTAAATGAAGCCATTTGCATCATGCGGAGCTAACACACTAAGGACATTCGGATGAATATACGTGTATGAGGGATGTGATAAACGAAAAGTGATAGCGACAATAGAGAAGACAACCAGTGCTACTATTTGAATGATATTAATGATAATACTCGCCAGTGTCGAGCCTGTCACTCCGATGAAAGCGATAGCTCCCACAATAGCCGAGAACGCAACACAAATGGCAATCAATTCGAGGTTGGTAGTCAAACCCGGGGTAGCGGCAAAGCCAGGTGCAAAGAACTGAATGATATAGGTGATCAGGCTACCCATGAAAGCGACCATCACCCCTGGATAAATCCAGTAATAGAGGTGTGAAGCCCAACCTACCAAAAACTTCGTCAACCGGGCGAATTTAAAATGACGATGTTCTTCCTTGTGCAGAATTGCGACTTCGGCAAAGTAGTATGAACTGCCAGTGCCAGCCTCGGGATAGCGGTT
>DASYAN010000342.1:0-10869 GCA_036501345.1 Ktedonobacteraceae bacterium
ATCTCCTTCACTGAAATTGACTAGGATGCGTACTTCATGCTAATATAGACCAAACGCAACCGATACAACGGCTGACACACCCTGCTACTTTCATTGTTGTTCCTTCTGCATTGGCTTCTACTGATGCAGCCATGCACGAACGTAAGAGGACTGAAGTGGTAGAGAAAAACGCTATGCACACCGAACCAGATGCAGTTGCTACGAAAACGCCTTCCCCGTTGACTGGTGGGAGGACGGTGAGTATGAGGATCACTACAATTCAGCGGGGTCAACCCGGACCCATGTTGTTAGGAGATCTACTGGGAATTTTGACCCAGCTAGGCCTCAGCGACCTGCGTGGTATGGCACGCGAGTATGAAATCGCTACCAATGGGATCGGCAAACAGCAACTGGCAGAAGCAATCCTGGAAAAACTCAAGCAGCCTGAGGCTGTGCGCCGAGTGGCAACAACCCTGGAGAAGCGCCAACGCCAGCTCTTGGCTGCATTGACGCTTGCAGGCGGATCGATCACCGATGCCGATCTGCGCGGACTATTTCAGCGTTTCTCCTTGGGCCAACATAGCCAGTTGCATGGGACGCTGGTAGCGTTACAAGGAAAGGCTTTGCTTTTCCGTGCTAGCCTAAATAATTTGGCACAAAACGGTAAGGGAAGTGAACTAAGTGGCTCATCGCTCGATATTGGCTGGTATGTCCCTCATGAGGTCCGTGCAGCCCTACGCGTATCGATGCCTATCACACCTTTCAATGAGTTGGCTGACGGTCAGAACAAGTCTGGTCTCATCCTGAAGCTAAGTGAACCATATTCCTTGCTGGCAGACCTACTCTTGGTTGCACATGCACTGGATGGCTATCAGCTCAGAGCAGATGATGGATGGCAAGGGCCAGATGCCACAATGCCCATTCCTAACTTTCACCCACCCGATTTGCATTCAACAGATGGCTCTGTACCATTGCCCCCACCAGCTGATATGCTCTCGGCAATGTTCATTTCATCGCTACAAGAGGTTGTTGGACGTTCACCTGAGTTTCTGCGCTTCGCCACCCGTTTGTTACGGCTAGCGGATATCCTGTATAACGATCAGGATAATGAGGAAAAGCTTTCTCTGCGAATTTTGCCCGATATAGCCCAGTTGTTACTTGGCCCCACAAGGGTCGAGACACTACGCGATCTTTTTGAACTCTGGCTGGCACAATCATCTTATGGGGAACTCTTTGAGTTGCAAGAGGATAATCTTCGCTTGCGTTGCCGAGCCTCTTCGCTCAATCTACCTGTTCTGCGCACTGGTGAGCTAGATACAGAGAATAGCGAGGCACGCCAGACAATTATTGCCTTGCTGGCTCAAGCCCCTCTTAACCAATGGATTAGCTTCTCAGGTTTTGTTCGCTTTGTCTATCGCTTAAACCCATTCTTCCTGCAACGGCGGAGTCACCTCTTCCCTACGCCTCACTGGTGGATCGAGCAAGATAACGGACATCCCTTACGGCCTGCACAGCTGAATGACTGGCTACAAGCGGAAGCCTCTTATCTGGAGCATTTCCTACGTGGCCCCCTTCACTGGTGGGGTATCTGTGATCTAGCTACTACGAAAAGTGGCAGTCTGCTTGCTTTTCGCCTGACACCTCTTGCCAGTCAGATGTTGAATGAATTGGAGCCCCCAACGGAGGTGGCTGTACGGGATTACGATACTCAACCTGACGCGTTAAAAATAGTAGATGTTAACGAATTGCTTGTCACTTGCTCAGCGCAAACATGGCAGATTATTGAGTTATTGGAAGCATTTGCCGAAACTGCCGGGGTACGCAATGGCAGTCTCTGCTACCGCCTGACGCCAAAATCGCTAGGCAATGCCCTAAGTCGTGGTCATCGCCCAACAGCGCTACTAGAGCTCTTACAAAACGTTGCGACTAACGGCACTTCGCCTAATAGTCCTCTTTCCCAAATGCTCGCACAGTTCGAACAATGGATCGCAAGTTATGGGCGCGTTCGTATTTACACAGGAGTTTCATTGCTGGAAACAACAGATCCTGTGGTAATGCGCGAACTCTCGGCCACAACCTCGTTAGATGATCAGGTAGTAAAACCTATTCATCCTACACTGTTTGTACTCAAAAAAGGAGCAACAGAACGTTTGATAGACGATCTTAAGCGACGTGGGCAATTCCCTCTCTTACACGAAGAGGAGCTTTATGGACCAGAGCGATCTTGATCTCTTGCAGGCACTACCAACGTCTCACTTGGAGTCGATTGTAAAGACGAGACGTATACCATTATCTGTACTAGCCTCCAATAGAGAACCACCTGCTGGAACTTCCACATCATCACTTTCTCCTGATGTTATCCTGGAATTGGCTGGGTATCTTTTCAATCCAAATACTGTTGCTATTATAGTACAGGAGCTTGGCGAATTTGAGATCGCTATTTTACGGGAACTGGTTGCTTGCGGAGGACGGACCAATAGTCGCGATTTAGCTCTTTACTTGACTTGTGTCGGCTTGCTCACGCCCCTAAAGAAAGCTGGGTCTGTTGTCCTTGATTCGCCACAAACTTCTCTGCCACACATGCCTTTGCAACCCCCACAATATCCTCCAGCTCATGCCCATGGTGTCTTTGAGATGGCACTACGTCATCTCCTGGGATTGGGACTGGTGTTCTGGAGCAAACAGACCAGTTTTGCAGGGCGTGATTATACCAGTGGTACGCTTGATGGAGTGCTAATTGTTCCGCTAGCCATCAGAGCAGTTATCCAACAGAAACGGCAGATTGATACTGACCTAACTATTGAAGGACAGAGTACAGATATAGGAGATGGCGCAAGAACGTTGCAACGCATGCTCTATCTCTACTGGTCGCTCGCGGCCTCGCTGCGTGATGGGCTGCCACTGGTACATAATGGCTTGCTACCACGCTCTGCTTTGCGCCACATGGTAGAACATATGCCGATGCAAGGACAGAAAGATCAAGTACGTATAGAGAGTGACTTTCCTCTTTTGCTATTCATAAGACTTTTATTAATAAAACTAGGACTACTGCAAGAAAAGCATAATACACTCTACGCAGCCCCTGCCGAAGACTTCTTTTCATTACCATTAGTTGAGCGAGCACGCCGCTGCTATCATTTATATCTTGATACACCTTTCTGGAATGAAATATTATATCTTTCTGAAGTAAATGTGCGACCTGGACCAGCACCGCTAGAACCAGCTCATGAAGAGGTCGTCCGTGCACGTCAAGCAGTTGTAGAGCGTCTCAGGCAAGAACAAACGGATGTATGGTGCGACCTGACGGCTTTTATTGCACATACCAAGTTGCATGTACCATATTTGTTGTTCCCACGCCAGTTTGGGGCACGCGCAGAACGGTATTCTTACAGTAGTAATCCTTATGGTTGGGACTTCCGGCTACGACGCGGCTGGTTGACCCATCGTGAGGGATGGCATATGATCGAAGGGAGTTTTATTCGTGCAGTTGTTGGCGGACCACTGTACTGGTTGGGATTGCTAGAACTCAATCGAGAGGAAAACCCATCTGTATTTCGCATCTCGTCAGGAGCCGAGGTGATCATGAGTACGGCCCCCCTAGAGATCTCGCAGGAACCATGGGGGCGTCTCATCGTCCAACCGAATTTTGAGCTGGTGTTGCTGGCCCCCATCTCTGAGGCTCTGCTCGTCAAGCTAGATCGCTTCGCCGATCGCGTCCGCCTAGAGCATATTGCACAATATCGCCTCACCAAGTCGAGTGTGACACGTGCTATTCCCACTGGTCTGCACACACAGGAGATCCAGGAGATATTGGAGCAAGCAGCAGGCAGTGAAATCCCCCAAAATGTCAGTTATTCGTTGGCTGAGTGGGAGCGTCAGGCCCGACGTATCGAGTTATGGTCGAATGCAACCTTGCTTGAAGTGGATGACGAAACTTTGCTTGATGCCCTATTTGCTGATCAAGAGACGCGTAAGCTCTTCCAGCGCCGCTTGGCTCCCAGGATGGCACAGGTGAATGCTGGACAACTTTCTGCCGTCCAGAACTTACTCTGGCAGCGTAGCTATTTGTTTCAATCTCAACTGAACCCCTCACACCCTTTGCACGCTGCGACACAGAAGACGGTGCAAATAGATACTCCAGAACCCCGTGAACGACAATGGCAATTGCACGATGATGGGATATTGCAACCATGCTATCCTGTCCTCAACTTCTATCTTGTGGCAGAAGCTGAGCGCTTTTGTGAACGCGACGAAGCGACCTCGAGATCTAAAATCACTATGATTTCCGTGCATCGTGCACTTGAAGAAGGTATGACACTTGAGTATATCATACATTTCTTGCAACAGTATTGCGATGGTGGTATTCCTGCAGCACTGTTGATCCGTCTTAAACTGTGGGGCAACGGCTATGGTACCCAGCAGAACATACAGGTGGAACGGGCACCCCTCCTTTGCTTGACAGAGGAAGTCTTACACGATCTGGAAGCTGATGAAGAACTCCGCTCTTTACTTGGACCCGAAGTTGAGCAACAATCTCGTCTTATCCGCATTGATCCTGACAACCTAGAGCGTGTTATTGCCTTGCTACAAGAACGTGGCTTTTGCATCGAATAGCCAATACTATTCGTTAGTTTAGTGGTATGATGTTAGATAGAGGAAAAAGATGGATGAGCTATACAAGCAAGCTATCGATAGAATAGCACATAGGTGCACCAAAGCGATCATCGAGCAACTTCTTGAGCTAGGGATACTGGCTAAAGAACATAGAGAAGAGTTCCTTCGTAGAGTGGACACTTTCTTTGCCGTGCGTCGCAGTGGTGGGCCCTTGAACAGCGACAATAACGGAAAGTATCGCGCTTTGAATGATAGTACAACAGCATATTAGGCATTTATTTATGCCAATGTACGTTCATACGTTTTCAATCCATTGACTTGTCAAATGAATAGTCTGGTTATCCAAAGGTTTGGAACTTACCCGAAAAGCACGTTTACTACTCGATAAGAAACGCAATGCACCACCTGTTGATAGGGAAAAGATGTATTTCGGGTAAACTCCAAAACCCTGAATTTCTTTGAAAAACCTGTTGACAAAACTGCCAAGCCGTGGTATCTTAACAACGCAAACGAAATGCGGAACAAGAACTCCGCATTTGCGGGAGTGGCTCAGTGGTAGAGCATCTCCTTGCCAAGGAGAAAGTCGCGGGTTCGATCCCCGTCTCCCGCTCCCCTTCCCGGCGACGTCGCCAAGTGGTAAGGCACGGCTCTGCAAAAGCTGTATTCAGCGGTTCGAATCCGCTCGTCGCCTCCATTATCTAGACGTGGCGCAGGTCACGTCTCTTCCCGTTTTTAGAGCATCTTATTCCCAACCATATTCACCAGGATGTCTACCCATGGGTCAACCACGTACCTATTCCGCTGAAGCGATCGTTCTCAAACATTCCGACCTCGGCGAGGCTGATCGCATTGTCACGCTTTTTACCCCCTACAAAGGGAAAGTACGTGCCATCGCAAAAGGTACACGACGTCCGATCAGTAAAAAGGCTGGTCACCTCGAATTGCTCTGCTATAGTCGGCTACACATAGCGCAGGGGCGCAATCTTGATATCATTACCCAGGCCCAGTCGATTGAAAGCTTTGTCCAATTGCGTAATCAGCTCTGGCACATGACCTGTGGTTTTTATCTCGCCGAACTTGTGGACCGCTTCATTGAGGATGATGCCCAGCATTTGGATGTCTACAATTTGCTGCTGCAGACATTGCGTATACTGGAAGCACACGCATGGGAGGGACAGCAAAGGAAGACTCAGGGAATTGCAGATGGAACCCTGAGCTATGATCGTACACAATTACTGCTACGCTACTTTGAAATCTATCTACTCTCATTCATTGGTTATGAGCCTGTTTTGCTTGTTTGTGCACATTGTAAAGCAGAACTGCAGCCGCGCGAGAATGGTTTTAATCCTTCCCTGGGTGGAGCACTCTGCCCCAATTGCTCACACCTGTGGAGTCAAGCTCTCTCGATGAATGGGCTCAAGATCTTGCGCTTACTGCAAAGGACTGAGTGGTCCCTGATGCCACATTTTCGCTTCGATGGCTCACTGCGTGCCGAAGTAGAAGCTGCCACGCACAGTCTACTGCGCTTCCACCTCGAACGCGACCTCAAGTCATGGAGCTTTTTGGAAATGCTCGGCGCAAAAAGATGAGCAATTCATTGGTTACCCATTGAGAAATCATCCCCGGTTTCAAAAATTTCTTCCACATTTTGAGGGGTTTTTATGTAATTCCTGTCTATCGACAATAAAGATTTAGATGTGTTAGTCTAAAAGAGACGATAGTTCAACATAACACCTTGCTCTAATAGTATAGAGAATGCTCAAGCTGGCAGATTATTCACCAAGGGTCGATCAAGCAGCTACACAGTTTTTCATATTTGCAACAAATGCGTGCAAATGAGAACTCAGCAATTGAAAAACTGGTTAAAAAGCAGCGTATTGTCATTCTCACAAAAGAAGAAGCTAAGGACCTAGATAATTATGCAATTGTCAGTGAATTTTTAAAGACAACAGAAGGCACAAAGTCCTATTGGATTGATCAGGACGATTTTTACAAATTATTTGATATCTCTGCTAAAATGAGATTAGATGATGCCGCCTTGCATGATGAGCAATTACTCATTCTACGGCAGCGTGAGACGAAGCTAGTTATGCTGGCATTGTCCAGTCACAAAGATCGAGCCTGCAATGGCATCCTTCGAGCATTTACCGAGTTAAATTTAGATCTGACATTGAACAGGCTAGAGAGAGGTCACTTCAAAGAAATTACTCTGCCTAGCTCGCATCCATATAACCAGCACAAAAAAGCCTGATGGAATTGCTACCGCATTCTTTTCATTCCTCCCTCAAGGATTCGCCAGAAACTCAACGAACGTTTATAATACTTTGGTGATTCAATCTTAGTTCCTCTATCTAAAGGAAATAATCATGATACATGTCTATGAACTATCCAAGCTAAATGCGGAGCAGCGGACTCGCCTTCTGCGCCGAGCCGAAGTTGCCATTGATGAGTTGCTTGAGTATGTACGTCCCATTGTAGGAGCTATACGCGAGAAAGGTGATGAGGCTCTTATCGAGTTCATAGAGCGCTTCGATCACGTGCAATTGAAACCGGACCGACTACGTGTAAGTCGCGAGGAGATTGAGCAGGCCCATGATCAGCTTGATAGCACCGTTCATCACGCAATCGAGCAGGCTATACACAATGTACGTACTTTCCATGAGCGCCAAATGCCGCATGAGCAATGGTTTACCCAGGTAGCACCGGGAGCGATGGCTGGCGAAAAGATTACACCGATCAGTAGTGTGGGTCTCTACGTTCCACGCGGTAAGGGCGCTTTTCCTTCGGTGATGTATATGCTGGCAACTCCGGCTAGTATTGCTGGGGTTCCTCGTATTGTGGTTTGTACGCCGCCAGCTCCTGATGGTACAGTTGATCCGGCATCGCTAGTAGCCGCCGATCTATGCGGTGTGCATGAGATCTACCGCATTGGGGGAGCACAAGCGATTGCTGCTCTGGCATATGGTACTGCTAGCATCGCACGCGTCCATAAGATTACTGGTCCTGGTAATCCATACGTCTCTGCAGCTAAACGTTTGCTCTATGGAACCGTCGACGTGGGCCTGCCAGCAGGACCTAGTGAGTCAATTGTACTAGCCGACGAAACTGCAGATCCCGAACTGGTCGCACGCGATCTACTTGTCGAAGCTGAGCATGGACCGGACTCTTCCAGTCTGCTGATCACCGATAGCCGTGCCCTACTTGAGACAGTTCTCTCTCTTCTACCCGACAAGATTGCAGCACTTCCCGAGCCTCGGCAGACGTTCTGTCGCAGCGGCTTCGAGAGCGAGAAAGGCACTGGTGGCCTCATACTGACCGCGAATATACGTCAGGGCATTGACTTTGTTAATGAATATGCACCTGAGCACCTGCAAGTGCACGTACGAGAACCATTTGCCGTGCTGCCAGATCTGAAGAATGCTGGCGAGATCCTGATTGGACCCTATACACCAATCCCGATGGGCAACTATTGTCTGGGTACAAATGCGATCCTGCCCACTGGTGGCTTTGCTCATACATTTTCATGCACGACTGTCTTCGATTTCCTGAAGCGTACTGGCATAGGATATATGACGGCTGAAGGATACGCTAGTCTGAGCGAAGTAACACGTCAGTTAGCCGAGTTCGAGGGTTTCCCAGCGCATGCCAAAGCAGTAACAGAGCGTCCTGCGCCTCGTACATAACTTTTCCAGAGATCTGAAGTCAGTCTATTGTGAGCAGTGCAGCTAAAAAACTATGAAATATAGCACTGCTCAGCACAGGAAAGATGTGTTATAATGCCACAATAGGCAAAAGTCTAAGCTCAGAGTCAGTTTGACAGAACTGCGTGAACCTTAGGCAAATCAAAGCGGTGTAATGTGTCAAGGGACCCAATCCCCTAAAGGGGGTCCCCAAAAAGGCTTTTTATGGTAAATAATTATTCTTCTGATCCTAATAATGCAGCGCCTATAGGTCAGTTTGTGAAACCACAGAATGACCTGAGAGGTTCTCTACCGGAGACACCATATACTCCACATACTCCCGGTATAGAACATGCAGCTACACGGTCTTCTACAGCCTCAGAGGAACACAATGGTGGATATGGCAATTCAGCAGGTCCACATCGATTGACAGCCAATACAGTCCTTTCTGGAGGCCGTTATAAGATTGAAAGGCTAGTTGCCTCCGGTGGTATGGGTGCCGTCTATTGCGCAATAGACATGCGATTTAACCGCCCCTGTGCGGTGAAAGAGATGCTGAATTCATTCAGCAACGAGGCCGAGCGAGCTCAAGCAGTAGAATGGTTCTCACGTGAAGCCACGTTATTGCTCGATCTCAACCATCCCTGTATTCCGCGTGTACGCGATTTCTTCGCAGAGGACGGCCAGCACTACCTCGTAATGGACTTTATCGATGGGCGCACATTAGCAGAGGTATTAGAACAGGATGGTCACGTAGCTGGTCTGAACGGGACTCGCGGTATCTCAGAAGATCGTGCCCGCCGTTGGATTCGGCAACTATGCGCGGTGCTGAACTATCTGCACAGCCAATCACCACCTATAATCTTCCGCGATCTCAAGCCTTCGAACATTATGGTAACAAATCGCGACGAAATTAAATTGATCGACTTCGGTATTGCACGTACTTTCCAGTCACAACATCAGTCAACAGTAATTATGACGCTGGGTTATGCACCACCTGAGCAATTACATGGCATGCCAGAACCACGCAGTGATATCTATGCATTGGGGGCAACGGTGTATCGCCTGCTTACACGTCATGATGCAGTCAATAATAAGCCCAATATTTTCTCTTTCCCACCTATACGTTCACTGCGTCCAGATATTACCCCAGCCTTTGAGCAAATTATCACTAGGGCGTTAATACCAAACCTAGAGCAGCGTTGGACAACTACTGAAGAGATGGAGCGTGCCATTATAAATCTGCCCCCGCTTCCTCCAGGAGGAGCCACGCCATCTAGGCCAGTGCCATCGAGTACTCCAAGCTCGTCTTCGAGTTCACCATCACTTACTCCTAATGTGGCACAACCCGGTTCACGGCCAAGTGGTACTCCACAGGTGACGTTACATACAACGACTGGCCCTGCAGGTTCCTATATCAATGCCGCCTTGAGTCATCTGAGTACTACACCGACAAGGGTTGAAGATGCCTATAATGCTGTCCAAGCAGCACATACCATGGAGCCCAATAACTCAATTGTGCATAAAATCTTTGGGCAGGTATTTGCACGCCGACAGCCACCCAATGTCGATAATGCCATACGCGCCTATCTACGATCAGTAGAGTTATACTCTGATGATGCGGAAACACATAAACTCCTGGGAGATGTCTGGCTCTATTTACGCCCGAATCATCTTCAAGCCATTTCGGCATATACTCAAGCACTCCGCTTGAACGCCAACGATTTTGAAGCACGTGAGCGCTTAGCTCTGTGTTTTGAAAAGACTGGTCAGCTAGAAGCTGCTTTGCGTGAGTACCAAGAAGCATTACGCTTGGCGGCAACGCCATCGCAGGTTCCGCTAGTACTGCTCAGATTGCATTTTGCGATTGGTCAGGTTGCTAGACGCTTAGGTCCAAATCAATTTCCCGTAGCAGAAAACGCCTTTGTCCAAGTGCTCATCCTCAATCCTTCCGACCACAGAACGCGTTACTTGCTAGCCCAGGTGTATGAGCAAGAAGGCAAATTGGATGAGGCATTCCGGGAATGTGGATATGTGTTGGGGCCACTGGGAAGTAGTGACCCGACAGTCGCCCAGATGTATAATCGTATAAGAGTCCGCTTAGGACGATAAGAGGCAAATTTTTATGCATTATATATTCGGCATGAAGGGAATGTGTCATGAGTACGCAAAGTCTCGCTCCTAGGAGACAAGGCAGCAAACATCTACTTGCTTTTTCTTTACTTAGTGGGCTACTAATCACTTGGCTAGCGCTCTCCTCTACTGCCTTCGCTGCTCAGCGGCTACCAGATGCGTCATCAGGTACTCAGCAAGGTCTTCTGCGTGCAGGTGTTTCTGTCGTTCGCCTGCTCGTTACATATGAGAAAGCCGATAATTCCGGGCCAGTGTATTGTACGGGCCTAGGAGCCATAGTTGCAAGCTGGTCAGTACAGAATAGCAGTGATCAGAACAGTTGGGTCCTAACAGACAGCTCTCTGGTGAACGGCAGTCAAGCCCTCTGTGCAAATGGGCATCCCAAGGCCGCATTAAGCAGTATCGAGGTATATTTGAGTACTGCTTATAACCAGCAAACCATGACCTTTCAGAGTGTTGGACC
>DASYAN010000343.1:0-20255 GCA_036501345.1 Ktedonobacteraceae bacterium
CCAAACTGTGCGACCCTGATGGACTCCAACTCATGCCGTTATGCTTTTGCCTGTTGGAAACGAGCAGATCATTGGCATACTCCTCCGGATTACTCGACACACGAAGGCCCAATTGCTGTCTGAGCGCGTAACAAGGAATAAAGCTCAAGTTGCGAGAAAAGTAGCCAATCAATTTCTCAATGTGTTCTGCATCCTTGATGTCATCTGGATGAAGAGATCGTAAGTAAGCAATAGCCTAGTCCACCTTGCCAATCCATAACCATGCAAGCAGTTCCAGCAGAACCGTATTCCTTTTCTCTTTCCCCTTCATCGCCATGCTTAAGCGCTGTTGACATTTCTTATCAAGATGATACCAGTCTAAGATGAGTTTGAAAGGAAGAAAAGCAAAGACGTTCTGGATAGCTCCAAGCAAATCTTGGGCTCCATCGGTAAAAAAGACTAATTGTCCTGGCACAATCATGAGTCCATTCGAGAGCAGAAAAGCAAGGAGAACAATCATCATCTGCGCAATCGTGGCAGTCGTCATCGTGTAGGTTTCTCCCTTCCTCCTTTGAAGATGAGCGACCGTATTTTTCACCCGTTCTTTCTTTTTGGGGGGAGAAGATCCTCTTTTCCTGCCAGACACCTTTTGTTTCTTACACAGCACATCATCGACTGAGATCAGAGCCTTGACCTGCGTTGGGTCTTCACATGTGCCCTGCAAACTCTCCACATCAATCTGTCGTTCTTTTGGAAGAATAGCATTGAGTTCTTTTCCTGCTTGAGAAACTCTTTCCTTCGAGAGTACACTCTCATTGGCAAGAAGGCCGTATCGACTCGTATCGCCTGTGCAGACGCCTTCATCCGTGAAGTCATAGCATTTCAAGATCGTTTTCGCTTTGGTTTCGACACACGCAGCAATAGCCTCTCCTTCCTGATTCACAAGGTTGGCCATCGTCCTGGGTTCTACCAGCTGCCCTTCTTTCCGTCGTAACGTGCGATTGAGCTTTTGAGCGCTTTTCCTGAATGGCATATCACAGCAAGAAAACACAGATAATTCCCGAAAACAGACCGTTTTGTACCGCTCTCTTGAGCCCGTTTCTGGGAAAACATCGCGTTCCGTACTAAATACTTTTTGTGAACCTTTCTTGATTTCATAGGTTGGCACTTCTAACCGACCAATCTCAGCATCAATCCCATACTTCTTCGGCTTTTCACTGCTTTTTCCTCCTTGTTTCTCCATTTCTACCTGAGTTTTTTTTTACGAGTCCGCCCACATATTTCTCAGTTACTGCTTCCATCACCCCATTTCGAGCTTCTAGCGCTGTCTGCTCATATTGATGAAATGTTTCTCCAAATGTTTCTGGCCCTGTAAATGCTTCAAAATCCGGTACATCGACTTCCAGCGTCGTCGCTTCTGTCACCTCTGACTCATCTTCATCGTGCAGTGTCACTTTTATTCGCATTTTCATCGTGATCGCTCTCCTGTTGTCGAATCGGTTCTTTTTCCCTTCTTCCAGAAGCATAGCACATCCTTCTCTGCTCATCAAGCTGGCAGAGGACAGCTAAGCAATTTCACAGGTCGTAATCGGATACAAGCGACCAAGCAAGCACGAGAGCTTGGCCTGCTGGATGAGAAGGTCTGAATTCCTCCTGGTTGGCTCCCACACAAAATATGGTCAAGCGTGGGCAGCCAGCCACTCCAGAATGCTCGTCAGAGCCTGTTGATCCAGGTGGGCATTGGGGGCAATGTAGCCCTCTATCTCGTCTAGCACCAATTCCGACCGAGGCCGCAACTCTTCTTTGAGGACGTGATTCGTGTTCTCGGGGAAGAGGAAGGTCACCTGCTCCTGTCCCGCCGCCGCCAGTTTCAGCGGCTCTCCATCGGTTTGCCAGTCGACTTGGACGTCCTTTTTCCCAATGATGACCAGCACCGGGATGTCCATCTGCTTGAGCAAGGGAGCCGCATTGGCCATCCAGAGCTCACGGGCAAGGGGCAAGTTGGCCGGGCTTTCCAGAGCTTTCAGCAGCATCTGGACCCCCTCCGGCAGCACCGGATCTGGGGCGATGGGCTCTCCGTTCAGGAAGCGGGCGATGGCGGCATCGTAGAGCGCCAGCAACACCTCCCCATTCGGTATGCGAGCGGCCTGCGCCGCTAATTGGGATCGCGCCACCATGCCAACAGCCCGTCCAGGAGGGCCGATGAGCACGAGTCCGGCGAACGGAATCTCAGGGCTGTGCAGGTGATAGTTCAGGGCGTGGAGGGTTCCCTCGCTGTTGGCGAGCGCGAAGATCTGGCCAGAACGCACGTACTCCTGGCAGGCCATAGTGTGGACGGCTCCGGCGAGTTCGTCAACATGGCTTTGCATGCTGACCTTGCCGATCAACAGTGGCACATTCTCGCGAGCATGGGGGCCGGAAACACGCTTGTCATAGCGCAGTGAGGCGATCCCTGCCCACGCGAGCGCTTCCGCAAGTAGCCGTGCGCTGCCATTGGTTCCCTGCAGGAGCGGCGAATTCCAATCACGGTCAGTGGGGCCACTGCCTGCCACCATCACCACCGCAGGAAAAGGTCCGGCACCAGATGGTCTGATCAACGTGCCATAGACGGTCGTTGAGTCCAGTTGCCAGGTGACTTCCAAACTCTCTCCATACGAAACCTGATCCGTCATGCTTCCTATCCTTTCACAGCTCTCTGGAAGACGCAACACACAACCCAGAGCGTCTGTTCTCTCAACTTCAATACTTCAACATACGTTGAAATGATAGGGCAAAAAAGCTCCGCCGTCAAGGAGAGGTTCTGCGACGAAGTGTGCGGAGTATTTTTGCAATGCCTTATCCCGCCTCAACGGGCGCAATGGAATTGGGCCCATACACTCGGGCAATGAATTGCTAGGTGGGCAATTTATTGCCCGAGTGTTCCGAGGTCGGAGCTAGCAAGGATCTGTTTACAAAAACGTTACGCGCACCCTTCTGCGACGAAGGGTGCCACCAATGGTGCATCCTAGCACGAAATAATGCACCTTGAGCAGGAGGAAGGGGGATACAGAGAAAACCTAGTAGTCCATGCTCTGCATCTAATTTCTTGCGTGTTGCGTGTTCTAATAAGAGCGGTAATTTGCCTCCCCACAATTAGACCTAGCGAAGCCGCTCTTGCCTCTTCGCTGCATCGAAATCATTAAATAAATCGTATCCAAAAAGAGAGCGGAACTACCAACTTTTTCGTCTTGCACCACCTGTTGCTTTTTGAGCACCGCTCTCGCTTTCTCTCCGATCCGCGAGGTATGGAATGCTCAGCTGATCATGCACTCTCTCCCTTACCTCGCACTAGTCTACAAAGCAATCCATCATGCCGTTGAGGCCCAGAACATAGCCTCTCTCAACCCATAGCAAGACAAAAATGATGGTAGCTCTTCACGATTGCCTCTGTGATGATTAGAGAGCACCATTTTCCGCATCACGCTTTCCTCTCTGGATATAGGTAGGATATTCAGATTGCATATGCAATTTCTGAGAAGCAATGATTCTCTTGTCCAAACCTGCAGTTACTTGCTTTATATCGTCTACTTCATGTTTAGCATATTTAATATCCCTCAAAATACTTTCTACTTTATCTCCTAGTTCCTTCTTGGCTTTTTCTAGTTTCTTTTCATATTCACCAGTGATCTTCCCTGTTCTTTCCTCAATATTATTCCAAGTTGAAACTACAATAAAAGCTCCAATAATAGTTAATACAGCTATTGCAATAGTAAGCGTAACCTCAAGGACAGCCAGGGTATCAAATCCACGGGGGATAGGATTAGCATAAAAACCTATTACTACACCTATAGGCAGTCCACAGGAAACTAATAGCAACACCATGCTAACCTTTCTAAAGTTTACGGTTCCCAAAACTTTCTTCTTTTCTAGTCGCTAGCTAATAGCGAGTTTAAATGGTCATTATATAGATAGTATACTCAACATCACAGAGATCCAAAGCTCAGCCGCAAGGGTCATGGAACACCAACTCCAGTCGTTTATGCCCATATTCCTACTCTATCGGTTTTTCACTTCTTGGACAACTCTTTTATACCTTTGCAAAATGTTCACCAACTGAAGGAATTTGTGCTCTTGCCTCTAGACAAAGATTATCAGATTGACTTATAATATTACATAATGATATGGTTGAGGTATTTGATACCCAAGAAGCATGGGGAGGTGTGTGTATGCTGATGTTTTATCGCTTTTGTCTCACCTTGAGACGTCTATCGTGGACCAAACGTCTCTTTATCGTCCTCTTATCGTTCTCTCTGCTGGAAGCTCTGCTTGCATATTTGACAATCCAAGGAAAAGAAAGTGGTATTGCTTCTATCCTAATCCTTCCTGGTATACTTGCAGCATTACTTTTTCCATGGAAGAAAGCTTTTGCTCTGGAGTTCTTTCTGCTCTTGATTTACCTGGGAACTAACATGACTATCAAAGGGTGGAACTCCACCGAGATTATAGCATTTGCACTGGGAACCTTGATCGATTGCTTCATTATTGTAATTGTTGCGTTCCTGCGCCACGCATGGGAGATGGCAGAGGAGGCCAAGCAAAAGGAGAAGAAACTGGCTGGTCTCAAAGACCAATTCATCACCAATATCCACCATGAGTTGCGTTCACCACTCACAGCCGTGTTGGGGCCTCTTGATATTCTGAGAGATAACGGTGACCAGATCACTATTGAGGAGCGTAATATGTTCCTCGATCATGCGATTTACGCTGGCAACGAGCTGCAGCGTATAGCTGACAATATCCTTGATGCAATGCGAGCTGATTCTGACGTCAGTTCTCCCTGGATCAAGGAATTCGAGCTTGACCGAGTGATCTCTGATGTGCTACGTCATATCGATACGTTTGATCATTTCTTACACATCGATATTACCAATGATATTGTTGTGCGGGGTGATTCTCAGCAGGTTGGTCAAGTCATAAGGAACCTGCTATCCAATTGCTTCAAGTATTCTCCTAAGGGTAGCCCTGTCACCGTAAGGGTATGGAGAGATGATGCCTATGCCTATGTGTGCGTTAAGGATAAAGGGCCCGGTATTAGCACTCACCATATTCCACTAATCTTCCAGAAGTTTTCTCGCCTCGAGCATGATATAGCGGGCCCAGTACGAGGAATAGGGCTTGGGCTCTACATCTGCCGAAGACTTATCGAGAACATGGAAGGGCGGATCTGGGTTGAAAGCACAGGCATCCCAGGTAAGGGAAGTAGTTTTTATTTCACATTGCCCTGTGCTTCTGTGGAAGTGATGGAACCAAGAGTACAGCGGATACTCGTCGATCGTTGACTAGGCAGAAGGCACTTGAAAATGGTAGGAAACATGCAGCAGGAGCTTCACATTACCTGCTTTGATAGAGCTCGTTTGAGCAAGGATTTGACCAATTGGAGTGCCTTTGAGCGTGAATAAGAGGTGATCACGCTCGCTTGCTCCCTGATAAGCTCTTCATCCTCCTGCACAAACTCGCAGACAAGTAAATACCCTGCTGCCCAACCGTTTTGATAGATTTCGCTGAATTCTAATGCTGTCTCTAAACAAATATCTTGTGCGTAACGTGTAGCCCGCTGATTTATTTCATCTTCGCCGAGAAATACAGGATAATCTAGGTAACTAGTATAAGCCCCTTCCATAGCGGCATCAAATAGTAGTTTGTCATTTTCTAAAAACATGAACGGAGTATAACACAAGAAAAAACTATGCTTGTATCCCATCATTAGATACCTAGTACTTTTAGCTCTTGGGAATTCCTAAAGAGTTGTCCCTTTTTCCCCCTAGAAGAGCGAGCAAAGTTCTTTTATACTGTTTACTGTAAACCAAAGATCTCCAAGGCCATCACAATTTCTTAAAAGCGTCACGTATCGGGTAACAAGAGACGCGACGCCGAGAAAAGGAGACGGATAGCCTTGGAAACCCATACAATCAATGATACACCACTATACGCTCAAAGGGAAGTACCCCGGGCTTCTGGCTAGGAGGCAAGTCCTCAATCTCGAGTTAAGAACTCATATAGCTCTATCTATGAAAGAGTATTGGAAACGTTCCCTTGAAATGATGTCAAATGTTGACAAATGAGTGCGGCTGTTGAGTATACATTTCTTGACAAAAGTGAACATAATGATATACATGCTCTCATGAAGTTCTCATTCTGGCAAATGCCAATGACCTTAGAGATTATGGTGAAAAGCCAAACGGGTGCGTGAGTACAGCTTATCTGTGAAGTCCTATAGAACGTTAGTAGGTGGTCTCTAAGCGAGGGAAATGAAAGAGCCTAAACATGAGAACATGGTCAAAAAGCACTCCCAAACGCTGCTTGCAGCAATGGGATAGGGGATGTGAATAAGGCGCTTGCGTCTTTAGTAGTGCATCCTGAGAGGATCGTCGTTCCCCTCCGAACACGGGTTCATGGACACATTTGTCACTGAATTCGTAACTATTTATAGTTGTTAAGGAGAGAGATGAAGAGCGACACATTTAATCCTATGCTTATTTTGAAGTCCCTAGATTGTGACGCTCTTCTTACTAATACGGAACAGAGGAGAAAAGAGATCCACCCGAATAAACACTCTGCTAGAGGGCTTCGCTCAATTCGTCGAAAACTTGCCCTATAACCATGGGTAAACGCTCCTGGGCACCACGTGGAGCAACCGTCTGTATCTCAGCAGCGACTTTTGTCAGAGTGGTCTCACGATCCGATCCGCTGGCAATGGCATTACCAACATGAGTCCTCAGCGTTATGAACCAGTTGCGTAAGTTAGCCAGTTCCGCCGGGGTTTGCACCGGGCCGTGTCCGGGGATGACATGCGCTGCTTCCAACTTTTCTAGACGTTCCAGAGCCCGAATCCAGTTAGCAGAGTTACCACCTGGAGGCATAGCAGGAACGATTGTGTTGAAAAGCAGATCACCAGCGAACAACGTACGCGATTGGGGAAGCCAAGCCACACTGTCGCTCGGGCTATGGGCAGCACTTAGGTAGATCAGCTCTACCTCGACATCCCCTAAGGACACAGTCATCTCGTCCTCAAAAGTGATTGTGGGTGGTGTAATTATTACATCACTGATAAGTTGAGCCATTTGTGGATATTGCTTCTTCCAGTTGGCAAGCGTCTGTTCGCCGGAGGTGACAAGATTCTCCCGTACACCCTCCTGGGCAAAGATGGGATAATCAGCAAACACCTGGTTACCATAAACATGATCCCCATGTGGATGCGTATTAAAAAGGGACAACGATCCTTGTTTGCAATATTCTTGTGCGGCTGTACGTAAGGGAGTTGCTTCGGCAACGCTCATTCCCGAATCAACGACGAGGACACCCTCACTCCCACTGATGATGCCACGATTACAGACACCACCTAGAGCGACCAGTACACCTGGTACTATTTCTTGTAAGCTAAAATCAGGCATAAATCTCCTTTTGTCTACAATAATGTAGAGAAATTCAGAATTTCTCAAAAGTAATTGGCAGGTTCTCAACCCCATACATAACGATACCATCTACAACTTGCAACGGTATATCTTATTGAAGTGTTGCAGCCTGCAATAGAACGTAGCCATTACTTGTATCTGTTGTCATCGCTGTATAGGTCACGGTGAGAACTTGGTTAGGCACACTGCTACTGAAGACCAGCGTATAGATGCCATTAGCTTGAGGACCATTAGAATTATATGCTGTACTCAAGGTCTCATCAACATAGGTCTTGCCATTGAGTGAGGCCGTGAACTTTCCTCGTGCCCCATTCGCTCCAACATAGACTCTCAGGGTTCTGGACGTTGTGCTGGTCGGAACAGTTAAGCTAAAGCCTGCACTTATGCCTGTCACATATACACCCGAGGCCTGCTGTGGTTGCGCCATCATCGTCGGGGTACCATCAAACCACCACAGTTTGGCACTTGCATTATAGGAGGCACGCTGAATGATGCTAGTTTGCCCATTGCGAATAACAACGAAAGTACTGATTTGCGGCTGCGAGCCATTCCTGCGGTTCACATCTCCGGGCATTTTTAAGCCCCAATCGATCCAGTCAATCTTGCCTTCAGTGCTCAGGTCGTAGATCTGGCTTTGCTCAGCATAACTGCCGGTAAGGGAGGCTTGCACAGGTTGTGATATCAATCCTGACGAAGCAGAAGGACTATTCTCTTGCGCCGTTGGCATCACTGTGATATGTGCTACCGGTTGCGCTATGAGCTGAGTATCGATCGGATGTGCACTTGTTTGATGCAGTTGATTTGTATTTTTAGATTTGATTAGACTTGATGATTGGGAGAGCAGAAATGCATAAGAAACCATGCCTCCTATTAGTACAATAGTAGACATAGTAAGTACAAGCCACATTGCAGGTGTTGGCAGCTCGCGGCGTTGTCCAAACAAAACTATAGGAATTGAGTCTCTACGATACTGAAAGATACGTCCCACTGAGAATGGTTTAATGAGAGCATCTCCTACTGGTTCATCTGCAGCTGTAGTTTTTTTTGCACGAAGCTCACTGAGCATAGACTTCCAGCGTCCAGCTAGACGTGTCAGCTGTTTGGAAAGTACTGAGAGACCTCTTTTAGAGCCAGTTTGTACAAGACCTAGAAGGCTTCCCAAATAGCCCCTCAGTTGCATGAGCCAACGTGTAGCAATTGGACGCTTGCGGCTGCGTCCTGACCAAAGTGCAGGAATCGAGTACTTAGTATTGCGCCACAAATGTCCTATTGAGAATGGATCATTGTGAGTGCCTCCTGCCGGTGTACCTGTATTTACATAGGGCTCATTGGATGCACGCTCCCAACGTTCAAGTAGCTGTGTTGTAAGGGGAGTCTCTATCAGGCCTGTTTCAAATGGATTTTCTCTCAGAGCCTTTCCAAGAAAGTCTTCTTCCAGATCTGTTTCAAACGGGTTTCCTGCTAAGTCCGTTTCAAATGGATTTTCTCCCAGAGCTCTTTCAAAGATAGCGCCTTCCAAGCTCGTTTCAAATAGATTGCCTTTCAGCGCTTTTTCTAGGACATCTCCTTGCTGACCCATCTCAAATGCATTTCCTGCTAAGTCCGCTTCAAATGGGTTCTCTTCCAGAGCCTTTTCTAGGACATCTCCTTGCTGGCCTATCTCAAATGCATTTCCTGCTAAGTCTGCTTCAAATGGGTTTCCTTCCAGAGCCTTTTCTAGAACATCTCCTTCCAGAGCCTTTTCTAGAACATTACCATTCAAGTTCACCGACATCATCATTCCTGATATGCTTGCTGTAAACGGATTTCCTGGTAAGCTTGTTCCAAATGGGGCACCCGGTAGGCTCATTCCAAATCCTGTACCCGTTAAGCTTGTTTCAAATCCTGCACCCGCTAGGCTCATTCCAAATGGGGCATTAGCTAAGCTCCCTTCAGATGGTGTACCTGTCAAGCTAGTTGTATTAGGCGCATCACTTTTTTTATTCTTAAGCGGTTTTGCAGCATCCACAGCGAAAGGGTCAAGAGCGGAAAGAGCCAAAGGCCTAGTAATAGCAGGCGCTGGTGAGAGCGCAGCACCCTCAAGAGCGAGAAGAAATGCAGAGATATCGGCATAGCGCTCAGATGGATCCTTCTCCATGGCCTTGAGCACCACTTTCCCGATCCATTTTGGCAGGTCAGGAACAAGATCAGAGAGCGGGACAGGAAGTTGCGCATAATGGCTTGCCCACATCATAGCAAAGCTTTGAGCAGAAAAAGGCACTCGCCCGGCAAGTAGCTCGTAGGCAAGGCAAGCAAGCGCGTATTGATCGCTCTTTTCACTGGCAGAGCCAACAAATTGCTCAGGAGCCATGTAGCACATGTTACGAGGATCAGATTGATAGTCGAGTATTGCCACATCAATGAAGCCAGTCAGACGAAAGTCGGCCAGCAGAACCTCATTTTGCTCGTTAAAGAAAATATTTTCTGGCTTGATGTTCTGATGAAGATGGGCATGACTGTGAAAATAGGAAAGTGCTTGTCCCACCTGCGCGATGATATTCAGTGCTTCTTGAAGACTCAAGCGTCCAAGGGAGAGACTATCCAGACGACGGCGTAATGAGCCACCAGATAAATACGGACTCACCACATATGGTTGCCCTTGTTCTACCCCAAGATCGAGAATTGGGACCACATGCACATGTCTCAATTGTTTGATCCATTCCACTTGATAGAGCAAACGTTCACTTTCCTGGCCAAGAGCAAGACATGTGGCATCAAATATTTTGATTAGCACCTTCTGTGAAACATCGTTAACATGATGAGCAAGGTAGGCAGACCTTAAAGGCTTGCTACCAATTTGCTCAGTAAGATAGTAGTGATTAAAACGCTTCTGCATATTTGGATCCTACCTACACGAGATTGATCTACCATGGTCATTTCATATAAGCTATAGAATAGCAAATACTTGTGCGACCTCATAGAGGGAAAGAGGGACAAGAATCTCAAGATGATAGATAATTGTTCACCACAATCGCGCCACGATGTTCCCTCCAGCTAGCGCCTCTCCAAATTAGTCGTGATGTAAGCAATTTCCCCCTATTATAAATAACGATAAATAGAACAATTACAAACCATATTGGAGAAATTGAGTACTTGCGATGCTGAAAGAGGGGGTGCGGCTAACCAATAGTGCTAGTTTCCAAGTTATCGGCACTACTAGATTAACTGCAAGCCAAAGAGTTTGCATAAGGTATAGAGTAATACGTAATCATCTTGTATGCACACAATTCGCGTAGTTAGAAGCGATGACGTTTGCTAACCTAGCAGAGCAAAGTAAACTGGACCTTGACGAGGAAGCTAGCTTCGTCAAGGTCTTTGCTCTGCCCTGGGAGAGCTTGATGCAGCATGCTCTACTCTCTGTTGGCTTCAAATGGATGGGTGAGATACAATGTTCGGCAAGAGAAAGAGTAACCTAAAAACTAGCACTCTTAGTTAGCAGGATTTATAGGCATAGAGATATCAAAGGAGCATACCCTTGGTCGAGCAACAAGCTAGTAACGTCTGCCACTTGCAATTTAACCACTATCGCCAATTTTCTGACCTTATCCACGGCGTTTTCACGCGCATAGGAGGATACAGCAAGATCCCATATCAAGGTTTGAATACTCTTACAGCTAAAGACGGTGGTGAGGGAGACAGCATTGAGAATGTCATTGGCAACCGTATGCTTGCACTTCAGGCGCTGGGACTAGCCAAAGCTCCAGCCGTCACGCTCACAGCAGAACACTGCGCAAACGTGATCGTATTTGACCCACGAGACGAATGGTATACAGACTGGGCCTCCTATGAATACGAGGAACGGCGTATCTCTTCACCATCAGCCTTAGGAACGGCTGATGCCCTCATCACACAGCAGAGAGGAACAGGACTGATTCTTGCTTTCGCAGATTGTGTCCCCATCCTCTTGTATGATCCAACAAGACAGGTGATCGGCATAGCGCATGGCGGCTGGCGTGGAACCGCAAGAGGCATTGTAATTGCCACAATCGAAGCAATGGCAGAACAATTTGGCTGTGAACCCCAACATATTTATGCAGGCCTCGGGCCTGCAATTGGAGCCTGCTGTTACGAAGTATCTGAGACCGTCAGACAAATCTTCCAGGGAGAGCTCTCGTTCGACGACCAGCCTACCCCTGAGCGGTACCAGAACATGGTACGCGAATCAGCAGTCTTTAGCACACAAGTATTGCCAGATAAAAATAGTTTGCGCCTCGATCTCCAGGAAACTAACCGCAACCAGTTGATGATGGCCAAAGTGCCAGCAGAACAGATCGAGGTTATGCGTATTTGCACCAGTTGCAATACAGATCGCTTTTTCTCTCATCGAAGAGAAAATGGCAAGACGGGCCGTTTTCCTGTAATTATTGCGCTTGCTGCCAACTAGTTGGCATGCATTGCCAGAAAATTCATAATATCCGTAAGCGGATCAAAAGAGACATTCGGCTTGGGGTCTATCAGGTCTATCTTGTCGTTCACAAACGACGATTTGGGTGCGCGGCGTGTGGAAAGTCTTTCACGGAAAGTGATCATGCCTGTGGTCGATATAAGCGGACTATCCAGCGATTGCGTGATCACATTGCCAAACAGGCGTGCCAACGTCCCATTACCCATGTGGCACAAGAAGTGCAGGTCGGCCCCCGTTTTGTGCATGGCTGTCTGCAGGCCTGGATCGAGGAAAAACTCAAAAAGAAAGGATGGACGTTAGATGAGCAGACAAAGTTGCCCACACCACAGATCTTGGGGATTGATGAATTTGCCCTGCGCAAAGGGCATCACTATGATACAATTTTGTGTGATCTTGAGTCGAGAGACGTTCTAGAAGTAGGAGATGGCAGAAAGAAGGAAGAGGTTATTGAATTACTTGAAAGGTTGAGTAATCCTGATGCTGTCAAAGCGGTTCGTATGGATATGAGTGCCTCTTTTCGTCCAGCTGTGCAAGAAGCTCTTCCGAAGGCACAGATTGTGGTCGATCATTTTCATGTGATTCAGCATGTGATGAAAGCGTTTCGGAAAGTGCTTTCCAGTTGGGCACACAAAAAGGAGGGCGTAGTACTCCTGCATAAGAAGCAGTACCAATTTTTAAGAGGATCTGAGGATTTGAACCAAGAGGAAACACAGGAACGGGAAAGGATTGGGGCTCGACTCCCTCTTCTTGAGAAAGCATGGCAATTGAAAGAAGCATTGCGTGCATGGTATGCCACAGCCACGGTGGCTGATGCAGCCGAGCGCCTTGATGCATGGATCAAACACGTGCAACAAGAAGGACCAGATGCTCTTCAGAAAGCTCTTTCTCCTTTTAAAAATTGGAGACAAGAAATTCTTGCTTTCTTTGAATATCTCCCTATACTTGTCTCTAATGGTTTTGTCGAAGGAAAGAACAATCGAACGAAAGCTATAATGAGGCAGGCCTATGGGTATCGAAACCGATATAATCTTCGTATGCGCATTTTACTTGGCGCTGGCACCTGAATGGAAGACCACTTTCACCCGGAAGGATACTGTTGGCGAAATCATCCATCGAGCTTGCAAGAAAGAACAAAGTATTCCTGATTTGAGCTTGGGAAACCAATTCGCCAACAGTATCCGGAAGGATAGAGAGCCCTATACTATGCTTATAGAAGATATTCTCGGTGTATGTGCATATAAAAAAGGGTAAGACGATGAAAGACCTTTCCTCCTTTGAAAAGCTTGTGGGAACGACAATTAAAAAGTATCAACTGGCACAATTTGTCGAGCAAAACGCCTTTGCGGCAATCTTCCTGGCGCGTTATCCTGGGACTGAACAGATGTATCAGTTTCGCCTGCTCAATGGGTCAGAGAATCTCTCGCCTGAAGAACGGTTAGTGTATCTGGGGCAGTTCCAGCAAGAAGCTAGCAAGATTGCGGCACTACAGTATCCTGCTATCCATCCTTTAATTGAGTATGGTAACTATGATGGCATTCCATACCTGATTTCGTCGTACATGCCAGCGCATTATGCTCTGGCAGCTCATCTCAAAAAGTCTGGACCCTTAGATGTGAGACGAGCTGGCTATTGCCTGGACCATATTGCCTCCGCGTTGGAGTATGCACATATCCACACAATTCTCCACGGCAATCTTGCCCCGCACAGCATTTTCCTCATTCCTACCTCGTCTGCAGAATCCCCATCGGTAATTATAGCGGATTTTGGACTGGCACGTCTGCAAAGACTGATCAAGCAGGATAGTCAGCAGCTCCATCCCGATTGGGAAATAAGTGCGCCAGAGCTGCTTGCTGGTGGGCTAGTTAGTCCAGCAAGCGATATCTATGCATTGGGAGCTGTCCTCTATCAGATGTTAACGAGTCATAGCGTCTTTGAAGGCAGTCATGATAGCGATCAGATACGTCAGGCTCCTGTTCCATCGCTGGCAAAATGGTCTTCTCACCTACCTCAGGCACTGGATGATATTATACAGACAACTATGGCAAAACAGCCGGAGAGGCGCTATCAACGGGCATCAGATCTAGCCAATGCTTACTATCACATTATTGCTCCTGGAGATACGACTCGCCAACCATTGACAACGCCGGCACCAGTTTCGAGACAGCCAGGACCTGATCGGCAGAGGAGAAACAACAAAGTGGCTGGCTCGATAGGACACACAGCTCAACATTCACGATCTGTCAGCAGGCGCAAAGCTATCTTCGTTATTGCTGGCGTAGGGACTGCTGCAGCGGTTGCGGGGATTGTCTGGGCAAGCAGTAGATCTGGACCAGATACAGGTTCTTCTCTTCCAGCAGTTGCTGAGCAGGCAACGCCATTATCCCAACCAACGTCACAGGCATCTGCTTCATCCACAGGATTACATACAGGCACCGTTATAGCACGTACAGCTGACGTTCCCGTTAATCATGCCGTTGCATTCCTGCTCACAGGAAAAGGTGACCCTGCTGTACTTGTGCATCTCCCGAATAACAGCTTCGTGGCGTTTAATGCTGTCTGCACTCATCAGAGCTGTACGGTGGCATATAATCCAAAGACAAAGCTCTTAGAATGTCCATGTCATGGGGCGAAATTTGATCCAGCCAGCGATGCAGCAGTCAAAGCGGGGCCAGCACCAACCCCACTTGCTGCTGTCAAGATCCGCGTGAATGTTGATGGCACGATTACTACAGAATGAGGAGCTTATTTGCTCTCTGCTTTGGTTTTGCTTTCCGCTTCGACAGCCTTCGTGGTTGCACTCGCCATCTGCTCGCGTAGCACATCAATCTGGCTTGTGAGCACTTGATCCATTGACCCTTGCATATAGTCAACATCAATGCGGCTTGCTTTGCTTCATTCCTTGCTTGAATATGATGTCAATGATTTACAAGGTATTCATTATGGGTATTAGGTATTATTTGGCTGTAAAACAGGTGTCAATGGAATAGTGAAGCAAAAACGTGATCCCTGGCCGAGACTGCTTTCGGCCCAAATGTACCCGCCGTGCATTTGGATGATTTGACGCGAAATGGAGAGGCCGAGCCCTGTTCCTTTGATATAGCGCGTCGTTCCTATCCGGGAATAAGGAACAAATATCTCCTCAAGAAACTCAGACAGGATACCAATGCCATGATCTTGCATCCACATCTGTATCATAGCCTCTTCGACGCGGGTTCCTACGATAATGTCCCCACCATCCGGCGAATACTTGATAGCATTACTGAGTAGATTGGTAACAACCTGTTCAAGTTTGTCAGAATCCCCCATGCACTCAGGAAGTGTGCTATCCAATTGAAGGTGAAAGGTATGCTCTGGAGAGGTCAAACGAAAATGATCAAACACATTCCTGATTAGAGCGTTCAGGTCAACGGGCTCCGAGATGAGCAACATTCGTCCTGACTTCATCTGTTCCAAATCGAGTAGTGTAGCTATCATGCGCCCTAGTCGGTTAGCCTCGCTAGAGATATTCGATGCAAACTCCTTGCTCTCTTCTGGACTAAGTGCCTCTTCACATAGCAGCTCACTGAACCCTTGGATACCGGACAACGCTGTGCGGAACTCGTGACTAACCGCTGTGACAAAGTTGCGTTGTACCTGACTGGCATGGATAAGTTCCTCGGCTAGGGACACTAGGCTCTGATTCTGGCTTGCGGCCTCCTGCTGAAGTACGTGATGGGCTTGCTCCAATTGTTGTTTGCGTTCCTCGGAGACGGCGGCTTGCTGGATTAAGGCCAATATCTTGGGAATCTGTAGGGGTAGGGCGATCGCTGTTGTCACCGACGCGAATGCTGTGAGCAATTTTACCGTCCCCGACAACCAGTAGGAGGGTATCCACAGCGTCCAGACATCCATAAAGTGTGTTGCCCCGCAGGCAATGATAAAGATGCCAAAGGCCACAAATACCCACTGGAATGGGATAGTGTGCCGTGTTCGACTGACTAAATAGATCAGCATTGCGGAAATGGAGACATAAGATAGCCCAATTGAGGTATCAGACCCCACGTAAAGCGTGATCAAACCAGGAAGCCACAACAAGCACGCTCCATGCGGTCCAAATCCCTGGGTTGCAAACACGTTGACCAGCTTGCCCCAGATAAAGAGTAAGAGCAGGACGATAGTGGTAGCTAGACTGATACGAAAAAACCAGGATTCTGCAAGACTCTGTTGGATAAGCGCACCTAGTTCCGTGATCATCTCCCTGAAAAGTCCTCTGCTAGAATCTTTTTGTGGGCGGTGTACTTTCATCGCTCTCTCCCCTCAAGACTGCTGCAATAGTTTCTCGTAGAGCCGCCTTCGTGAATGGTTTCACGAGATAGCTTATTGGGGCATAACGGGCTGCTTCTTCTCTATCCTGCTTCTGAGCAAACGCCGTCACAAATATAATCGGGATGGAAGCGAGCATTGGCTTTCCTCTGATCACCGCCGCCAAGGCAAAGCCATCTAAGCCTGGCATCGAAATATCTGTCAAAATAACATCGGGGCGCTCACGCTCGATAAGTGCTAAGCCTTCGAACCCATTTGCTACCATATGTACCTCATGCCCCATTGTGCGCAAGAAAGCACTGTACAACGTTTGTAGCATCTTCTCGTCTTCACAAAAGACTATTTTAGCCATAGGTATCCTTTCTGGTTACGTATACCCTGAAGAGTATTGAGTCTCATGACCGTACCGTAAACCTAATTATATCATGAAGCAATACTCACTCCTTTGTGGTAAAAGATATACAAGATGCAAGGTTACTAAGTGAGGTCAGAGTATAGGTGTCATCGTCACTGACGACGAGATAGTGCAGTCTAATCACTACAAGATGAGTAATCTTACCCATGATCTTATCCTTAGATTTGTACTATACTATGCCATAGAGAGAGCACTTTCTATTGACTTGCATACAAAAGATTAAACGCCTTTTTGCCTTTGAAAAGCTCGTGGGAACGATGATGAAGAACGGAGGGTGACAGATGGGTACAGAACAGACATCCTACGTCATTATTGGCAATGGTATAGCAGGAATCTCTGCCGCTGAGACCCTGCGCAGTGAGGATTCTGCTGCCGTAATCACCGTTGTTGCTGATGATCCTTTTCCTGTCTACTATCGGCCAGCTCTCAAGGATTATCTGGCTGGACGTGTGCAGGAAAGCAAGCTGTGGGCACGTTCTACTGACTTCTATCAGCAGCAGAAGATTGGTTTTCTGCGGGAACGTGCCGTAGCCATTCAGCCGAGCCAACATAGTATTCACTTGCAGAGTGGACGCAACGTTGCTTATTCCCGTCTCTTGTTAGCACCGGGAACGAGGGCTAGCATGCTTACCTGTTCAGGCCTTGACCTTGTGGGCGTGAGTACACTGCGCACCGTAGCCGACTATCAGCGTGTCATCAGCAGGCTAAGTGGTGTACGTCGTGTGGTCGTAAGCGGAAGTGGCACATTAGCATTAGAGACTATCGAAACACTGCGCCACCGTGGATATCAGGTCACCCATCTCATCCGTAGCAAGCAGCTCTGGTCTGAGGTACTCGACCAAACTGCCTCCGATCTAGTCCAGCAACAGGAGAAGCGAGATGGCGTCGATGTTCGGCTGCAAGAGGAGATTGCCGAGATCAGGGGCAGTAAAGATGCTCAGTCCGGTTTTCAGCAGGTTCGAGAAGTAGTCACGACTAGTGGAGCTCGTATCCCCTGTGAGATGGTTATCATTGCTATTGGTGTAGAGCCCAATATCGATTTTATCAAACGTAGCGGAATTATTTGTGGACGTGGCGTGCGAGTGGATACTGCTATGCAGACCAGCGTAGCTGATATCTATGCCGCTGGCGATGTTCTGGAGACGACCGATGCCTTGACCGGGCGTACACGAGTCGTTGGACAGTGGTACCCGGCAGTCCAGCAAGCTCGTGCAGCTGCCTATAGTATGCTGAACTTGCTTGATACGCGGCAACCGTTCAGTGCTTTGACCTTCTACAATGCAACATTTCTCTATGGTTTGCCTTTCGCTGCGGTTGGGCTCACCAAAGTTCCCACTACACTTGCCAAAGAGCAGAATAAAGGGTATCGAGAGATCGTGGCTGACCCTCAACCGCGTCTGTATCGGAAAGTCATTCTCAAAGATGGCATCCCGGTTGGTATGCTAGCTTTGGGTGATCGCAATGGTACAATGGCACTCAAGCGTGCAATTGATCATGGCATCAATCTCTCCGCGGTAGAGCAGTACTTGGCAGAGCCATCCTTCAAGTTAGATGAGTGGCTCGATCAACAGGGTGTACCACCCCCGGTTCTAGGAGTGAGGCGAGCTGGTGATAGCGATATGCACACGATAGCTTACACAGGCACCCACCATCCCACACTTATCACTGAGTCGCGAGCCTCTACTGAAGGGTGGCTTGTACCAATCATAAACGAAAAATCTGATAGGGCTCTTCTGGTAGAGGTTCGGCTAAGCCAGACAAGGGTGATAGCTGTCGGGCGTAAAGAGGGCGTTTATCTCTGCATCGACCATCCTTCTGTCTCGCGTGAACATGCAGAGATACGCTATGCCAACGGGCAGTATTTTATACGCAATCTCAGTCGCACTAACCCAACGTCTATCAATGGTGTCGCTCTGAATTCTGGTCATGCCTCTATTTTAAATCCAGATGATATGATCCAATTTGGTAAAGACATTGCCTTTGTTTTTGAGGAAAGACTAGTTTTGTATGATACAAAAGCTTTATCATCATCTTATCATCAAGCCATAGTAAGCGGACAATCTCTCATAGATGCTCTTCCTGTAGCATCCAAAGTATCCTCTTCCTCGCAAATTAGTAAAACCGCTGGGCAGACGGCCACAGTATCTGTCACTCCCGCGCCAAATGCGTCTTATCTGCAAGAAAACCCAACATTAGTACTGAAAGCGCCACATGAAACAAAGAGCATCAAATTAGCCGGGAGGAAGCCGCTGATGCTGGGACGAGATCGTAAAGCGGATGTACAGCTCTCAGATGTCACAATCTCTCGCCTGCATGCGGAAATATTTCGTGGCAGCGATGGCTTCTACATCAGAGATTTGGGAAGCAGCAATGGTGTCACAGTCAACCAGACCAGAATCGATAACCCCTATCTGCTTAGTAATGGTGATCGTATAGGCATTGGTCGCTATGTCATCGAATTTGTCGAGGGCAAAAATTATGCAAGATAAAAAAAAGCTACCTATTGTGGGCATTCAACACCGACAGGATGTACGTCCCTTAACCGAAGAAGCGATCCGTTTCGAGATTGATATGTGTATCGGCTGTGATCGCTGTATGCGAGCCTGTCCTGTGCCTATGTCTTCGACGGTCACTATTGCGGATCTCAATAAAGCTACGATTACGGATGATGTCCCAGCACACGTGGCACGCTTCACTGATGAGTGTGTCATGTGCGGTTCTTGTGTCCCTGTTTGCCCGGTCGATAACCACCGAGATCTTTTAATGCTCTCTCTGAAACAGCGCCTTGGTATCTCATGGGATGGGCAAGTGGATATGAACCGTATCTTCAACTACTTGCCACCGGGCTGGAACGTGCCAGGGTTGCTGAGTTGCCTACGCGAACAACCGATGTTCAATGATCCACAGCTTGTTCCTGATAACTATCTTTTACACCTAGTAACTACATCTAAACTGCTGACACTACTACCCGGAACGGTTTTCATGAATGAAGGAGAGTATGGTCGTGCACTCTATCTTGTTCTTGAGGGACGCATCGAACTATCCTCTGCTGATGCAAATGGGCATGAATTACTGGTAGCGATTATACGCCCTGGTGAGTATCTGGGCGAATATGGGATGACGACAGGGCAAACTCGTAACGCCACGGCTCGTACACAAACGCCAGCGGTCGTGCTGGAAGTTCCCGAGCAGGTGATGCAACGTCTGATGGAGATTATTCCAGCGCTACAGACCTTCTTTGAAAAGCTGAGTACGATCCGTTCAATTGAAGCCATCCTAAAAAATATGGCTCTGTTTCAAGACGTATCGGATAGTGACATCCACCAAATAGCAGAGCAAGCGGAAGTGAGACTGTTTGAGCGAGACGAATATCTCTTTGGTGAGGAGAGCAGTCGAAAACCCGCCAGAGAAATGCTCCATCTGCTGTTAGAAGGTTTCGTCAAGGTTTCCCGCATCACACAGGCGGGTACGGGTCGCGATAAAACGGATGAGCGTATTATTGCATATAGGCAACGTGGAGATTATTTTGCTGGAGGTCTCGACCTGCTGGGAGATGGGCGATCGGTGACGGTCTGTGCGATTACGCGCGCCCGCGTGGCCAGAGTCCCGCATCAGGTTCTGCAAACACTCTTTGCACGCTATCCTCAGGTAGGTTATCGCTTCC
>DASYAN010000344.1:0-3965 GCA_036501345.1 Ktedonobacteraceae bacterium
ATGAAGCCGCAATAATACTTACAACAAACCCAGCTAGACTCAAGAGAATTGCAATACTCGTAGTCAGTATGACAAGGAGGATATTTGATAGGTGCAATGTCCAACCGATCAGCATGACAGGCAATAGACCGACTAATACAGTAACAAAACACCAGAAGGCACTATTCATAATCCAGAAAATGTTCTTCAGATTCTCGGCAGACAAGTCACGTACAGTAATAGCACTATTCCCCACTAATGTAACCATGCCCTGGGTATAACCTGCACGTAAAGCGTGTAGAAAGCGTCCTACCATGACCGCTCCCCCTAGGATGATGAAAGCCATAAACCAGGAGAGGCTAAGTAGAGCATCCTGCCATTTTAAATAGGGCGTAAAGTCGTGGGGATAACTTTTCCACAATAGGATACCCACAGTGATACCAACACAGGCACAAATAATAAGCACGCAAAAGAAAAGTAGTCCTATAGTCCTGATACGCTGATACTGTGCACGCCCTAAATCGAAGCGATATGTGTCCTGCGCAAGCTGTACGATCAGTTTTTCACGTTGCGGAGATCTGCTCCGTTGACCGGATTGAGTGAAGCGCCGTACGTGCTCCTTTGCTTTCAATTCCGGATGCTGCTCAATACTTTCCATTAGTTTTAGTAACGATTCAGAAGCAGAAAAGGATCACAATTGAACTCGCAAATCTGAAAAGTTTCGACATCATGCACGCGCATTGCTGCTTCTGAGATCATCAAAGAGAATGGTTTGCAGATACCGTTCGGCTGCACTGGGAAAGACTGTTACAATCACTTTGCCACGATTTTGCTCTTTGCGTGCCTCTTGCAAGGCAGCCCAGGCTACCGCACCACTACTAATACCGATAGAAAGACCTTCAGCTTTCATTACCTGGATCGCAGTCTCTACAGCATCGCGGTCAGTGACAGCAATTACATGATCGATCAAATCGACACGCAATGTGTCAGGAATGAACCCAGAACCCAAACCTTCGATGCGATGCGGGCCGGGACGCCCTCCAGAGAGAATTGCACATGAGGTAGGCTCAACAGCAACGACTACTAATCCTGGTTTACGCGCTCGTAATCCTTCAGCAATCCCTGTTAGGGTTCCACCTGTTCCCACACCAATGACCACGATATCAACCTCTTCCCCCGTTTGTTCCCAGATCTCGACAGCTGTATGTTCGCTATGAGCACGCGGATTGGCTTGATTATAGAATTGCTGAGGATACCAGGTATTCGGCAATGTGGTACGCAATTCAATGACCTTATTAATTGCTCCACGCATACCCTGTACAGCAGGAGTAAGTAATACTTGGGCACCTAGACGTTGTAAGAGGAGACGGCGTTCTAAACTCACCGTATCGGGCATCGTAAGAATACTATTATAGCCACGTACTGAAGCAATACTGGCCAATGAAATACCCATATTGCCACTGGTGGGTTCAATAATTGTACTACCTGGCCGTAATAATCCCTGCGCTTCTGCCTCACAGATCATTTGTAGCGCGACACGATCCTTGCTGCTCCCTCCTGGATTAAACATTTCAAGCTTAGCCAGAAGCGTTGCCACCGTTCCACCTGCCGCAACAGTAAAACGCTCCAACTCAACAAGAGGGGTGTGACCAACCAGATCCGTCACACTCTTCGCCCAATGGATCATGTTTTGCTAGCTCTCTTTCTCCTCCGGCAGCAAAGCACGAATAATACTTACCAGCTCTTCCATAGTGAATGGCTTGCGCAGAAGGAGCCCGGTTCGTAGCCCCATACGATGGAGTTCCCAGTCACGGCTACCGGTAATTACAACAATTGGTGTGTTTTTCGTATTGCTATGTCCACGCAATATTTTATAGAGAGAAACCCCATCCAGATTAGGCAACCCCACATCTAAGAGTATTAAGTCAGCTCCCAGCTGGGGCAACTGATCTTTTGCTGCTTGCCCATCCTGAAACGTCTGGAATCGCCAGTGACCAAAAAACTGCAGTGTATCACAGAACATTTGAGCTAATCTCAGGTCATCTTCAACGATCGCAATTAACTTGCTTTTTTCCAGCGCTTCAGCCACGTGCTACCAACCCTTTTACTTACTGATTACATCTGCCTGCCACCCACGTTCGCAGTCTTTTACATTGTCTATAATTTGAATGTGTACATCTAAATATAGTACATAGTCTCCTCTGTACTACCAGTACGATGACGCTGTGCCAGTTCCTCTATTGTAGTAGAGGAGAGTATCTGCTGGGTCATGGCATCGATCTTTTGCCAAACCTCTCGCAATGCACAACCTGGAGATAACTTGCAAAAGTCTGGATTTGGCAGACATTCCATGGGTGGAACATATCCCTCAAGAGCCTGCATTACCTGAGCCATCGTAATCTGGCTTGGAGATTTCGCCAACATGTGCCCACCTTTTGGCCCACGGACACTTTTCACCAACCCTTCTTTACGTAACACCATTAGGATTTGATCAAGATATTGCTCTGGAATGTGTTGCCGTGTGGCAATATCTGAGCTTTCAATCGGCCCTTGCCCATAATAAGCAGCCATATCGAGCATGGCTCGCAAGCCATAATCTCCCTTCATTGTCAGTTTCATTGTCTTATCGGGACCTTTCTGTAGGGCAAAGTGCCGGATTCTTAATATTAAAAAAAACGCCAGTTTTCCTGTCGTTAGGATATATCAGGAGGGAATACATGTCAATGGTCTGTGCCCTCAGTTACGATGCTCTTATCCTATACGGTCTTAGATGGCGTTTTCCCACGCTCGTTGTATAATGGAGAGATCTAAGAAACAATTGTACTTTGTGGTTAGCCTCTTTAATTTCAACAAGGCAGTATAGATCGGTAAAGTACAAGGGGAGAGCGGACATGCAGCAAGGAACTAGCTGGCAGAGCAGCCACAATCAAGAAAAACCGCGACTTAAGGTCCTCGTCGTCGACGACGAAGACAATATTATTGAACTTATTCGTCTCGGTCTACGCTATGAAGGGTTTGAGGTTGAGGTCGCATCAGATGGTGAGCAAGGTCTCATCCTGGCCCAACGCATCAATCCTGATTTAATCATTCTCGATGTCATGATGCCAGGTATCGATGGCTTGGAAGTTTGTAGACGTTTGCGCACTAATCCTACTACAAATGACATTCCGGTCCTGATGCTAACAGCCAAAGATGACGTGAGCGATCGCATTCTCGGGCTGCAAACAGGAGCCGACGATTATTTAACCAAACCCTTTGACTTTTATGAACTGCTTGAACGTATCAAAGCAATTCTGCGGCGTCAAAGCCGCGCAAAGTCAGCTCAAAGCAGTGATGAGGCTGGGCAGATGCTGACTTTTGGCGATCTGCTGATGAATACATCCACCCACGAGGTCAGCCGTAGGGAACAGCTTATCGAGCTGACGGCCACTGAATATAATCTGCTACATCTATTCATGAGTCATCCCCGTCAGGTCCTTGATCGCCAGACTATTCTCAACCGAGTCTGGGGCTATGACTTTCTAGGAGAAACAAATATTATTGAAGTTTATGTTCGTTATCTTCGAGAGAAGATAGAAGACTCACCGAGTTCCCCCCGCTTAATCGTAACAGTACGTGGGGTAGGTTATATCCTCAAGGGATAACATCTTGCAAAGCTACCAGCCGTTCTTTGAGAAGAGCCACTTCACATCATCTAAATGGAAGAACAAGTAGTCGGCAAGGGGAGCTTGATTAATATGTCCGAATCAAATGCCACCGACACCAGTGAGCAGTCAGGAATACGATCATATAACTCTATGATCTCCTCCAACTCTGCTCTAGCAAGGGAGAGCCCTCACCTAAACCCAGAAGAGCTATCACAGGCTTCTGTAGCCCAAGCACATGAGCCCAAGATCCGCAGAGCTCCCTTCTGGCTCCGACCATTCTTTAGCTTGCGCGTACAGCTCACCTTCGCTTACGGCCTGCTATCGATTCTTATGGTGATC
>DASYAN010000345.1:0-7233 GCA_036501345.1 Ktedonobacteraceae bacterium
CCAGCCAACCCATTCCAGACACTGGACCGCGAAGGCGTTGGTCAACTGGTCGCAATAGCCGCTGAAAAGGGCCGTAAGGCCAATCCCAGCATCGAGCTAGGCATCTGCGGTGAGCACGGCGGAGATCCCGAGAGTATCACGTTCTTCCATCAGGTCGGGCTTGACTACGTCAGCTGCTCGCCCTTCCGCGTGCCCGTTGCCCGCCTGGCTGCTGCACAGGCTGCATTGAGCAAGAGTGAGAAGGACAAATAGGCTTTTCCTGTAAGACTCTCCAACGGGACGGCATGAATTTGCCGTCCCTATAATTCACCAGATCATGGCATGCGTTTGACAGCAAGCTATGATCAATTTGCACTTTATATACGATTTTTGAGCGGTGAACGTAGTGAAGCATGATCTCAATCGAGCGCTTGATAAATCCTCCTTAAAATGGTATAGTATATTTGTTCTGAAATGCTTTGATTAGAATAGTAGTGTGGTCATGTTTGTTAGTGAATTCAGATAGAATGTATAGGGAGAAAGCAAGACTGCATGGAACATGATTTGACACTTAAAGTTATTAAGGGGGAAGCAGTTATTATAACGAAACTCAGTAGCCTGAGCAAATGGACAAATACTAGAAGGATTATAGAATGTTGGAACTTTACTTAGAACAAGAGGAAGTTGATTCCTCTACCTTCAAGCAGGTACTGGATTCCTTCTATGATTTTATTGAGGATATAACTGCAAACGTAGCTGGAAAAAAAGGTGCAGTAAAGTGGAGTGTGAAAGTCAAAGAGGGCAGTGTGAGATTTCTCAATTATCCTTATGCTGATCATGAATATGCTAATACCATCCCTGAAGTATATAATTACATAAAACAAGGAATAAATACATTAGGAGATAAAGCAGTAAGGCCAGAAAAGTACACTGACTCAATTTTGGAAAAGCTACAGAAGCTGGCATTGCTAAAAAAAGATGGAATAAGTTACAAAATAAAAATGGACGATGAAGAGGTGAGAATTAGCAGTGATAGCCCAATCGCGAATATCAATGAGGTCCTTGGTTGCAAATATGAGGCTTATGGTTCTCTTGAAGGAAAGTTGCAAACCATATCGAGCAGAGCAGGTTTAAATTTCATACTCTATGAAGCATTGACGGATAAACCCGTAAGATGTACCTTGAAAGATGATTTGCTATCTACAGCGTTAAACTCTTTTAATAAACGCGTCTACGTGTTTGGTAACTTGAAATATAACAGCAATAGTGATCCTGTGAGCATTTCTGTTCAGGAACTCCATGTTTTTCTTGATGATGAAGAGATTCCAACTTTTGGAGAAATGAAAGGGATCTTATAGGAAATCCCCCTCTTACTATTTGTGAGCCCGACCTCCCCTATCAGCAAAAATTTGAAGGACTCTTCTAACCCGGGCACCAAGGTATATATGTCAGGTCCAAGAGCCAACATGGTTGGCTCTCTTTTCATGAGTCAGCACTTCCTCTCCATTGTGCTGCAATTATACAATAAGCCTGTTCCTACTTTCTGGCGTGAGGGATACAAGAAGCACTCTCATTCGTTACAAACATAGATCATTATTTATATTTGATTATCTGGGTGTGATAGCTATTTAGACCGGACGGAAAGGAACACACACTTTATGAAATGGTACCCTTATGGACATGACTTTGGCAATTCAGAAATTGGTGGAGTTACTGTCATCGATGGTAAAAATGAATCACTCGGTATCCCTACTGCCTTCTCCAAAGCAGACATCAATGCTATGCGCAACCTGGGTGTTAAAATGGATCAGTCCAATATGCACATCATCCAGTTCTACGGAGAAGCAATAGCTTATGCAATCGGAGAACTGGCATTGCAGCAGGCAGTTGATGTATATCATGGCCGTGGCGACATTCAGAGGTATTCAAGCAAGTATAGTTTACGCGCTCTTTTGGCGGTAGCAGCAGCATTGATACCCGATACTGAATTTGGACTATACGTCGTCACCGGATTGCCAGCAGAAACCTATATCAAGAACTCAACTCTCCGCAGCAACATCAAAACCGCATTGGATGGCACACACGTCTTTTCAACAGACCATGGCAGGACTCTGCGCAGTGTAACCGTTGAAGTTGCTACAGTGGTGATGGAAGGATCAGGAGCACTCATTGCCTATGGAGATAAATCCGTGAGCAAGACAACAGAGAGTGCCGCAATCGACATCGGTGGCCGCACAACAGACCTGTATGTAGCCCGTGGCCAGGTTCCCGTCACCGATTACTGCAAAGGCAAACCGCTAGGCGTGGAGACCGCAACTCAGATGTTGATGGATACATTTGAGGATAAGCACAATCGCTCGCTCTCTCTGCTCGAAGCCCGTGAAATCATGTATGCCTATGCATCAAAGGGCGAACACAGCTATCCAGATATCTCGGTATACGGAAAAACAGTCAGTTCACTTGAATTAGATCGATTAGTAAGAGAGGCTGTAACCCAGGTAGGAAGTGAAATTGTCTCATTCGTCGCTACGGCCTGGCGACAAAGTGATCGTGATGCGGTAGCAGCAAGCTTCAAGCCAGTTCTAAACATTGGTGGCGGAGTCTATTACTTTTATGACGTTTTGAAGCAGCGTATCCCACATCTTTCCCGTCCAGATGATCCTACCCATGCCAATGGGCTTGGCTATTGCAGCTTGGCGGGTCGGCTGCTGATGCGAAAATTCCAAGCAAACCAGACCACCCAAGCGGGTCAGACCACCCAAGCGAGCCAGACTAATCAGTCTAATCATGCAAATCAGACAAGCGTCACTAAAGCATAATTATAGGAGAAGGTTTTTATGTCACAAGATACAGAAAAGTACCTTTACTTCAAAGTTGGCTTGCTCAAAGACTCATTTGCACTGGAAGCACTCTGGCAAGATGCGCTAAGATACCATATGATTGATCAACCTGCTAAACTGATTGCCATGCGCCTGACAGAGTATTATGAACTCACGAAGAAAGGTCCAGTGCAATCAACAGCAACTACGCCAATGCCAGCAGCAACTACATCGACGACAGCAACTACGCCGACATCAAAAGCATTCAGCGATAGGGAGAATAAAGAGGACATAGAAACTCCCACATCAAGCTCTCTAGCCATACGTCCTCCAGCGACAAGCTCTCCAGCTGCACAGCCGCCAGCAGTACGTCCAGTTGCGCATCTACCAGCTACACCAGCTCTCAGTACCAAAGTCACCAGCACTACGGTTGATCAAGCAGGTGCTCTTCATCGAGAAGGCGAGGTCTCGCTTACTGTTTCATCAGAGGTAGACCAGAATGCCGAAGAGGCAGCAGACTATTGGTCACTGCTCTAAAGAGAGTATAAGGATTGAGTTAGTAAGCTGATCAAGGAAAGGAGAAGAAACCCACAACAAATACCACAATAGAAAAAAGAAATAGCTGCTCCGGATAAAAGGAAACATCTGTGACCAATCATCTTTCTTTAATTTAAGAGGAGATACATTGAGTCATTTTAAACTGTCCCTGTTTCCTTCTGCACAAACTCGCAAATTTCATCTATCCTTATAGATAGGTAATAGCTTCGGAGAGTTAAGAAATGCTGCCTAATTTGGAAGGCGTTTCTTAACCCAGAGAAACAGAGACGTTCTGAACTGAAGTTGTTGCCGAGACGTCCTGGAAAGCCTCTCTTGCATTAGGTATCCTAAGTGGAGAAGAGTGCTCTCATAAAAGCGTTTGTTGAGAGTCAGGAAATACCCTCTAATCTGGCAGAAAATGGGTAGAGTGCAGAATGAAAAGGCAATGTATGCTAAGAAATCTAAGACTATCGAAGTGGAAATGCTTAGTTCTCAGCTTAATTATAGTTGGAGTGACTCTCATCTCTGACAGACCATTCATTACCATTGCGAAGGCTAGCGTGAATAGCCAAAAGCAGGCCGCAGTGAAGTCCGAAGCAGCAGAAATTCAAGCGGATAAACAAACAATTCCCGCAGTGGCAGGTGGCACGCCTATAGCCTCGCGGGGCGCAACCCTTCCGTATGTCGAATACGAAGCCGAAAAAGCGGCCACTAATGGCACGGTAATTGGTCCGGACCGCACATTTACACAGCTTGCCTCAGAGGCATCAGGACGTAAGGCAATCCAGTTGAAAACGCGAGGCCAATATGTCGAATTCACGCTGATGCAACCTGCAAATGCGATGACCATTCGTTACAGCATTCCAGACTCAACAAATGGAACTGGCTTGACAGCCCCTTTGAGTCTATATATCAACGGAACACACAAGCAGAACCTGACACTGACATCAAAATATAGCTGGTTCTATGGAGGCTATCCATTTACCAATAACCCTGGTGATGGCAAACCGCACCATTTCTACGACGAAACGCGGATCATGTTTGGACAATTGGCAGTTGGTACCAAAGTGCGGCTGCAGATAGATGCTGGTGACACCGCACCATGGTATATTATTGATCTCGCTGACTTTTACCAAGTCCATGTCCCCTATATCAAGCCATCTGGCTATATATCCATCACCGACACAGGTGCTGATCCCACTGGTGCGACTGATTCTACACAGGCTATGAATAAAGCTGTTGCAGCTGCCGAGAATCAGAGGAAAGGGGTATGGATTCCAGCTGGCACATTCACCATTACTAGCCACATCATCGTGAACAATGTGACAGTGCGCGGTGCTGGTCCCTGGTATAGTGTGCTTCAGGGCAATGGCGTCGGCGTGTATGGCAATGCTAGCCCTAATCCTAGCAAGAACGTCAAGTTGTATGACTTCGCCATCTTCGGTGAGGTTATGAACCGCGATGATAGCGCCCAAGTCAATGGTATTGGTGGGGCTCTGGGTGGAGGATCAATTATTCAAGACATTTGGATCGAACACACCAAGGTGGGCATGTGGTTTGATGGTCCGTTCAGTGGCCTGTTGATTACCGACGACACAATCCGCGATACGACCGCGGATGGGATCAATTTGCATGATGGCATCACCAATACGATTATTGAGCAGACACAGGTACGCAATACTGGTGATGATGGGCTAGCCATGTGGTCGGAAAAAAATCCCGATCAGAACGACGTGTTCCGGTTCAATACGGTACAATTGCCCATTCTGGCTAACAACATCGCTATCTATGGAGGGGCCAATAATAGTGTGACCGACAACATCGTCTCTGATACAATCACACAAGGCGGTGGTATTCACATTGGGAACCGTTTCAACGCTGTACCACTCAGCGGGACAACGACGATCGCACGTAATACACTGGTGCGCACAGGAGTATTAGACCCGAACTGGCAGTTCGGTGTTGGAGCAATGTGGTTTTACGCACTAGACTCTGCTATGACGGGCAAGATCAATGTTACGGATGATGAGATAGATGATAGCTCCTACGAGGCCATTCACTTTATCGGCTCGAACATCACCAATGTAACCTTTAACCACATCAACATCAACACAGCCAGCACATTCGCTATTCAGGAACAGGCAGCAGGCTCGGCACAGTTTAACTATGTAATGGCAAAAAACATTGCAGTGAGTGGGCAGTACAACTGCGGAGTTAACTTCGCTATCATAAAGGGATTAGGCAATACTGGCTGGAACAGTACGCACTGTGGCTTTCCAACTACCTCATCACCTACTCCCTCAAGTATTTCCCCATCTACAGCACCTGTACCCACACCAGTCCCAACTCCCCTACCAGCACCTCCCGGGAAACTAGTAACCGCAATTGACGCTGGTGGTACTGGATCAGGTCACTTTACGGCAGACACGAACAATAACCAGGGTCATCAGCTTGCTGACCTTTCCAGTCCAATCGATACAAGTAGAGTGGGCAATCCACCTCCCCAAGTAGTCTATCAGACATGTCACTGGAATAATGCCTTCACTTACGTCATCCCTGGTTTGAAGGCAAATACGGCATATACATTACGGCTAGACTGGGCAGAACTCTCCTTCCAAGCATCTGGCCAGCGTCAGTTTAATGTTGCGGTTAACGGAAAGACAGTACTACATAACTTTGATGTCTATGCTGAGGCTGGTTATAAGAAAGCCCTAGCCAAACAGTTCACCCTGAAGGCTAACAGCAGTGGTCAAATAGTCATCAGCTTTACACGGGGCCCGGCAGATAACCCCTTTATCAATGGCATTGAAGTCTATACTACCTAGTGCTACTGTTGAATATATTACTTATCTGCGGATTGTTACCATGTATATTTCTCAGCGTACCGTACAAAATCTCAGACACATACAGCGCCAGCTGAACCAGCTTCAGCCAGAAGCTCCTCCCAAAGCACTTGTTGTTTCTGGTTCACCGCAACCGCGCGAGGATATCCTTGTCTTTAGCGGCTCGTTTAATCCTCCTACCACCGCACACCTAGCCCTCTTAAAGCTGGCACAGCAGTTTGCTCGTCAGCACGAACCGATGTTTGTGTACGCAGCCTTCAATACCCACACGATAGATAAAGAAGCGGTCGTGCGGCCTTTATTGCTCGATCGTATCCTACTCCTTAAGAGACTCCTGCATACACGTTTACCACACGCTGGCATTCTGATTTTCAATCGCGGCTTATACACAGAGCAAGCCGAGGCAATACGCATGTCATTCCCCCGCGTGAAGCGTATCTTTTTCCTGGTAGGCTTTGACAAAATTGTACAGATCCTGGACCCACGCTACTACGATGACCGCGACAGAATGCTCTCAGCACTTTTTAAACAGGCGACATTACTGGTTGCACCACGTGGGAATGCCGGAGAACAAAATTTGGCCGATTTGCTGAACCAAGCAGAAAATAAGTGCTTTGCTCGCTTTATTCATGCACTGCCATTTGATCCAGCCTATCGAGCTATCTCTTCAACTCGCGTACGCCAGGAAGGCCGTCAAGCTACCAATAGTGTTCTAGACAATGTACCCCAGGAGATACGCCAGTTTATACACGAGACGCGTGCCTACGCGCCACCAGTGCGGCACTCTGATGGCTCAATGGTCGACTGCTATGAAGAACGCGTGAAGTATCTGAACGAGCTTGTAGGAAGCCCAGTCTCATAAAGGAGGCGCAAGACGGAAGTTAAATTTTGTATTGCCAATCTGAATCATATCACCCTCTTGGAGCCTATGACGTTTGACTGGGCGTCCATTGATAAATGTGCCTGTTGCTGAACGATTATCAACAATCTCATATTCTCCGTGGGCACACTCTTTGATTGTTGCATGCAAGCGACTGACCGCCAGATCCTCCAAG
>DASYAN010000346.1:0-16861 GCA_036501345.1 Ktedonobacteraceae bacterium
CTCTGCTGCTTCGGTGAAAAGTCGGTTGACATCTGCTTCCTGGCTAACATCAGCCTGTATTGCAATGCAGCGTCTGCCAAGTGCTTCAATGCCAGCCTGCGCCTCTGCTGCTGCACTGGTATTACTGCGATAATTGATAACTATATTTGCACCTGCCTGGGCTAATCTCTGGGCTGCGGCTCGCCCAATACCTTGACTGCTACCTGTCACTAATGCCACTTTCCCAGCCAGTGGTAGTTGTTGCTCATTTGCCATTCTAGAAAATCCTCGCAAAAAGTTTTTATTTTCGTTCTGGTTTCTGTAGTATAGCACATTTGCATACTGCCTTTTAAGTTGAGAAATAGGCATCCTGGCTATATATTGCTGAGTATCCAATCTAGACTTTATCACCCTCGCGCCAGAAGACCCTTTTCTTCAGATATGGGGATGAATGGCGCGTCCTTTTTGGGGGCTTGGGCACTGGGGTACTTTTTGCCTTTTTGCCTTTTTGCCTCGACAGCTTTTCAATTTTCAAAAGATCTGTTAAAATACGTCTGTCATATGTCGACTTTGCCGAGAGTGAGAATCAAGCTCTTCAATTGGTTAACAGACGGATAACTACCCCGGGGCTCAGGGAAAGTTAGGCCTGTGGGGGCAGTGTAAGACACACAAGTCAAGGACTTGTGTGCAACTCCCAACGAAGCAGGAAAGCCCATTCATGAGGATGGGAAGCCCCTGCCATTCGGGCATGGGGTGGATGTCACCCCGTAATCCAAACAGGTCTGTATTTCAAGCAAATGATCATACCAACTTGAAGTCAGTACCGATGTTCTAAGCAGTAGGATGATGCAGGAGACCAAGTGGTCTCCTGCGTCATCTCTTCATATGCACATTAATGGTAGTTATTACTATCACCAATTGCAGAAGTATGTAGGGACTCGATACTTTCATTCCTGTCGAACTGTACATTATCGTCTGTAATAGCAGTTCTTAATTGTTCTGCGCTGAGGTTGCGTGTATTGTGCAGATTGGCTCCAGACAAGTTGGCATCGTTCAGATCGACAACAAGCAGATTTGCACCCTCAAGATTCGCATTGTGTAGATCCGCCTGTGTCAGGTTAGCAGCAGAAAGATTGGTGTGTGAGAGATCAGCTCCAGCCAGATTAGCCCCAGAAAAATCGGTCATAAATAGATTAGCCCCGCTAAGACGTGCGTTCTCTAGGTTGGCGTGACTAAGATAGCGATGAGAGAGATCGCGGTTGGACAAGTCTACTCCTGGTAGAGACAGGGGCTGGCTTTTCTCCACTTTCTCTTGCAGTGCGTCTAAGCTCCCTGGCAATGGTGTATCTTCAATACGCGGAAGTTGCGCCAGTGCATATTCCATATGCGCTTGCGAAAGGGCGGCTTCGTATTGACGTTTCAGGTCGTCTATACGTCTGCTATCCTGGACTTCTTTGGTATGTACCTCTTCGAGAAGAGTCTGCATTTGTGTCATTAGACGTTGTTCTACCTGATTGAGTTGGTTCTCCTGCTGCTCTTTCCACTCTTGTTGACGCTTCTCCTGCTGCTCTTTCCACTCTCGCTGGCGTGCCTCCTGGGCATGGTCCCTGGCCCTCAGCTGTACTAGCAATTGCTCTCTTGTGCGCTGCAGAATTTTCGCCATCATCAAGACGGCAACGATTACGATTACGGTGAGTATAATCATCCAGATATACATGATAATTAGCATAACCTCCATCCTGTAAATTTTTAGTATCCATGTCTATTGTATCATCACAAAAGAGATGATGTTATTGATTTGCTATAGACTCTCATATCGACAATGATTATAATGAATTCAGATAGAGATCATAGTAGTGTATGCATGATCAATAGGGGAGTATTTTTATGTCTCAATACGATCATCCTTCTCCCACATCTTTTTTGCTCGATGAGGAGAATCGCAAGTTATATCTATCCTGGAGTGATGAGCATGAAAGTGTGCATGATTGGGAAGTATTACGCTGGGCTTGTCCCTGTGCTTGGTGTGCAGGTGAGGGAGGCCTGCCTGGTATGCTACAGAGTAAACAGAGTCTGAGTGTTGAAGAGACAACACTTGTCAATATTCAGCCCGTTGGACGCTATGGCCTAACTCCCGTATGGGGAGATGGGCATAAGACAGGCATCTATACCTATGAGAGACTGCGTGCATTGTGTGAATGCGAAGAGTGTAGCCAAAAAAGACCAAAAAAGTAGCATCTTGCTTCATTCCAACGGCGGCATCTGTGGGTATTGAGCCTGAGGCATCTCAGCCTGTGACGGGTATGATGGGTCCTGTAAGTCAGATTGTGAGGAAGATGGTGGATAGTAATACGGCACTTCTCCCTCCCGATATGTTCCTGGTTGCTGTACTGGTGGCTGATACCCTTGCTGGTAGGACTGCTGGGGGGGATATTCATAGGGCTGATATGGCTGCTGCGAAGGCTGGTAAACTGGCTGTGATTGCTGATTTGTAAATATACGAAACAGGTTTATGCCAAGCAATACTATCAGAATTGGCCGAAGCAGTGATCCCAGGATTATGGAGATTATAGCTCCAACAAGAAGCCAGATCCAGCTATGTGTTAAGAAAAAGAGAGCGAGAATCAGCATCCAAAAAAAACCAACAATGCCACTATATACACCTCGTAGGTTCAGCGTTCCTAAAGCACTGATGAGGATAGCGAAGGCAAGCACAACAAAAAAGAGCGGTAGATTGAAATGCCCAAATCCAAAGGTTAACGCTAGTCCGAGCAGGATAATCGCTCCTGAGATACGACGAGTAATGGATCTCCTGTTTGGATACATCTGCTTTTCTCCTTACAGAACTCGGACCAGAAAGCCCCCATCATTCATCTTATCATTACCCACAGGACCTTCGGGCTTGTGGGTAATGATAAGCGCTTTTCAAGTGGGGAGTGTCAGGATCAGACAGACGCTTTAAAAGGACACTCTCAAACAGCATCAATGAGCCTAACTACAATACTGTAAACGACAAGTGACACAAAGCCAATACCGATATTGAGCAGAGCTACAATGCCCATTTGAGGGAAGAGTCTTAGCTGATTAGCTTGGTTGAGAATAAAACCAATACAACAGGCAAGCCCAATGGTAGTAAGGACACACGCTCGTATGCTAGAACTGATGGTGGGATACTTTCTCTTCTTAAACATAGAGAGCCCTGCTGCAAAACCAGTCACGCCAAGGAGCAGCAGTGGAAACCACCATGTATACACTCCGTAAAAAGAGCGAAACATTATGAGACGCAAGAGGTCGTGGCCTGGAGAAAAGTAATCGCTACAAAGCCAGCCAACAACTCCAACTAGCAGACCAACCCAAGGACCGAAGGCGGCTCCAAAAAAGAGCGGGATGGCTAGGACTAGCGGGATGTTGCGATTCCACAATGTGACGCGGACATCGTGTAGAGTGATAGCCAGGATAATGCCAACAATCGTTGCCAGTATGTGCCATTTCCATTCACCTAGGATGTCCCAACTCTCTCCAGTGCTCTCAGACGCTTCTGGGGAGGCTACACCTTGTCGGCGAGAGGCAGCTGGCACCTCTGGCTGGTTGTACGGTGGCTCAGGATGCGAAAATGTTTGTTCTGCTGCATAAGGTGTTGCCTGATCCAGTTGTCCCTGTTGCTGTGCTGGATAGAGTTGTTGATTCGCGGACTGTGCATATTGCTGTGATGCGAACGGATATGCTGACTGATTTTGCTGATACGCATGAGGTCCTGGATAGGATTGAAATGGCTGTCCAGGCAATTGTACTTGAGCATTGCTAGTACCTGCATATGGTGGCTGCTGTGTTGGAAACTGGGGCATAGCCTGAGTCGAGTTAGCATTGAACTGTCCATACGGCTGGGATATTGCAGGTGCATTTTCAAGCCCAGCTCTGGCAGAATTTGCGTAAGAGCCATTGAGTGAAGGAGTGGAAAAATTGTGCACATTCGGACCCGATTGACAGGCCTGCTCCAGCTCTTGAGCAAATTGCTGAATACGCTCATAGCGCTGTTTAGGGTCCTTGTTGAGCGCTTTTATGACTACACGTTCAACCTCGGGTGGAATCTGGGCAAGTTTTTCGCGCAAAGGTGGGGGTGATGCAAACATGTGCTGTGTACACAGTTCAGTGAAGGAACCATGGAAGGGACGATCTCCGCTGAGCCATTCGTAGACAACGATTGCTAGCGAATACTGATCACTGGCTGGTCGTGGTTTGCCCTGGATCTGTTCGGGGGACATATAGGCAACCGTGCCGATGACATCTTGTGTGCGCTGCGAGTGCGAACTTTGGGAGACTAGCGCAATGCCAAAATCGCTCAATAAGACTTCATTGCGACGACCGAGGAGCATATTTTCTGGCTTGACGTCACGGTGTATCAAATGTTCATCGTGTGCATATTGCAATGCATCGGCAACCTGTTTGACATACGGGACAACGGTGGTGGGTGCAATGCAAGTGTTCTTGGGATGATGTTGACGCAGTGTGCCATTGGTCGCATAGTCCATCACCAAATAAGGAGTTTCGCCATCAATGCCAAAGTCCAGCACGCGAATAATATTGGGATGGGATAGCCGAGCAATGGTTTGTGCCTCTCTGAGGAAGCTATCCATATCCTCCTGCCCAGAAAGCCGGGTTTGCAATACTTTGATAGCAGCCTGTGATTTAAGGTACAGGTGCTCTCCCAGGTAGACCTCAGCAAATCCTCCCTGGCCTAGTAGTTGAAGAATTTTATAATGCCCTAGTTGTTGCCCTACGCGATCGGCCATCGTAACTCCTCTATAGTAATAGATCCCGCCTTTGGCCGGAACCGAAGTATCTTTTGTTCCATCCAACAATGAAGCAGGCGTTCCTAGCTTCGCTCAGTCGGACGAATCTCGAAGCATTCTGCAAGTGGATTGCACTGTGCCAATTCTAAAGAAATACTCCAAGCCCGTCAAGTATAGCCTCTATTTAAAGGAATAAGGAATGCTCACGAGGGAAATGCCGTGCCACATTTTGTACAGAAGGTCGCATTCGATTTGATCTCGGCCTTGCACACAGGACATTGCTTTTTTAGTGAGGCCAATGGCTTCCCACAACGAGAGCAGTAGAGATCCCCAGCATCATATAATTCCCCGCAGCTAGAACACTTTGAGGCTGCAGTGCTAGATGTAGAACGATGTTGTGACTCCTGCTTTGGCACTGAATGTTCATAAGACGACGGTGGAGCTTGTTGTTGCGCTTGTGCCTCCATATCAGGGGGAACAGCTCCAATCTTAACATCTGCCCTCTGCTGAAGGACGACCGTATCAAGCATACTAAACACCTGACTCTCAAGACTTGCCTGCCGGATTGCACCAACACCCGCAGTGACCATCAGAGGCCATAAGAGCAGCATGCCAATTGCTCCTGCTGCAGCCTTATCTACCCATTGTTGTTGACCAACGCTAGCCACAACACCACGAGGAAAACGCTGTAATGTTACAGTAAGTGCGGCCTGCATACCAATGACAGCTTCAAGCTGGCTGCCCATCTTCAGTTGCACGACCATATGGTCCTTATTCCCAAAATGCTGTACCTGATAGTCTTGTGAGAGATAGTAACCCTCTAAATTTCGTGCTATTCGCTCAAGATCAAGACCCGGTGACTGATAAAAGCGTGTGTCCATCGTTCGTCCTTTCTGGGGACCCAATCCCTCAAGGGATTGGGAGGAAAGAAACAGCCCGCAGGCTGGGTTCAATCCTTGCTTATGCACTTCTTTGGGAATACCCATAACCGTCTGCTCGTTGTAGCTTTCGGCAGTAGTTTTTGCCAACGTCAGAAATCGTTCCTGACTTGGTCGCGATGGTAAAAGACCCGCTTGCTTTGGCCGACATTCTCCCAACGTGTGTCCCTGCACGCTTGAGATGAGACGGCACAATGGCTTTGACGATATCACCCGTCTTAAAGCCGTGCTTGGGATGCTTCTCTTTGGGATTGGTACGAGGAAAACCGTACCGACTCATCAAGCACATTTGCCGAGATCCGTGCCCGTAAGCCGTGATTGAGAGTGGTCTCACAGTAGCAATCAGTAAAGCTTCTGGAGTGGATTTTCCTATGCATGACGCGTCTAGCCAGTGATCTTTCGGGAGTTCTCGCGTCGTTCGGTTGTACTTAGTGAGACCTCCAGAACCACATTCGATCGGCAATCCTAGGACTTGCAACCTTGCAAACAACTCCCATCGGGTTGAATTGACCGCGGCAGCGTCCTTGAGGGGAGCTTTGGCTTGTGCCAGGATTTTCTTCAAGAGATCTGGTTTCGCTACGAGGAAGTCCTTGATATCCTTTGTGCCCTTGGCTCTATTGCACTTCTCACAAGCCAGGCAGAGATTGCTTACGCTATTTGAACCACCTTTCGCACGTGGTACAATATGTTCGATCTGCAGAGGAATATTTTCCTTGCCGCAATAGGTACATTTGCGTCCCCACTTCTCTAGCAAATACTCGCGCAGTTCATACCCTACGAGTGTTCCCTGCTGGTACTCGACTCCAGTAATCTCTGGATTCTCTATCGCTTGCATATCGAACTTGACCAACTCCTGACTTATAGCCGTGATATGACAGACTTTTGCAAGTCGCTGTACCCAGGTGAGGACGTTGGCTATTCTGCTCTGCAAAGATGGTGGTAACCAGCCCTTTGGCCTTCGCCGATTCTGCCACCTAGGCTGGCGATATCTGGTCTGTCGGTTGCGTCTGCCCCTGCGCACACCTCGCCGATCGTCTATGCTCTTCTTAATTTGCTGTCCCCTGTGGGTGAGTTCTGCAGCAAAGACGACTTCACCTGACTGGTCGTTGACGATCGCTATACCCGTGGTCACCGATCCTGGATCGATCTTGATCCGCAGCTCTGCAACCACTGGATCAGAAATTTCAACCTTGAGAATTATGGTGAACGGATATCTTTTCAATACCGCTGCTTTCCCTCTATTAAGGAGAAATCGAGCCTCTCCTGGATGAATAGTGTTCAATGAATTTTTGTTAGTATCAACGACGAAAACGTTACTCAAGTGTTTGCTCCTTTGAGAGCCTCCGGTTGCCCGGGTAATGGTGGCCTCGACACGGTTAGAAAGCGGTTTCACGTTGCAAGCACTGGCACTAACCCTCGTAATCCTGTTTAACCTGCAACCGTAGCGCATCGGACTGGCCTCGCATCCTATGGTACCTAATTTTTCGCCTCTAACGTAGCTAGTTGCCTAGCTGAGTCTGGACAGGTGAAGCTCTTCGTAACCCGTTATCGGATTACTGCAAGCCCATCCCCTTTAGGGGATTGGGTCCCTGACACATTTCCTTTTCCCTTCAGTTTAGTCGAGTTCAACGTAATCTTACCACAAGTTTTCCTTCTTGCGGGAAGCGGACTTAACCGCTATCATAAACGCTCATACAACAAGCTTTTGTAGTAGGATCTCTCCTAGAGCCAACCTTTCAACCCGAGATACCACCCAAGCGTATTGATAACAAAAGGAATAGACACACATGTCTTCAAGAATATCACCGACTATCTGGTCACACCATCGTATAGAATGGGGACAGCAAACCTATGTTATGGGAATTGTCAACGTCACACCTGACTCATTTTCTGGGGATGGTCTCAAACGCGAGGTTGCCACAGAAGAAGAACTGGTACAGGAAGCCATAAAACAGGCGCAATGCTTTGTAGCTGAGGGAGCTGCATTTATCGATGTAGGGGGAGAATCAACGCGACCAATTGCTACAACCATGATTTCAGAGAAGGAAGAGCTGGCACGCGTTATTCCCGTTATTCGAGCATTGCGGACAAAGCTGCCAAGAGAAGTGATAATCTCGATTGATACCTACAAGGCTAACGTGGCGGCAAAAGCATTGGATGCCGGGGCCGATCTGATTAATGATATTTGGGGGTTGCATCACGACCCTGCCATGGCAATGGTCGCCAGTGAACGCCATGTGCCAGTTATTTTGATGGCCAACATGCGTGGGTACCAAAAACACGAGATAGTTAGCGACATTGTGTGCTTTCTAGCCAAGAGCATCGATCTGGCCCTAGCCGCTGGCATTGCCTGGGAGCATATCATCGTTGATCCAGGGATTGGCTTTGGCATGACACCTGAAGAAGACTTGACAGTCCAACGAAGGCTAGGTGAATTACGTGTACTGGGTCGTCCTATATTGCTAGGCACGTCACGTAAATCCCACATCGGTCGTGTCCTGGGCGGTCTTCCTGCCTCAGAGCGTCTGGAAGGAACGGCTGCAACCATAGCCATCGGGATTGCGCAGGGAGCAGATATCGTGCGGGTACATGATGTGAAGGAAATGATGCGTGTTGTCAGGATGAGTGATGCTATTATACGTGGAACATTTGTAGCTTCCTGAACACATTAATAGAAAGGTATAATTTTGAATTATCAAGAAGCATTAGCTTATATTTACAGCTTTACTGACTTCGAGCGTGGCGACAAGTATACTCGTGATCGCAACGAGAATCTCTTGCGTGAGATCGCGTTACTAGAACTACTGGGCAATCCACACCAACAATATACAAATACACTTATTGCTGGTACAAAAGGCAAAGGATCGACTGCCGCATATATTGAGCGTGTCCTGCGTGAAGCTGGAATGCGCACAGGCCTGTATACACAGCCAGACCTGCATACGTTTCGGGAGCGTACACAGGTGAACGGTCGTCTCATTAGCGAAGAAAAAGTAGGGGAAATGATCCCAGAAATCCGTGCAGCAGTGGAGCAAATTCAGGCACGAAAGCATTTCGACCCCTTTATCACTTATGAAATCGGCACTGCCCTAGCGTTTCTCTATTTTGCTCGTCAGCATGTCCAGCACGCGGTGATCGAAGTAGGTATAGGTGGACGCCTGGATGCTACGAATGTAACCCATCCCCTGGTCTCGGTGATTTCCTCGATTAGCTATGATCATATGCATATCCTGGGAAACACGTTGTCAAAAATTGCAACGGAGAAGGCTGGCATTATCAAACCGGGGGGACTGGTGGTGACCTCAGCTCAATCGCCAGAAGCCCTGCTAGCAATTGCCACCATAGCGCAGCAACGCAAGGCACAGTTGGTCCGGATTGGCTCTGCCGACAGTGACCCTGCCCATGCTGAGGTTGCAACAGGAAAGATTCCCCCATTGAGCTATCGTTATCGCCCTAACTGGCAGAAGCAACACGGTCAGTGCTTTACTGTCTGGACCCCAAACCATGTCTACGAGGACCTGGAAACACCCCTGCTCGGAGTGCACCAAGCTGAAAATGCAACGCTGGCCCTGGCAACCCTTGAACTTTTACGCGAGCGTGGCTATTCCTGGAACGAAGAGACTTTGCGCAGAGGAGTGAAAGCCGTACACTGGCCAGCTCGCATCCAGACTATTGGACATGACCCTACCATTATTGTGGACGGAGCTCACAATACCGATTCTATATACAGGGTACTCCAAACGCTCCGTTCGACATTTTCTCCTCACCGCCTGATTATTGTGCTGAGCATGAACAGAGATAAAGATTTAGCAGGCATTGTACGAATCCTAGCAGATGTTGATAGCGTTGTGCTAACACGCATCAGGAGCCCACGTACCGCTCACATTGAAGAGATGGCATCGCTTTTTACCGAATATGCACCCAACGTCATGGTACATCGCGCCGATACTACGGAAGAGGCCATGGGCCTAGCTCTCGACTTTGCAGAGCGTAGTGACCTGATCTGCGCAATTGGATCTCTCTACTTAGCAGGAGAAGCACTGCGTTGGGGGGCTGCTCATGGGGATCAAACTGCGGCATCTGAGATCGAGGGTGTGGACCATTAGGTGTTTTCTTGCAGCATAACTCATATGGCCAAGTTCTCTTGTCTCCGATCATTTGGCCATTTCTTACCCATTACAAGATCAGGAAATTTTAGCTCTACCCTTTTCTGAGTCTAAATCCATTTCTACTCTGACTTTGGGGGGGGTAGCCCTATATCAAACCCAAGCAGCTGAGAGGCTTGTTTTCTTAAAATTTCAATACTTCTATGATATTCATTTAGATATAGCTCTACAAAGTATTCAATGCGCATAGGGCTATTATTTTCTTTCAGAACCCTTTTTACTTTTTCAAATTTGTTATTAGTGGTTGCTACATTTTGCTCCATCAATTTTCTTATTCTTCTTTTCTTCTCGGAGTCAAATCTCGTTGTATTGTTTAAATGATGTTCGACGCTGGTAGTAATTTTGATACGGTTATTATGTAGCACTTGAAGCTGTAAATAAAGAGGCATTTTCCTCTCTAGCTTGCTGAGATTATCAAAATCTTCATTAAGTGATTTATATGCATCATTATCATGTTTTTCATTTCTATTATTTATTAGGAGATATTCTTTAATATCAGCAATAGCCTGATTGAGCTCTTGCAGTTCCTGTCTCGTAAAAATCGGAAATTTATTCTCACCTTGAAGAAGCTTAGCATAACTTTGATCAATCTTTTGGATCATAGGGTCTTTCAAAAACGGCCTCATATCGATTTCTATAGCTTTAGTTTTTTCAAGACACTCTTCAAGTATTTCAAACGCACCACACTTTTCTTCTTCACTTATATTATTTCCTAAGATATATGGTTCAAGCTTAGCATTAGCGTCCTTACGCCAATTTTCAAGATTCACCAGAAGCTCTTTAAATTCTTCTTGTACCCTTTCTTCAGAGGTTGTATATTCTTCGTATTTATCAATTCGATTACATATTTGCATAATTTTCGCATTTATCTCATTTGCCAATGATAAATTCAGCTCCATTTCTACTTCCTCTAGCGCCCTGAATGCATTAATTTTATCTTCATATGTAGATTTTTCAGTAAAACATTTATTAATAATATATTTAGAATTCTCACGCATTTTGTCCATTTTTTTTAGATTCTCTATAAAGTCCTGTTGCTGCTGGATCGTAAAGCGCGGAGATTGATCTGCATATTTAAGAAGCTTATTATACGTTTGACTAATTTTGCCATTTAACTTGTTTAGTAAAAATGTGTCCAAATGTCTTTCTATCTCTTTGATTTCACCAAAAGAATTCTCCAGTTTTTGTAATGTCCGCAGGTGGTTCGCCTCATCTCGGTCCTTTCCTGAGAGATATTTTTCAATACAAGAACAAGCATGCTTGTGGTCACTTCTAATGCGTTTCAAATTGTCCCTAAACTCCTGCGGTTCCTGGTTTGCAAAAGATTGAGATTGATCTGCATATTCAGACAGCCACTTATAAATTTGCTGAAATTCAATAGTTTTATTACCTATGTCTGATTTTATATCAAATATTGAGATCCTACTCTGCTCTACCTCTCTAATATATCTAAGACTTTTTTCTAACATTTTAAGTGCCTGTAGCTTCTTATCCTCATTGCTATCAGTTCCTGAGAGATATTTTCCAATCTGAGAACTAGCGGCCCTGCACCTCTCTTTAATCTTCTCTAGCTTCCTCTTAAATTCCTCTGGCTCTTCATCTGCAAAAATGCGAGATTGGTCTGCATGTTTAAGAAGCTTGTGATAACTTTGGTCAATTTCCTTTTGCATTTTACTTGCAGATTCTCTTATCTTCGATAACTGCTTATTTAGAGCCCCTTTTAGAGATTTGAGAAGATTATGAGTTTTCCTAAGCCTTGTCAGCGCACTATCCTTCACACTTATATTAACTTCTCCTAAGGAATATTCTTCAAGCTGAGATTGAGCAACACGATGGTTATCTCTAATCTCTTCCAAGAAGACTCTGAAGTCCTCCGGGCTTCTCTTATCAAAAGACCGAGACTTATTGACATGTCGAAGAAGCAGATCATACATTTCTTGACATTGCTGGTCAATTGGATGCAGCAAGTGTTCATCTAGTAGCTTTTCTAGTTCTACAAACCAGTCATCTAGCATTTTAATCTTATTAATTTCTTGTAACCTTCCATGTTCCATTATTTCTTTAATTTCAATTCTTATATCTTCTACATATTTTCTAAATGTTTCTTCCGACATCTCAGTAAATTGATAAAACATATCAGCATGGTTAGAAAAATAGTCTACTCTATATAAAATTTCTCTGCCTATTTCTTGAATATAATTTCTTTCCTCTTCCATTCCTGCTAAACGTTTAAAATAGCCTTTAGCTTGCTTTTTATCTTCTCCTGTGTTTAATAAGACATTATCAATTTTATCTTCCTCTGGTTGATTTTTTTTAGGAAGATTACCGCCTCCAAAGAATCCAGCAAATTTACTCCCAAACATCGTCAAGTCTCCTTCTCTTACGTACTAGTGATGAGTAATAAAGGGCTATAGTTCTTGCCAAACCGTTTCGTTGGAGAATATCCTTTTCTCTCTGATGCTACAATACCTTAGAATGTCATTCCCGGTAATGGCCTTTCGGGAAAATCAAGTTAGCTGTTATTTCATGCCTGCAAAAGCTGGCTATGAATCTCTGTGGAAGGGACAATATCCGAGGGAGCTCTTACTAATCACACTCAGCTATGACCTATTTAACTAATGATGCTATACAGATTCTCAAATGTCTCTACTTACGAGTATAACTAAGAGAATAGGTCTTTTCCAAGGACAAAAAGGACAACTTTATGCAAGGCCATTAAAGTCTTCAAATTGTCCTACTTGTCCTATCGCTTGAACCATTTATTCTACTTAAGAGAGCTAGCTAACAAATGTCCTCTAGGTCGTCTATCACCATTTCATGTCAGCTCAAACCCTCTGCCAGCTACTGTAGTGGTCTTCTCTCCTCTCACGACCCACAGGACCACTCTCTCAGCTTCATATATGAATGATAGCCAAGAGAAGGGCTTTTTGGAACGTCAAACTTAACGACAACTAAATGACAGCCCGGTGACATGCGAAAGAAATGCAGGTTAGGAACAGGTTTCTGTTCTTGAACAGACTCTCTTTGACGAATACCGAATTTAAGAGAGCAAGCGAGTAGCCTGCCAAAAAGCTGGACTTGACAAGAATACGATATATCGGTCCTCGTATTACTGAGTTTATGCAATGGCTTCTGATGTGGGTTTATGCTTTGTTGTGGATAGACTGACAGCTAAGCTGACACCTTATCATTCATGAGGTATATTTGGCACGCATTCAACTTGAGCATTTTTGCTCTCGCGTTCCTCTGCTACTCAAATATATGGTATACTGACGATGCAAGAGATTATACCTGAGCAGAAGGCAGGTTATTAGAAAGGCCATCCGATGATTGATCGCTTACAAAATGTGTTGCCACACCTGGAACATCTGCCACCAGAAGCCCAAGAAGAGGCTGCAACCTATATCGCCGCGCTGACAGAGGCACTTGAGTTTGAATCTTTGGTTCCTGGTCGCAAGAGGTCCGCTCTACCGCAAATAGAATCAGTGGAGCAATGGGAGGACCCAGCTGGTGCTTGGCGCGACATGCCGGACACTTTACTTGAAGACCTTGACAACATTCGACATTCCAGTCCTCCAACACCTCCACTAGACTTATGAAGCGCTACTTGCTTGACGCTAATGTGCTTGGGGCCTATTTACAGGAGCGACCAGGAGCGCTTTCTCTTGCCCGGACTTGGATACATAATGATGAAGCAGCTACCAGTATTGTCATTTATGGAGAACTCACCGAATACCTCAAAAGCTTTCCTAATTTTCCCAGACATCAGGCTGCACTTCGTACACTTCTGAGAAAGGTCCGTCCCTATCCTCTGACGTATGCGCTCCTTGAGCAATATGCAGATTTACGGCGTGCGATGCGTCCACCTTATGGACCGGGACTGATTGGAGACATTGATACGATCATTGCCGCTACAGCGCTCCATTATGGACTGACCTTGGTAACAACCGATGGCGACTTTACGCGGGTGCCTGATCTCTCTCTCATGCATATTCCGCTTCGTTCTCTCAAAGAGTAAAGCAAGACTTTCCTGATCTCCTATTTGGAAGGCTACTGGGTCCTTTGCAATAACCTTGGCTTCGGTCGAAGTGAGAGGATTTGAACCTCAGCAACAATAGCTTTTCAGCTGTCTCGGTATGTGCATTGATGGTCATCTTGGGCGTATGAAAGGGCTCATTTTGTCTATCAACGTTAACTTGAGTTTGTCGGTTTTGTCCCAGTTTTGCTCTCATTCTTGGCTGGGTTTCGTTATAGGGTGAGTAATGAGACAACACTATCTTTGCCCTTTCCAATCTCCTGCGAGAGCATTTCTCAATTCTGTAAAGCTGTGCTCTTACAGCGATTGGCAGAAGTTTGGGCTTGTAGGTGTGCACAGTCACTTCTACAAGTATGCCTGGGTGAAACCTGTTCTGCCTAGCTTTTTTTGTGCGTTCTTGCGTGTGTCACACCACTGGAGATGTTTTGATGATGCCTGAATAGTCGCTTATACAGTCTAAGTTTAGGAAACAGAAAAATTGCTGAAATAGCGCTACAGGCTGTTTTACACTCGGCTATTGATTGTAGAGCTTCGGTGCTGGGGTTTTTTAGTGGGTCTGAGATTTTGGCTCCGTTGGCTTCTAGTGAGGGTTAAGCTAGAGGTTTTTGATATGATTGGTTGCTCTTGAGACAGTAATATATTCTGGTTTGTGGATGGGGAGAGTTGAACCCCCCAAGGTACCTTTTTGGCCCTGCTTGGGGGCTGTGTTGAGACGCTTTTTGAGCTTAGGATAAGAGAATTTTGTCTATTGGTGTCTACCTCTGATGATTGGAGTTGATCTGCTTTGCTCTCACTTTTGCTCTCATTTCTTGGTAGTGGGTCACTGTACTGTTTCCTGAGTTCGTAGACGTTTGAGACGATTCTATCAAAGCCTAGAGAGCATCGAGGTACGATGGCGAGTCTACAATGGAAAGTAAACAGTACAGTGACCCGTTACCCCATTCGGTAAACGCTACGCAATATCAACGATGGATTGGGATGGAAGTTTTTCTTTCTTTCACTTCTTATAGCCATGGAATATGAACAAGAGAGAGGTTGTCCATGAAGAAGCATTCCCAAAGGATGGAAAGAAGCCTGTATCTGGAAAAGTCTCCCTTCCAAATACGGGCTTCTTGATTGTCTGCTAGTGGTAGTGGGGTGACTTTCCAAGCCCATTGAGGCTTTGTCTCTGTGGCTGTCTCTGACAGGAAAATTGATAGGAGAACCGATAGGACAACAAACGATATTGATCGACAAAGATGCAATGAGAGGGAGAATTTTGAGCTTGGGGTGGACCTGTATAGACAAGCATAGACAGGTGATGCTGGTGGGGGGATCAGCCATCGGATCTATGGGCTGGAGCTTGCTCATGAAGAGGCTTCAGAAAGCTCGCCAACGATTTCGTCATTCCCTATGCCTATCAAATCCGATAGAGTCTGCACAGACTTTGTCACGTTGGTGAAAGCGGAACCGACGGGCTACGGCTTCGCTCTCACCAGTGCTTATCCACTTCCATTCCCCCTCAAGTTTCCTCTATCAAAAATTTCAACAGCTTCTTCAAAAAGATCAAAATTGCGCAAGTGATGCTGCTGTGCTGCCACTCACAAAACGCCATCCAGGTCCCGCAAAACCCGGCTATGGGATTCCTGCTGAGGAATGGCCAACGGTGCTCCGTCGCGTCGTGGAGAATCAGGAACCCTTACGGCGAGTCGCTGACGATTACGGAGTCTCCTACGAAACAGTTCGACGAACCGTGATGGTCGCTCGTCAGCAGAGCAATGCTGGTTCCTAGCTTGCTATTGCAGGCTCTGTTTGCGTGCTTGACGCCGTTGCTCAATGCCAGCAAGTGTCTCTTTGAGCAAATCCAGCTCAGGGGACAAGCCAGACGGAGAATGCGCAGCGCAGTATTTGAGACGGAGCTGCTGAAGTTCTTGAACGATTTCTCCACAGTGATCGATCAATTGATCCGCTTTTCTAAACGACTGAGTAAGAGCTTCACGTACCTCTGGTATTTCTTCTTGGAGAGCCTTCATAGCTTGATCCAAGGAGTCTATCGTTGCATTGGCTTGTGCATAGCAATCTTCTGCAGATTGGTAAGCCTGCTCGATCAGTGGATGCTTTAAGTCGGACATCATACACTCCTTTTCTGGAGAACTTGCGTTCTTAGTTCAACCCTTGGAAACAGTGTAGCACAGACAGCAATTTTTTTATAGGCTCAAAAGGAGGATCGCCAACTATGACCAATCAGCAAGCGACAATCAACCAGAGCCAGAAGCCCATCGAAGGATATCGAGGGGCGCTGGTCTACCAGCAGAAAGACGGGTACAAGCTGATCACGATGATGGTAAGCTTACGGGCTCCCAATGAGCAAAGCATCGTGACCACCTGTGATTGTGGCTTCACTTTCACGGAAGAAGCGGAGCACATCCCGTCAGGTCCCCTACGAGCTGCTGTAGACCTGTACCAGTTTGCAGTCACAGACGGAACGGAGATAGAACTCATGCTTCGAAGCCCACGGAGGGAAGACCATGCACGCTATATCATCTCTCCAACCGACATCCGAGAACACTCACCATTCCTTTGGCTCGACGTTATCAAGTCAAGTCAGAGCAACAAGACAACCAAACGAACTGACGAACGATAGACAGGAGGCAATCATGAAGCAATTTCGCAGCATTGAGAAGATCGATACCGCCATTCTTTATACGCTCGAGCTGACTTCAAGTATCTCTGTTCTGCTATTAGCATTTGGATTAATCGCCAGTATGGCCAATGTGCTCACACAAGGCTCAGTGCTCACTGACAACCTAGTGATGCAACGGGTGTGGGCTTGGCATAGGCGCGAACTTAAACCTGCGCTAGCGGAAAAAAGGGCTTGCATGTCAAGCAGAGGAAGTGGGAGCAAGTTTGTCCAAGAGAGCACAGACCTGATGAGACTGCAAACGCCGTTTTCGCGGACTGCCATACAAAAAG
>DASYAN010000347.1:0-6946 GCA_036501345.1 Ktedonobacteraceae bacterium
CGCTTTTCATTCTGGAAAGCAAGTGATCTCCAAGGCCAATCATTACGCCAGACTGAGGAAGCGTCTGCAAAAGAAAGGCACTCGTTCGGCTACCCGCCGCTTGGTGGTCATCTCTGGACGAGAGAGACGGTTGAAGCAAGATGCCAATCATTGTGTCTCCAAAAGCATCGTTGCTGGGTACCCCAATCATCTGATCGGTTTGGAGCACCTGACAGCTATCAGAGATCGAACCAAGCGCAAAAAAGGCAAGAAGGCAAGCAAAAAGCAGAGGAAAGCCAATGCCACCTCTTCCAAGTGGTCGTTTGCAGAGCTTCAAAGCATGATTGCCTACAAGGCCCAATGGTCTGGGAGTATGGCCATCAAGGTCGATGCCAACTACACCAGCAAAGCTTGTCCCATGTGTGGGCATACCTGTGATGAAAATCGCCCACACAAAGGTCTCTTGTTCATCTGTCAGAAGTGTCATTACACCCTCCATGCTGATCTAGTTGGGGCCAGAAACGTGACGATGCGAACGTTGCTCATCCGGCAAGACTGGTTGAGTACGGGTACCATGTCAGAGTGCCCTGATGTAGCGGATAAAGAAGCCAAAGCAGCACGCCTCAAAAGGTTTGCTGAGTTGCGGTGGAGTCTAGATACAAGCCCATCCCCTTTCGGGGATATGGGTTTCTGACTTGTAAGGAAGCAGGAAGTAGTGCTAAATAGATGGAACCTTATCATCACCAATATTTAGCAGGAGATATAGACATGTCTGAGTTCCCAGACGAGCATGATAAACAGCAGCCAACAGAACAAGCTCACTTATCACTGGGCAGCAGTACAGAAGAACAACTTGCAGCACATGTCGCAGCCATTTGGCACCAGATCGAAGAGGCAAATTATCAGTACTACGTCCAAGACAATCCAGTACTGACCGATGCCGAGTACGATCAATTGATGCTCGAACTCCAACGACTTGAGCGCGAACACCCAGAATTGCAAACGCCTGATTCACCAACACAACGGGTTGGAGCAGAACCAGTACAGGATGTAGCGCAACACCGTCATCCGCTCCCAATGCTGAGTCTGGCAAATGCTCGTAGCGAGCAAGAACTGCGTGAATGGCATAAACGCGCACAAAATATTATGCCCGGTGCACAATTTAGCTATGTGTGCGAGTTAAAAATTGATGGTCTGGCTATAGCTCTAACCTATGAGCAAGGGCAACTCACCATAGGTGCCACACGCGGTGATGGGCTAGTGGGAGAAAATTGGACCTCAAACCTCCGCACTATCCGTACCATTCCGCACAAGCTGCGTGGCGAGCATATTCCTGCCAAAGTTGAGGTACGTGGCGAAACTTACATGTCTATCCAGGACTTTGAGCAACTCAACCAAGAGATGACGAATAACCGTCTTTTTGCTAACCCACGCAATGCAGCTGCTGGTTCACTGCGGCAGAAAGACTCACGCGTTACCGCAACCCGGCACCTCAACTTCTTCGCTTATCAGGTCGGCTACGTCCAGGGAATGGATATCCGTACACACTGGGATGCCCTCCAACTTATTCGCGAATGGAGCTTCCCTGTCAATCCCTTCACTCAACTGGCACATAGTCTAGAAGAGGTGATGGACTATTGCAACAAATGGGAAAAAGAGCGCTTTAGCCTTCCCTATGAAATTGACGGTGTTGTCATCAAGATCAATGATCGCTCCCAGCAAGAAGAGCTAGGCACTGTCGCACGCGATCCACGCTGGGCGATTGCCTTCAAGTATCCGCCCACCCAAGTCGCGACTAAATTGCTTGATATTGGCGTGAGCATCGGGCGTACTGGCACCGTGAATCCCTGGGCAGTACTCGAACCAGTCAATATTCGCGGTGTCACCGTCTCGCGTGCCGCGCTACACAATGAAGGTGATATCCGGCGCAAAGATCTACGCATCGGCGACTGGGTTCTCGTGCAACGTGCTGGCGAAGTCATCCCCCAAGTCGTCAAGCCCGTTATAGAGCGACGAACTGACCAGGAAGAGGTCTACCACCTGCCAGAAAGTTGTCCAGAATGCGGCACGCCTATTGAACGCGACCCCGATCAAGCGATGGCTTATTGCCCTAACACACAGTGTCCAGCACGGCACCTTGAAAGTATTATTCATTTCGTCTCGAAAAGTGCTATGGATATGGATACCATCGGTGAGAAGATGTGTGAGCAACTCGCCGAAGCTGGCTATCTCTACAGTGTCGCAGACTTCTATCATTTGACACGCGATCAGTTGTTGGCTCTGGAAGGTGTCAAAGAGAGGAGCGCCACCAAGATGCTCAACGCCATCGAAGCCAGCAAGCAGCAACCTCTCTCTCGCCTCCTCTTCGCGCTTAATATTCGCTACCTGGGTGAGAAGGCAGCTCAGGTTATTGCCCAGGCCTTTGGTGACATTGATCGCCTGATGGCAGTGCAAGAGGAAGAAATTATCGCGATACCCGGGATTGGTCCAAAAACCGGGCATAGTCTCTATAGCTGGCTGCAAGCAGAGTCGAATCGTGCCTTGATCGAGCGGTTACGTCAAGCTGGTCTCAACACGAAAGAGGCACAGCAAACGATCAGCGGCCCACTATCAGGACAAACCTTCCTACTCACAGGACGCCTCAGTAGTATGACTCGCACTGCCGCCGAGGAAGCGATCACACAATTGGGAGGAACCATTGCCAGCGGAGTAAGTAAATCGCTCAGTCATCTTATTGTCGGTGAAGACGCAGGCTCCAAGCTTGCCAAGGCTCAAAAAGCTGGTGTTGCTATCCACGATGAATCGTGGCTAATCGATTTACTAAAGCACAGTACGGCAACGAGTAACTCCTATGTCAGAAAATAAGTGACGACTCCCCACGCAGAAATGCTCTGTACTTTGCATCAAAGGATAGACAAGGTAGAGGCGTTCTAGTATACTCTTTTAACTAGACTTGAGAAAGAACACATTACTGTCTGTTAAGGAATTGTAAGGAAGAGGAATGGATTTCAAACGAGCCTGGGATACAATGACAAATATGGCGGAAAGTCTTATTGCAGCACTTCCGAATCTTGTTCTGGCTTTCCTCATCTTCGTCTTTTTTTATGTTATTGCCAAAAGAATACGGTTACTTGTTATTCAAATAACTGAAAAGCAGCATAGGGGGAAAAATCTCGGAGTACTGCTGGGCAAAACAGCAGAAACCTCTGTCGTCATTACTGGCCTGCTGGTCACAATGACTGTCGTCTTCCCATCGTTCAAACCTGGAGATCTGATTCAACTTCTAGGCATTGGTAGTGTTGCCATCGGCTTCGCTTTTCATGACATTTTCCAGAATTTTCTGGCAGGCATCCTCTTGCTACTAACCGCTCCTTTTAAGATTGGTGATCAGATCATGGTCGAAGGTTTTGAAGGAACCGTCGAAGACATCCAGACACGTGCGACAACAATCAAGACCTATGATGGACGTCGCGTCGTCTTACCCAACACTACTCTATTTACCAATTCGGTAACGGTCAATACCGCCTTTGGAAAGCGTCGCATGGAATACGAGGTGGGGATCGACTATAAAGAGGATATCGATCAAGTAAAAAAAATCATCCTTGATGCGGTCAATAGCATTGATGGAGTGCTAGATGATCCACCCGCCGAAGCACTTGTTGTGGCATTAGCGGACTGCAATGTGAATATCCGTATCCACTGGTGGACCATGACGCCTCAGAATATACATACGCTTCACCTGCAAGATAAAGTACTTACAGCCCTCAAGAACAGCATGGTCAAGAGCGGCATAGATCTCCCTATGCCAAGCCAGCAGATTCTCCTGCAAACGCTCTCAGAAAGTGGCAATGGTAATCACTCCAATGACAGCAAGCTGCTGGTCGATGAAAAGTCATCGAGTCATACAAATAGATCCTAGCTTCTCTTTCCTGGTCAGCTTCACTATGTGAGATTTACAATCAATTAATTTACTATTTGCTTGACGGTTTCTAACAGCACGTTAAGATCAAACGGCTTATCTAACACAGTCAATTTCCGCTCGCCCAGATCACCTCTATGAAGAGAAAAACTTGCACTGATGAGAATAGAAGGAACATCTCGTGAGACCTTGTCCGCATGAAGTCTGTCATAGAGTTCGAGGCCATTCATACCAGGAAGCAAGTAATCAATGATCCAGAGGTCTACTTTGACCGCATTAGCGAAATCTAACGCCTCATAAGGGTCCGCAACCAGCAAGGTATGCAACGATAGTTCCTCCGTAAGTGTCAGTTGGATCACTTCACCTGTGGGTCTATCGTCTTCTACGACAAGGATCGTCCTAGCATCAGGAGAGAGCACGTCTTGAGTATCAAACATAGTATCTTCCATTCCAGAAGCAGAAAAGCTTCTGCCCAAGGGTCAATGAAGAAGCATAGGGAAATTTAGGGATACCTAACAATAACACGAATACAAAACTATAAATAGTTTCACCAATAAGTACAATCCAAGGCTGATTTGCTTACCCCCACGCCCTTTTCGTTCATCGAAAACTACCGATAGAGGAACAAAGGAACAGAGTAATCCCATTAGTGCAACTAAAGGAGAGAAGTACCATGATGCTATGTGGCTTCGACTGGCCCGCCGGAAGGTCAAAACAAGTGGCCTATATCGATGAACGCGACCATATTCGAGAAATGTTTGTAAAGGAAGGAGACATCTGGCAAGAGCACGACTTGACTGCTAGAGCCAATGCTCCCAGAGCAAGTGATAAATCGCCGCTTGCTGGTTACTCCTGGATCGCTGGCGGCACCAAACAGATCATCTACATGGATCGCAACCGCCACATCCAAGAACTGCATACTGGCATCCATGTTTGGTGGGAATGCACTGACTTAACTGCGCTCACTAATGCCCCTTTGGTTGATGGCACTGCCTTATCCGGTTTTGAGTGGACTGCCGGCAACACCAAGCAAGTTGTCTATGTTGACCATAACTACCACATTCAAGAGATGCACGTCGGCCCGGGAGGCCACTGGCAAGTCGCTGATCTTACCGAACTCACTGGTGCTCCCCTGGCCGAAGGAACACACATTGTTGGCTATGATTGGCCTGCGGGAAGCAGTAAGCAGGTCGCCTACATTGACAACCGCGGCCATATCATAGAACTCTATATTGGCATTGGAGGACAATGGCGGTTCGCTGATCTTACCGAACTCACTGGTGCTCCCCTCGCAGATCGAGGAAACCTTGGTCCTTCTCTCACCGCTTTCTCCTGGGAAGCTGGCAATTCCAAACAGATCATCTACCAAGACCGCAATGAGCATATCATGGAAATGCATGTCACCGTAGGCGGCCAGTGGCGACTGACTGATCTCACGATGATTGCGCAAGCTCCTCTCGCCAATAGTATCGGCGGCATTGCAGGCTATGATTGGCCCGCAGAAAGAAGCAAACAGGTCGTCTATGTCGACTCCAACTACAATGTCCAGGAACTCTATGTGAGAGAGAACGATTACTGGCATTGTGTTGACTTAATGGCAACGACATGTGCTCCTCGTGTCCAGGAAGGGCCAATTGCGGGCTTTGGGTGGTCAGCGGCTAATACCAAGCAAGTTGTCTATACCGGTCCCAGAAAGAGCATTCAAGAACTATACGTGAGTGTTGGTGGTCAGTGGCAGGTTGCTGATCTCACACTACTCACCAGTTCACTCATGCTAATCTAGCATTCCTTACCACATGCAATATTAATGAGAGAGTAGACGCTTCTCGCAACTACGAAGAGTCCATTCTCTCAAATCAGCATGCGTGTCCTTACCTGCAGTGGTGATCACTACCAGTCTAGTCGTTTGGCAAACCAAGCACATTCGTCACAGCAGAAACAAGATCCTGGTAGGTGAAGGGCTTTTCAATAAAAAAGGCTTTGGGGGCAATACTAAGAGCTTTAGAAATTTCAGCAGCTGTTGCTGCGCTGCAGCAAATTAGAGGCAACGACTGTGTAGTAGGATGAGAGCTCAATGATCGCAAAACATCAATTCCTGTAATATCAGGCAAATGAAGATCTAGGATGAGCACATCAACAGGTGGGGAGCAGGGAATTATTTTTGCGTTTTTATTACCGCGTAGTACCTCTGCTGGCAAAAGAGCGTCTAAACAGGCTTGCGGATGTTCATAAATAAACACCTGATGACCAGCATATTGTAGAATCGTCGCACATAGTTTTGCAATACGCGAATTATCTTCTAGCAGACCTACTTGGGCCATAATATTCCGCCATCCCTTGCTTGCTAATCCACTCTTTCCTAAATTGTAATGTTTATAGATACATTCTGTCAAGAAACCCCACCATCATACCCCACCTCGGCTATCACACGGCTTTTTAAAAGTCGGCCAGCTACAAACCGTAGGTAGTAGGGTTATCACAAGGATTGCCCTCACTAATCGCACACACCTATGACCTTCTGTTGAACCCAGTGTAGCATTTGCACGCTCTTCTAGGAGAAAATATAGACAATTCTTCCATACGAAAAGCTTTGTGACCAATCTCTAGCCACTCGACGCTTGACAGGGCATGAGGTACAATCTACAAAGCAATACTACTCTCTATTAACAGAACAATGGAAACAGCATGAGCGAAAACGAAGCAAGCCCAAAATTTCCCATCAACATCGTACGCTTTGGACTAGGGAAAGAAATACAACTCTACAACGATGAGCTAGTTATCACCGAGCAAGAACAAGGCCAGACCATCTGTTTACCTCTCCATGAGATCAAACGTCTGACCTTGATACCTGGTGATCCCAATCCATCCAAATTAATCTTAATGGCCGACCTGTATGACGACTCAACTGTCATTCTGGCCGAAGGTATGACCAATGCACGCGGTTTCCGTGCTATGATCCCACAGATTCTTGAACTGCACCCAGATTTAGAGCTTGATCCCCCCGACATGGCCGACCAGCTCTGGCAGGCCCTCAACAACCAGCGTGCC
>DASYAN010000348.1:0-7510 GCA_036501345.1 Ktedonobacteraceae bacterium
TGATACACATGGCAATGTCAGAAAATGTACTTCGGAACTTGTTTGAGAAAAAGCAGCGTTATCCATATCTACCAGATCCGAACTCGATGCTTGCGGATCTCCAGGAGTTGAACTACCAAGGAGGAATACCTGCAATTGTAACCAAGAATCGCGATGGGAAGAATCAACTCTTGCTTTACACTTTTTCTTATTATCTGGCACTGTATGAATCTCCTCATCGTGATGGCTATACCATTGCATATCTGGACTCACTTAATTTACGAGAACATGAGCGTTTGAGTAAAGGAGCATTGTGGGTACAAGCGCAGGAGTGGTATCTTCATCGAGAACTGAAATTGATACCGCAAGGGAACCGCAATTTCTGGGATGTGATTCATCAAGCTTGGCATACCTTTGAGACACAGAGCCAGCAAGCACATGCCCAGAATGAACAAGAAGGACTTTCCCACGCCTATGAACGCTATCTTGATACTATCGATGACCTGATAGAGGTAACATACCAACTAGAACAAGACAGAAACAACTTAAATGCAGGCATTCCTTACAAAAAAGTGGAAGCGGCTGGAGAAGAGAGAGATGCACCACGTGATATCTACATCTTTCGCCTTGCTGAAATTCCACAGGTCAACGAAAAGAATATGCTGCGTATAAAAGAAGTTCCAGATTTAAGAGGTCGTGTTCAGGCGCTAGAGGGCACGAAGTTAACGCTCAAGTTTGAGGATCTGGTAGATAGAAGGCGCATCCCTGAAAAGGGAAATCTTGAACCGATGATGAATCGGTTGATCTACCAGAAACAGCGCGAAGCAGTTGAAGTGCTTAGAATGCACGAGGCCAAAAACGTTCATCTGTTACGAGTACTAGTTGATCATATCTATCAGCCTTACCAGCCTGATCCCATTTCGCAGGCTAGTGACGAGGACTTAAAACTCCTTACCCCCGAGCAGTTCGAAGCCTTCCGGTGTGCACTCACAGTCCCAGATATTCTAATGGTATTAGGACCACCGGGAACTGGCAAGACACGTACTATTACAGAAATCGCTCGTCATTGTGGGTTTAGACATCGACGTGTTCTTATAACTTCAGGCACGCACAAAGCGGTAGATAACGTTCTGGAGCGTATGCCACCGGATCTCATTGTGATCCGTGTTGGCCATGAAAGCAACGTTTCTGAGAAGATGCGTCCAAAAATGATCGATGCCCAGGCTCAGAGAATGCAGGAGGTTTTGCTGGAGAACACTGAGAATCAGGCAAGTCGTCTTTCCCGTCTTCTTTCTTATAAACGCGATATTGATGTTTGGGTATATCAACTCACGCAAGGCCTCACAAATCTTGCTGGAAATGAAACCCACCTGCGATCGCTTTACGAACAACGTACTGCCACTGAGCGACGTGTAATAACACCGTTCAGACATAAGCTTGATGAACTCGCAGCAGCCTTACAAGGACTGTTCGAGAAAATGTCGCGGACACAAAAAAATATGGATGCTTTAAGCAGGAAACAGATAAAAGCCGAAGCAAGAAGCCATTTCCCTGTACTTGGTTGGATCTTCAGGAGGTTCCTCAATCATTATATCTCTCGTATTGAACGAGAACAAGAGATTATTCTGGATGCACAGCATAAGTTACAGATACTACAGCAAGAACAGACAGATGCATATGAGTCTAGCAAACGAACCCTTCATGAAGATTCTGAATACCAGCAGTGTGAGCAATGTATACAACATCTAATGAACGACTATGAGAAGACTTGGGAGAAGGCACTGGAGACCGCAAATACATTACGAGCTACAATCATAGATATGGTACCACGACAGCCGGATTTCGAGCCAAAGGGTGCTACAACGCTCCAGCGCTATCTATCCTGGTACAATGAGACGAGAATGAGCTTGGAACGCAAAGCCAAACTCTTGAAGAATTGGCGGGAAGAGCTTGCAAGACCTACAGATCAACTCTATCCTGAACTCTTACGCTATGCTGATGTCGTGGGTGCAACCTGCATAGGCACTGCTACAGCGAAGGGACTGGAGGATATAGAGTTTGATCTTGTAATTGCCGACGAGGCTGGTCAAATCACTCTCTTTGATCTGCTTGTCCCTCTAGTACGTGCAAAGCGTGCAGTTCTTGTAGGAGACCATAACCAACTTCCACCTTTTGTGGATAACGAGGTGCAAACTTGGTTGGGGAATCTTGCGCCGCAGATCCAATTAATATCAAATGAAACAGAAGAAGAAGCAGATAAAAGAGAAATTGCTGAACTATTGAAGAAAAGCGCATTTGAGCAATTGTTTAAGACAAAAGAAGGTTTTATGCATACTATACGTTTCACCAAACAGGGGCGTATGCCGCGAGTCATAGCTGATTTTGCTTCCAGACACTTCTATGAAAACCAACTTGCTACTTTTAGTGAGGAGAAAATGAAGCATACTGTTGATACTGACCCGCTTTTCCACTATCCCCTTAATATCATAGATACGTCGGATGCTCCCTTAAATACTAGATGGGAGCAAGAACAAAAAAAGTTGGAGAGCTTGGGTGAATCTGGTTATATTAACATTGCGGAGGCAATACTGATCGCCGATCTGGCGGAGGTTTACCAGAAAGCAGGAAAGGAATGGGTGGTGATCGTTCCCTATCGCGTACAAGCTCGCCGGATCGTCCAGGAACTGAGAAAAAGGAAAAGGATCAGTGAACATGATTTCTCATTAGATGATCAAATTTCCACAATAGATTCATTTCAGGGAGGAGAGAGAGATAAAGTAATTTATGGCTTCACGCGCAGCAATCAGCATGGAAGAATAGGCTTTCTCAAGGAACTGCGCCGATTGAATGTCGCAATGACACGTGCAAAACAACATTTGATACTGGTAGGCAATTTCTCTACCCTTACACAGGCCAACGACCCCAGGTTCAGATATATGATGATTGACTTGCAGAAGTATGGTGAGCAGTGCGGAGAATTGCTCTCCTATACTTTATGCCGCAGGAGACTTCTGGATGTACTGGAGGAGAGAAGAATACCATGAGCAGAGCAGAGCAACCGTCGGCTACACTCAAACCTATCTATGACCCCAGGAGAGCGATAGAGCACATACAAACCCTCTCAGGGGTGATACCCATCCGTCTGCATGCTATTCTCTTTCCGCTCTGGGATGTAGAAACGACCGCGACCCAAGAGGACGGGAGACCATATGAGTTGATGGAAAAGTATGTGGAGCGTGGTATTGATGAGGGTCAACTTCATAGTGTGGAGGAGCTAGCAACCTTTTTTGGCCTGAAAAGGGAGATGGTCAAAAAGATTTTGAACTTCTTGAATACGATTGGGCACGTTACCTCCGTTGGAGAGCGATGGGACCTCACGCCTCTGGGACAAAAATCGGTGAGAGAGGGAACAAGATACGTTTCAAAGGAGAAGCGTACAAGACTCTATTTTGATGCCTATTCATCAAAGCCTTTGCGAAAAGAACACTATAATACTAGAAGGGTAAGTATTCTCTCCCCGGATGAGGCTGCTGAGGTTCATTACATGAAGACCTGGGGATATCGCTTCCATCTCATTTCCAACATGACACAGTGGCAGCCAACAGCCTTACGTGAGCTAGAGGCACGCATTGACAGAGGAGACTATAACGTACCTCCTGAGATGCAAGAGTTACAGGCGCTGAGCATGAAACCTGCCTATATCCCTATGTACATTGTTGAGACGAAGAAACAATTATCTGCCTCGGTCCATTTACAAGGTGTGCAGATGCAAAAGCCATACTACCTTGTTTATACAGGCATACGAGACCTGCGTGATACCTACTTTGAACATATTATTAATAATAGCCAGACTGTGTATGCCGCGCTTAGAGGCGAAAAGGTATGGACTCCGTATGATCTGTGGTGTGAATGGCTTGATGAGAAGGGAATCACCGGCGCATTTCCGCTAGAACGTTCGGATGGTACCTGGCAGGTATCACTACCAGCTTCAGTTTTTGAAGGACCGCAGGCAAAATTTACAACGATTAGAATAGGTGACTATGATTTAAAGATTGGCTATTTCATGCAAATCTGGTGCGATGATAAGACCTTGCGGCGCAAAGCGGTCTTGGATCGTACATTGAGGATGGTTAAAAATCAGCAGCAGTACATCGGGCGACGAACAGTCCAAGAACGGTTGCATCTCCTGGTAAGGCAACTTCAGACGAGTGAATTGACATTTCCCGACCTGCAGCAACGGGCAATGGAGACTGGCATGAGAGATATGGTGAATGTATTAGACAACTTATAAGTTGCTGAGTTAAATATGTCTGATACACCCGAGTATAGTGAGGTCGTAGGACGATGCCATTATTCTTCCCGCGTGCAAAGCGGGAGCCATTTCCACACGAGATAGACCTGAGTCAGATTCTCATTGCTCGTGATCAGCAGTTGTATGATTTTCAGGAGGGTCTGAATACCTGGAAGGAATTGATACGAGAGATACCTAATCCTGACCTTCAGATGAGAGAGGCTCCTTCGCGAAACAATAAAATTCAGGGATTTGTGTGCTTGCTCTATGGGGATAGCGGGTTTGGGAAAAGCACACTGCTTAGACATTATCGCGAGATAGCATCAGGATATGACTACCATCTAGAGGTGAGCGATATTACTGATTGGGAGACTGTTGCTAGGCAATATGGTATGCTTCGCGTGTCTAGTCATGAAATAGATAAGCTAGAATATTTTAATATACTTCGGGGAAGATTTGCTATTACTTTAGATAAATCTATGCATGATTTCAAAGAATACAGAAATGCGACTAATGTGGTAAAAGATGTAAAAATGCAAGCAGATCGAGCGTTGCATAATGTATTGAAAGATGATCGTTATGCAGCATTGCGCCGCTTGGCAGAAGATGGAGCCATAAAGTTACTCCAGCGGATTTTTCCGAGCACAGGCCAGATACTGACTGATGAGAAAGTCAAGGAATATCTAGGAGAAAGCATAGATATTGGGGTGAAGCATTTGTCTCAATTGTCTACTAAATTGGTGACCAAGCTAGGAGAGAATTTAGATGACTGCCTGAAACCAGAGTTGCGCTTGGGCCTAGCACTTGGACGCGATCTGCGCTATATTGCGAGAAATTTTCCTGTTCTTGTGTTTTTTGATGCATATGAGACTATCTATGAGCATGATGCATTTCTCAGGATAGTTATGGGAGCGGCTGGCGTCCGTGTTGGTTGGATAATAGCTGGACGAGGCGATTTATGGAATGGGCCAGAGCAGGCAGCATATAGTATTTGCAAAGAGGAACCATACAAAGATATTGTACACACTGACCGTGTACTGCCGTTAAAGTTTGGCTCTCAGAGTTTGGGATTTTTTGATTCTAAACACATAAAACACTATTTCGCTCAGCTACGGAAGCAGAGACCCTCTCTGCCAGCTATACATCGGACAGATGCAGAACACATCCAACTTGTAACTCAGGGAGTCCCTCTAGCTGTGAGGGTGGTAGCTGATCTCTATGCAACTAAGCCGGATCTTCGAGCTATAACTGAGGGTATTCATAAAATGAAGCTCCTTGATAAAATGATGCAATTGTACCTTCTCCATGCTCCTAATGATCCAGATGAGCGTGGAAAGCTCTATGGGTTAGCATTGTTGAGGAGGGTAGACGATCCAAAGGCTGTTATTGGGGCATTGGGTTTAAGTTCGGAAGAAAAAAGCTCTTATGGTAATCAACTGGTCTGGCTACAACGCCGCTATAGCTTCGTTGCAACTCAGCAGGGACAACCAATTTTACATCGAGAGGTCCGTTCTTTTCTACGTCAGTGGCTATTGGCTCATCGAAATGAACCAGAAGTTACAGCAGTAATTCAGAGAATACAAGAGACTCACCTGGCAAGACTAGCAGAGTTAGAAAAACGTCGTCTGTATAGAGACCTGCCTGACAGACTTGGCGATGATGATTGGACAGAAGTCTACTTGGACCTAATAGAAGTGCAGTTCTGGTTCGATATATATGAAGGTATCCGCTATAGCCTGACTTTCCTGTTAGCATCTGCCATCTACCGCTGTCGTGCTGGCTACGAGGTTGTGAATATGGGAGAATATTTTGAGCATCACATGAAAGGCTCCTATGGGGAATGGTGGAGGTCAGTAGCGCAAGGATGGGTCTGTGATTGGACAGGTAAAACATGGACAAATGATATACGAGAAGGCTTGGAAAAACTGGGAAATCGAATTAAGCAAGGTGGATTGGTCTTTCCTCCATCGCTGTCACAAAATCAGCAGGAACTTGAAGCAGCTTTGTGGTGGTGGCTGGGTGAAGCCTACCGAAATTATGATGAACAAAAGGCACTACTCTGGTATAGAGAAGCATGCCTCGGGCTAAGTAATCAGTCCGAGCTGAGAACAATGATCGCTGAATCCTACTGGAAAATAGCATACAAACAGTATGAACAGAAAGCATATGCTGCATGTATTCGCCTTTTGGACGAAGCGATAACGCTCAAAACTGACTACGTTGATGCCTATCACTCACGAGGAAATGCATATTACGAGCTTGGGCAATACTGGAAAGCGATCAGAGACCAGCAATATGCTATTTCCTTTGATGAAACCTATGCCTATGCCTATATAAACCTAGGTAATGCTTACTATAAAAACAAGCGCTACCAGGAAGCTCTTCATGAGTATAAGCAAGCACTCGAACTCATTGCCGATAACGCAGACATTTATTACAACCGAGCACTTACCTATGTTGAGTTAAAGAATTATCCGAAAGCCTTGAAGGACTTTGAAAAGGCGCTTGAGCAGGAACCAAACTTGGCAGATGTCTATGTGAGCCGGGGGAATGTATATGCGATATGCAAAGAGCAGCAAAAAGCGATTGCTGATTATAACCGTGCATTTGCACTAAAACCCAGAGATATCAATATTGCATGGATGGCGCTATGGGCTAGTTTTGATAAAACGCCGATGAGCCTTGCAATAGCAGATAGATTAGATGAAATCGCACGACTTGAGCCAAGCCATTACATTGCCTATGTCTGTCGGGGCATTGCAATGTGGCAACGTAACGAGCTAGAAGCAGCCCAAGCACACCTAGATCTGGCTATCTGCAAAGCTCCAGAGGAGTGGGACCCTCATTTTTGGAAAGGGATGATCTGTGCCTATAGTGGACAAACGTCAATTGCTAGATATGAGATACAGGAAGCGTTACAACTAGATCTACCCTCATTATTGTTGATGCCACTCTACTGGTTAACGACAATCAACGCTGATTTTTTCAAAGCCTACGGTGAGCCATTATTGAAAAATCAAGGGTTCTAGTCAAGTCTTCAATCGATGGGTACCGGGTTGACTTTGCCACAGTTAGTACAGACGGCGGGAAATGTTCTGCGCTCTGATGATCTTGTCACAGTTTGTATTGGGGGCTGTCTCCCCTTAAAGTAATCCCTAATTGCTTCAACTGAAACTATATTTTCTTGGTGGCAATTCCAGCATGTATATGTGTATGATTGGGCTCCATGTTTATTGTGTG
>DASYAN010000349.1:0-8990 GCA_036501345.1 Ktedonobacteraceae bacterium
TATCGGATCGCCTGCTGGAGGCACCTTGGCTTTCATCATTGTGCCGATCAGGCCGCCCAGCGTAGCGATCCCTGTACCAACGCCGAGTAGAAACACCAGGGATATAGCTTCTAGCGGAAGCTGATTAACCACCGTCATCAAGCCGGGTGGTCCCATATCTATCTGCCCTGCTAGCAGTCCCCATGCCCACGTACCCGCCCATGCGATGATCCCTGCAGTTAATCCTGCCACGAGACCAGCCAGCGATCCTGCACGCACCCTGCCTGTCTGTTTTGAAGCGAACATACCAGCAAGCAAAAATGCCACAATTGGGAGGATAATAATCAGGAGGGCACGAATATGAACAACAGGAGTGTACTCGAGGGGGGCAATCGCTAGAGTACCAAGACAGATACCAAGGCAGATACCAGAGATAGTGCCATAGGTCCACACGATCTTTGCTGAACTATTGGGAGCATTCATCCATTGCTCCATATTACCGATCAGACCACCCAACATGCCCATCACGGCACCAATGCCTAACATAAACACAAAAAGTGCATTTAAGTCGGGTCTTGCTCCTTGTAATAGCGTAACTACCGAAAGAATGATCCCGCTAGTTAACCCTGCCACGAGACCAGCTAGCGATCCTGTACGCACCCTGCCCGCCTGTTTTGAGGAGAGCATACCAGCAAGCAAAAATGCCACCATTGTGAGGACAATAACTAGGTTGCCCATTGTGATACTACCAGGGACATCATTACGTTCCAGAATTTGGGGGACAATTGATAGAATGGCCACACACACACCAGTGATAGCACCATAGGTCCACACGACCTTCGTTGGACTCTTGAAAATTTTTATCATTTGCGTAATATAATCCTTTGAGTTAATTGTAGCTGAATTTTGTACACCTTTTTAGGGGAAGAGAGGGACAAATTTCACTTTCGCAAGAGCCTACTATTTTTAGGGTGTATGAAAAACTTGTCGATGGCGTAGCATGGGGAGAGCCACGGACGCGCTGAAGCGGGTCCCTACCACATTATACGGCCCGCTGAAGCGGGCGCAGGAGGCTATTGCTGTCCTGCTTGCCAAGTCGGCTCACCTACAACTAATTCATACACCCCTATTTTCAGCCTTAAACATCAAACTCAAGAGGGCGTTGCACTACATGTACTGCTTGTCTAGTTGGTATGTCAAACAAATTGCAAATTTTAACTTTATTTCGCTCATGATCAGCTCGATTAATTTTCAGTGGACTTAGGCCTCCATAAATACCCTATCCACCACGTGCGAGCATTCCCATATCTCTGACCACTAGAGAGGGCATCTCTATCTTTGCACATTTCCAACTCGAACCACTTCTCATTAAGAGGATACCTGATCAATGAGTACTTTTTCAAGCGAAAAAAAGACACTTTGAAGGAAAAAAGGGACACTTTATAAAGTGGGCCTATTCTCTACAAGCTTACTCCAAAAAACTGCAAAGATAGAGGGCATTTTCTGCCGAGGAACTGGTCCGTTATATGAGCTTGCTTGAAGGATGCATTGGGCGACACTCATACCATTTACAGCATAGTTCTGGTTGAAGTTGATAAGACTGCCAGTCCATGGGTCCATTGCCTGATAACTTTCATTCAAATTCTTCTGATAGAGGACAACGTAGTGACTTGGGGAAGTGTCTGCTGGGAGATGATTAAAGGAAACACCCACAACAACGGGAATATCTTTGTGAAGCTGTCGATCAATTAAACTCATATCTGCCGGATTATTCGGATAGAGGTTGTTAAAAACGAGGATGACGTCTGGATAGAGTTTAGTGATGGCAGACCAAATGATGAGGTCATAATTCCCGTTGCCATTGTTGGCGTAGCCTTTGATGCGGATGAGATCTTGGTTGAGTTGATGAGGGTCTGTGTTTTTGCCGAAGTAAACCAAAAGAGAGGCAACGCAAGTAAGAGTGCATCCGTAACCTCCAATTGTTATTCCTTGTCCTGTTCCTAGCTCTTCGTTTGACCAGGATGAGTTTCTTTGTGAGAAGATTGGATACTTCATTTTTCCTCCAGATATTAACTGCCCCTATATGTAGTATAGCATAACAGTAGAAAAAGTAAGGACTAAATCTCCCAATAGATTTTGCGGGAGAGATAAAGGAAAGAGAGAAGATCAATGCAAAATAAACCATTGTATGACAAAGTTGTTGTCGTTGCCGGAGGAACACGCGGTGCGGGACGTGGAATTGCGCTTACTCTTGCTGAAGCGGGTGCAACTATCTACGTCACTGGGCGGAGTACGCGAGGAAAGCCTGCTATGAAAGGTCGGCCTGAAACCATTGAAGAGACAGCTGACTTGGTCAATGCAAGAGGAGGAAGAGGGATTGCTGTGCAAGTTGATCATACCATCGAAAATGAGGTCAAAGCACTCTTTGAACGTGTTAGGAATGAGCAGGAAGGCAAGCTTGACATTCTGGTAAATGATATCTGGGGCGGTGATGAATTGGCTATGTGGGACAAACCCTTCTGGAAGCATGATTTACGCAAGGGATTATTGATGCAAGAAAGAGCTGTTCACACTCATATAATTACCAGTTACTACGGTGTTCCTTTAATGGTCGCCCAGAATCGGGGACTTGTTATCGAGATAACAGATGGGAGTGACTATAGTTATCGTGGTAGTTTTTTCTACAGTCTCGCGAAGATTGGTCCAATTCATCTTGCTGAGGCAATGGCAAAAGAGCTGCGCCCACATCATATTACAGCACTTGCTTTAACTCCTGGATTTTTACGCTCTGAAGCGATGCTAGATCACTTTGGGGTTACAGAAGCAACTTGGAAAGAAGCAATTAAAAAAGATCCACATTTTACAATGTCTGAAACACCATTCTATATTGGTCGTGCAGTGCTTGCGCTGGCACTTGATGAAAATGTAGCAGAAAAATCTGGGAAAGCATTTACAAGCTGGGGGCTGGCACATGAATATGGCTTTACCGATGTAGATGGACGTAAACCGGATTGGGGACGCTATTTCGCTGAACATATTGAAAATAAATTGTAAGTTGTGGACCAGATATCGGAGCAGTTCCTTGAAGTGATGCTATTTGGCCCGTACATGGCTTATCCTCTAAACGGAAAGTAAAAAAGCGTAAAAAACACTTTTTTACCTATTCTACCACTTTTGCCTACCCTCTGCCTGAGTGGGTATGTTCACTCACTCTGATGGCTCAATATTTCTACACATCGCTGTGGGGTAGCGTTGTTAATGTCTGGTTTGCAAAGTCGCTCAGAAATCTATTCTAGCTTCAATCTGTGGAATATAGGGTTATATCTGCTTTTCTTAATTTTTGTCATTTGTATAATATTAATAGGTAGATTGTTTTGTAGAAAGCATTACTGTTTGTATTGCGATTTATCCATAGATTGGAATTTTCCATGAAGCATATCATAGCTGTAATGATTGGATTAGTACTGACTTGAATGACGTTTCAGCCGATGCTGATCCTCGCACTGGTGCTTCTGTCTATGATAGTTATGGTGAGTCTGGATGGCTCGTCTTCGGCGGAACAAGTATGTCTGCTCCTATCATTGCTGGTGTCTATGCTCTGAGTGGTAACGCTAGTAAGGTCACTGGATCATATCCATATAGCCATACAACCTCTTTGTATGATATCACTACAGAAAGCAATGGGTCTTGTGACATCTCCTACTTATGTACGGCAGAAGTTGGCTATGATGGTCCAACAGGGCTTGGTACACCACAGGGTACAGGGGCATTCTAATCTACGGCATGGTTCAAATGAGCTTGCTAGTTACTCACAGAGTGGGTTCAACTAGTGCCACCAGTGGTTTGTGAGGATCGGTATACTGAACGTAGTGGATCTTTTATCGTTTTCAATATTGACTGATGGAAAATATCTTATGCCAGCAACCAATCAACCACTATTTCGCAGCAATGCTCTAAAGCACTATATGCAGGGTAGAGAAAAGCATACATTGCCTCGCTTTATCTCTCTGCCTGTCACCATCCTTTTATGGACGATACTTGTCTTGTTCCTCGCAGCTGGAGCATGGGTCTGGGGCGAAAAAGTACCGATTTATGCGACAACTCAGGGAATAGTCGTAGTTCAGTCTGCTACTCAGCCTTCTGGAAAGTCAGCGTCTGTAACCGGGAAGCAGGCATCTGCGCCGGGGAAATCAGTACCTACAACGGTGAAGTCAGCGTCTGTAACCGGGAAGCAGGCACCTGTAACTGAAAAGTCGATACCTCCTGTGGCCATGGCCATCTTTTTCTTCCCTCCCGCGCAGGCACAAAACCTGCATACAGGTGTGCCTATTCGTCTGAGCGTTAGCCTGTCAGGTCCGCAGGTCAACAGCTATATTACCAGTGTTGAGCCCGGTGTGATGAGTCCAGAGGCCTTGCGCTCGCACTTCCATCTTGAGAATGTTTCGCTTCCCATCACTCAGCCGTCGGCGGTTGTCATCGTCAAACTGGACCCTGCTTTTGCAAAAACCTATGCAGGTAGTACTCTAAATGCCGATGTACAGGTGGGATCACAAAGTCTAATCTCGCTTTTACCAGGAGCCTAGTTTATTTGGGAGGATAGTACTTCTCTGCTCCTAACAAAAAGTTCTGGTTATAGCTACAGAAAAAGGAGGGGCGCTATTCCCTTTCACGAGGGAAATAGCGCCTGATTGTTCTATGCGCGATCAAGAAACCAAGCTAATGAAAGCTGTGCACGATCAAAAAACCAAGCAACTGCAAGCCGCTCCACGACAAAAAGGACGTCGCTTCTCTTTGTCCAGTCTAGGAAAAAAAAAGTGGGGAGCGATTCCTCCTTCATGGAAGGGAATACCTCCTAGCCATCCGATCTACGATCAAGAAACCAGGTTAATGAAAGCCATTCGACCACAAAAAGCGCGTCTACAAAAAAAGCGCCGTTTCTCTTTGTCCAGTTTGGTGCGCAGAACACATAGTAGGCGTGTGCATCCACTGGCTCAGATGAGTAAAGTAGAGTGTGGATTAACTTGTCTGGCTATGATGCTTACCTATTATGGTCGCAAGACATCAGTCTCAGAGTTACGGACACGCTTCAGTGTCGGCCGCGATGGTGCCTCTGCTTTAGGTATTGTGAAAGCTGCACGTAACATGGGCATGCGCGTAAAAGCCCTTTCTCTCCAGCACACTGAGATGCGCCGTATTCTTCTCCCGGCGATTGTCCATTGGGAGTTCAATCATTTCTTGATTGTTGAACGCTGGTCTCCAAAAAGAGTTTACGTTGTAGATCCGGCTCAAGGACGACGTAGATTAACGGCTGAGGAGTTTGATGCAGGATTTACTGGCATTGCTATTACACTCGAACCAGGTGCTAATTTTGATCGAAATACACCACCTTCTCCTGTATCACTGCGTTCTTATATGGTACAAGGTATCAAACAGGCTCCAGGAGCGCTTTTGCAGATTATACTGGCTTCGATTGTCCTCCAGGTTTTTGGGCTAGTGATGCCCTTTATGACCAAGATAGTGGTCGACCAGATCTTGCCGTTCAAGATCAGCAATATGATGACGGTGCTGGGAGTAGGAATGATACTGTTGTTCTCCGCACAGACAATCACCACGCTTTTGCGCGAATGGCTACTCGTATACTTGCGTGCTCGTATTGATATTCACATGATGCTGGGCTTTTTTAAACATCTATTATCACTACCATATAGCTTCTTTCTGCAGCGCTCAAGTGGTGACCTGCTGACGCGGATGGCCAGTAATATGACCATCCGCGATATACTCAGCAGTAATCTTATTGGAGCAATGCTAGATAGCAGTATGGTTATCGTCTATTTGCTGATTTTACTCTCGCAGTCATTACCATTCACCCTACTTACTTTGGCGATTGGAGTAGTGCAAATGCTGTTTATCGTCTTTACCTATAGTCCTATCCGTGAGTTGGCGCGTCAGGAATTGAACTCACAAGGCAAATCACAGGGCTATCTGGCTGAAGCGTTGAATGGTATTGCAACGGTAAAAGCAGCTGGTGCTGAAGAAGAAGTGTATGATCGCTGGTCAAACCATTTCTTTGACCAATTGAGTGTCTCGGTGCGCCGCGGTTATTTTTCATCACTAGCGAGTGCCATCATGTCGGTGATTGGCTCTTTTTCTTCTATTGCCTTGCTATGGCTTGGTGCCGTGCAGGTACTAAATGGCTCAATGAGTGTAGGAACTATGCTGGCATTGAACACACTGGCAGGCAGCTTCTTAGGTCCACTTTCTTCATTGGTAGGGAGAGCTCAGCAATTGCAACTTGTACAGGCCAATCTGGAACGCTTAACCGATATCACAGCAGCCGAGCCTGAGCAACATAAGCAGGTTGTGCAATCGCCACCCAAGTTGAGTGGACACGTTCAAATGGAGAATGTCGGTTTTCGTTATAGCTCTGAAAGTGCAGAAGTCCTCCGTTCCATCAATCTGACGATCAGGTCTGGACAGAAGATTGCCATTGTTGGGCGAACTGGCTCGGGTAAAAGTACGCTTGGTAGATTATTGCTAGGGCTTTCTCTTCCAACGAGTGGTACTATTAGCTACGATGGCATCCCGTTGCAGCATATGCGATGCCAGGAAGTACGACGGCAATTTGGAGTGGTGATGCAGGATACTGTGATTTTTAGCGGGACCATTCTCGAGAATCTAACGCTTAACAACCCTAAGATGAGTAGAGAACAGGCTATGTATGCTGCCAAAATCGCTGCTATTCATGAAGATATTATGAAAATGCCTATGGGCTATGACACATTTGTTGGCGAAGGTGGCAGTGCGTTATCCGGTGGCCAGCGACAGCGTATGGCGATTGCTCGTGCAGTTGCGCATAACCCTGTTATGTTGTTGTTAGATGAGGCCACTAGTAGCCTGGATGTGATCACTGAGCAACGTGTGGCGGAACACCTGGAATCTTTTGCCTGTACCCAGATTATTATTGCCCATCGTCTCAGTACGATTCGTAAGGCGGATATTATCCTAGTACTCGATGACGGAGTGATCGTGGAACAGGGCACGCATGACCAATTGCTCCATAGTAATGGCTACTATAGTAGGCTTATTCAACAGCAATTGATGGAACGAAAGCGTAGCAGGTCTAATCTATCCCGTGTGAGCTTACATCAACTCACATCGTAGCTGCATAAACATTTGATTGTTTTGATTTTGAGACGCTGTATACTGATTTCAGGTGATCCGGTTAGAAACTGGAAGGAAAATGTTGTAGTAGAATTACCATAAGCAACTAGTAATTAGTATTTGAGGTAATTCTTGAAATTGCAGCGCTTAATTGTAAATTTTGACGTTGTAGTACAGATAGCATGGATGAACAGTTTTTATAACACGTAGATGAGAAAGGAAATGTTCACATGAGTAACATTGTACCTACTTGGGAAGCTCAAGCAAATCCAGTGGGAGAAATTGAGCTGACGGATACACAGCTTGCGATGGTCCAAGGGGCATGGGATGATCATTGCGACCACAACCACTTGGATTGGCATAATGAGGATAGATGCCACAAAAAGCATTTTGAATTTAGGAGAGCTATTCACATTTCTATCGACATAGACGTCCATAAGATTGTGGACGTGGATAAGGACAGGAATCGGAGAGAGTGTTAGAGTCTTTCTGAGCTTACTCTTGAGAGTGGTAAGGGAGAGGTTACTTTTAAGTATCTCTCCCTCATCCTTAATACATCCTATAAAACCCCTTCAATATTTTTCAGTCCCCTCTTCATATGCTTGTCAGTGAAGCTGTGCCTTACAAATAGAACTTCTCTTACCAGTGCTTCTAGAAGTTTCTTCTCTTGCCCAAATATGAGAAAGCTCTTCTAACAATGTGTACTTCTATTGTGAACGATTTTTAATGCAAAAAATTTTTGCAAATAATGATATAGGTATATAGTTTTATGGATTTGGTAACTTCTTATACTATTACTAGGTGATCCGGTTAAGAACTGAAAAGTAAGGTGTTGTATGGATATTGCCTTATGCTAGCTAATTTTATAAAGTAAGGTAAATGACTTAAAGTACAACATTTAATTATAGACTTTGATGTTATATTTCGGACGCTGTAGATCAATAATTGTAGTACTCTGAACAAGAGAAAGGAACTATTCCAATGAGCAACATTGTATTAGCTTGGAAAGATGAAACGTATCGCCAGAGCCTCTCAGTAGAGGAGCAGGCAGTGCTGCCAGCCAATCCCGCTGGTGAAGTTGAACTGACAGATGCAGCCCTTGAAGGTATCTGTGGTGCATGGGGCAATGACGGTGATCGTAACAAGATCAACCAGGACGTGGATCAAAATGCCTTTGCTACCTTCGGTGATAAGAACTTTGTCATTGATTCCTGGGTAGATTGCGAGGCAAAGAACCATGCCGATCTCGATGCCAAGATCAAGAACAAGAACTTTGACATTTAACTTAGGCATAGCCTTCTGAGAATGAGGGGTAGGATACCACTGAGTATCCTACCCCTTTTGCTGTCTTTCATGGGTACTGTATCTTTGGCTAAGGGTTGGCTTTCCAAAGCAAGGATTTCAAGCTCAATTCTCAGTCACAAAAAGCGGCACCCTTAGAGAAGGATACGGTATTCTTTCATGGCTGTCTTGTTGCTCCTTATTTTGTCATTTTATATCTCTGAAGTTACTATAGAGAAGGATCTCTGGATATTTTTCTCCTCTAGTGATGTGTGTTCTCTCCTGGTGTTATACAAACTAAACCTATCTAATACCGATAAATATGCGATTTTTTGATTTCGATGCCTACGTATACTATTATCAAGTGGTCCGGTTAGAAATTGAAGAATAAAATGTTGTATGAAAAATTCTTAACTATACCATAACGGTGAAGTTAAGATAGCTTAGTCGACGACCATAAATAACTCCGACGTTTATGCTCGCAGCCGAATCGTGTAGTTCCAGGCCGGGTGAAACGTATCTCCCTGGATATTGATGGTCATATGTCGGAGTTATTTATGGTTGTGCAC
>DASYAN010000350.1:0-8084 GCA_036501345.1 Ktedonobacteraceae bacterium
GATAAAAAGGCACTGCCATGAAAATTGGTATAAATGCACTGTTCTTTCAATCGCGTGCAACCGGTAGTGCACAATATATGATTCACTTGCTCGATGCATTAGCACATATTGATCAGCAAAACGAGTATATTTTGCTAGGACCCAGGCCAGCAGAGCAGATTAGCCAGCACTCATTTCCTTATCAAGTGCATTCAGTGCCAGGTTTTGCTGCCCGTAATGAGAACATTGAAAAGGTCATATGGGAACAACTTACAGCACCAAATGCCGCACATAACGCTGGAGTAGACCTTTACCATGTACCCTACTTCGCCCCACCATTATTTCCACATACACCAACTATTGCGACCATCCATGATGTTATCCCTATGCGCCTGCCAGCTTACCAGCTCGGAGGCAAAGTCAAAGCATACATGAAGCTTGTGTCTCATGCCGCACACCGGGCCACGATGATTATTACTGTCTCCCAGCATGCCAAACAGGATATGATCGATGTGCTTAAGATACCACCAGAACATATCCGCGTCATCTATGAGGCCGCAGGTGATGAATATCATCCGATAACGGATCTTGGAACACTGGCAGAGGCACGAGCACGTTATGGCATTGGTGAACGCTATATTTTTTATCTGGGCGGCCTAGACCAACGCAAAAATGTGCCACAACTGATACACGCTTTTGCCCATCTCTATGCCCAGATTGGCGATCCTCACCTGCAATTAGTAATCTCGGGCAATCCCGATAAGCAGCGAGGGCCGCTCTTCCCCGATCCACGTCCCATTGCGGCTGATCTGGGTATGAGCGAGCAAATTATCTTCCGCTTCATTGAGGATGAAGATAAACCTGCCATCTATAGTGGAGCCAGCCTATTTGTCTTTCCATCACTCTATGAAGGCTTTGGTCTCCCTCCACTGGAGGCCATGGGCTGTGGCGCACCAGTTGTCTGCTCTAACCGTACCTCCCTGCCAGAAGTCGTCGGCGATGCAGCAATCAGCATAGACCCAGAGGATACGCAAGCACTAACTGAAGCTATGCACCAGATCTTGACCAATAGCACACTTCAAGCCGATTTGCGTGCACGTTCATTACGCCAAGCAGCACAATTCAGCTGGAGCAAAACCGCTCAGGAAACATTAGCAGTCTATCAAGAGGTATCTAAGAGGAAGAAGTAGAGACTCGATTTATGACTCTACGCAAGCAATGTACCAAGGTTGCACAATTACTACTCGATTGGCAATTTATTGCCCGAGATATAGGGACCCGATTATGATGTTTGACTTTTTAATCCGGCAATTCATTGCCCGAGTGTAGGGGGCCCAATTCATTGCGCCCATAGGGTGGGGTGGAGTTTGCTGGCTTAATTTGTCAAAAACCATCATCGCGTCCGTGGGGAGAGGATAGAAGCTATGCGCGTGTTGATGATCTCAAAAGCTCTAGTAGCAGGCACTTCACAACGTAAACTAGAAGAAATCGCCAAATGCTCAGGAGTTGAACTGACTCTGGTTACCCCACCTTACTGGCAGAGCGACGATGGTAGCAAGCAGGTACTCGAACAGCTCTATACGAGCGGGTATCGTATGATCGTCACCCCAATAAAACTAAACGGCAATTTTCATCTGCATTACTATCCACAATTGGGTCAGATTATGCGTGAAGTGCAACCAGAGATCGTTCACATTGATGAGGAACCATACAATCTGGCAACCTTCCAAGCTATGCGGCTTACCAAGGTTCACAAGGCACGAGCCCTATTCTTTACCTGGCAGAATCTGTATCGCAACTATCCCCTACCTTTCCGTCAGTTTGAACGCTATAATTACCAGTATGCAGCCACAGCCTTAGCAGGAAATCGGGATGCCGCAGATGTCTTACACCAAAAAGGCTATCAGGGATCCATCCATATCCTGCCTCAATTTGGTTTTGATACAGACATCTACAAGCGCAGTCTACCACTGCTCTCCCGCAAACCTGGAGATCCTTTTACCATTGGCTTCATCGGTCGCCTCAAAGAGGAAAAAGGGCTCCCACTGATCATCGAAGCACTGACCCATTTACCTGCTAACTGCCGCGCCATCTTTGTCGGACATGGCCCAATGAAAAGTGCCTTGGAAGAGCAAGCTGCACAACTCAATGTTGCAGACCGTGTGCTCATCAAACCTAGTGTTCCCACTAGCGAGGTCCCCAGAGAGATAGAGCAATGGGATGCTCACGTCCTGCCCTCCATTACACGCTCAAACTGGATCGAGCAATTCGGTCGCACACTCGCAGAAGCTATGTCGTGTGAGGTCCCAGTGATTGGTTCTAGCAGTGGAGAAATTCCCCATGTCATCGAAGATGCTGGTCTTGTCTTCAAAGAGGGCGATGCTAGAGAGCTAAGCGAGTGTATACGTAAATTAATGGATGATCCAGCTCTCTATCAGGACCTAGCACGGCGAGGACGCCAGCGTGTGCTCGACAACTATACCCAGGAACGCATTGCTCAGAAGACCTACGAGATTTACCAAGAAGTACTGACTAAGCCAGTTGCGCTCCAAGGATGAGCATAATGACTCTCTTTGCGGTATACTATACGACTAGAGATAGCAATGTATACCATGCTGTACCTATTTATTATTTGCAGAGCTTGGAACAGACATATCTCTAGGAAGACTCATTTAACTACTTCCTGAAGAACAGCGCTCGAAGCTCAACTATAAAGCAAAGTGACAGGAGGAATTTATAACCGTGTCATCACCTATAGAGCTTATTCCACGCACAGTCTTATTTGGCAATCCCGTTAAAGCCAGCCCAAGAATCTCACCAGATGGTAAGCACTTGGCTTATCTGGCGCCTGTTAATAACGTCCTCAATGTATGGGTCGGCGAGGTTGGCAGAGACAATGCTCAGCCCATTACCAACGATATTGACAGAGGCGTTCGTTTCTATTTCTGGGCTGCAGACAATCAGCACATTCTCTACATCCAGGATGTTGGAGGTAACGAGAACTGGCGCCTGTACGCCACCAATCTAGAGACAAAAGAGACACGCGATCTGACTCCATTTGAAAATGTGCAGGTTCGCATCATTGAGCAGGACAAACATTTCCCCAACGAACTGCTGATTGGTATGAATAAGGACAATCCACAAGCCCACGATGTCTACCATCTCGACCTAACTACAGGTGAACTCACCCTGGTAGCCAAAAATCCGGGCAATATCGTAGGATGGGTCGTTGATGCACAATTTAAAGTCCGTGGAGCAGATGCTAGCCTGCCAGATGGGAGTTTAGAACTATTAGTACGAGATACCCAGGAAAGGGATTGGCAGAAGATTATCACTTGGGATGCCGATGATGCTCTTTCCAGTGGAGCGGTCGGCTTTACACTTGACGGCCAATCCATCTATTTACGCGACTCTCGCGGTGCAAACACAGGTCGTCTCATCAGGCTCAACCTCGCTACCAACGATTTTGGGGTGATTGCCGAAGATCCTGATTACGACATCAGCAATACACTGATCCACCCAGATACTCACGAAGTGCAAGCCATTGCCTTTAACAGAGACCGTGTGGAGTGGGTGGTACTAGATAGGTCAATCGAACAGGACTTCCAGCGCATCCGCGCCATTCACCGAGGCGACTTCTCTATCGTTAGTCGCGATGAAGCAGATAAGACCTGGATTCTTGCTTTCACAGCAGATAATGGCCCCGTTTCGTTCTACGCTTACAATCGAGAAAATCAAACAGTAACTTTTCTTTTTGAAAACCAGCCCGAACTGAGCAAATACACCCTAGCAGAGACCAAACCCATCTCATTCACGGCCCGCGATGGCCTGATAGTTCACGGTTATCTCACCTTGCCTGTAGAAGGGCCACAAACGAAGCTGCCCCTCATCCTCAATGTTCACGGCGGCCCATGGTCCCGTGACAGCTGGGGCTATAATCCACTGGCACAGTGGTTTGCCAATCGTGGCTATGCCTGCTTGCAAATCAACTTTCGTGGTTCAACAGGTTATGGCAAGAACTTCTTGAATGCTGGCAACCGCGAGTGGGGACGTAATATGCATAACGATCTGGTTGATGGCGTTCATTGGGCTATTGAGCAGGGCCTTGCGAATCCACAAAAGGTAGCCATTTCTGGTGGTTCATATGGAGGCTACGCGGCACTGGTAGGAGCAACTTTCACACCTGATCTCTTTCGCTGTGCAGTTGATATCGTCGGTCCCAGTAATCTGCTAACATTAACTCGCTCTTTCCCGCCTTACTGGGCTCCCTTCATGGGCACCTGGTACAAACGTGTCGGCAATCCAGATACTGAAGAAGAGTTTTTGAAGTCACGTTCACCACTTTTCAAAGTTGACCAGATCAAAATCCCCCTGCTTATTGCGCAAGGAGCCAATGATCCACGTGTCAAGCAGGCAGAATCGGAACAAATTGTTGCGGCGATGAAAAGTAAAGGGATCGACTACGAATATATGCTCTTCCCTGACGAAGGACATGGTTTTGCCAAACCAGAAAATCGCCTTAAGTTTTACGCTGCCGCCGAAAAGTTCCTCGCCCGACATCTTGGTGGCCGCTACGAAGAAGCATAGGACAACCGATGAACGATGATCCCATGATGGTATTTGCAGGTAGTGGTAGTCCAAAACTGACCGAGCGCATCTGTAAGTATCTAGATATTCCACAGGGCCAGAATGAGACGCTACGTTTTTCAGATGGGAATACCTTTGTTCGTATTCTAGAAAACGTGCGTGGTCGTCGCGTTTACATTGTGCAAACAACCGTCTTTCCCTCCAATGACAATTTTATGGAACTGCTCTTCTGGATTGATGCTTTCAAACGTGCAGGAGCAGATTCCGTTACTGTTGTCATCCCTTACTTCAGTTATGGCAAGGGGGACAAAAAGGATGAGCCACGTGTCTCTATTCGTGGACGTGTCTGCGCTGATGCATTAGAAATTGCCGGAGCAGACCGCATTGTCACCATGGACCTGCACGCGCCACAAATCCAGGGCTTCTTCCATAGGCCGGTTGATAATCTGTATGCCTTACCAACGCTTAGTGACCGCATCAAAGCTATGAACCTACGGGATATCGTTCTCGTTTCGCCCGATGTAGGCTTTGCCAAACAGGCCCGGCGCTATGCAGCAAACCTTGGAGTGCCCATTGCTATCGCCTATAAAGAGCGCACTAATCACGATGAAAAGGCAACTATTATGCAAATCATCGGCGATGTAAAGGGAAAAACCGCAGTCATCGTCGACGATTTCGTCACCTCCGGAGGAACGCTGGCTGGTGTCTCGACCAAATTAATCGAGGGAGGAGCAACCAAAGTCTATGCAGCCGTTACCCACGGTGTTCTGACAGAAGGTGCTATTGAACGTCTTGAAAAGAGCCCCATCAAACGTCTCCTGATCACCGACACCGTTGAGAATCAACCAGTACAATTTACAGCCAAGATCGAAGTGGTCTCTGTCGCACCAATTTTTGGTGAAGCGATCAAACGAATTCACAATCGTGAGAGTATCAGTGAGATGTTTCAAGATATATAAAATATTTAAGGCTATTTGCTTAAATAGCGTAACATATACCATGTGAAAACGTGGCTTCGCAGTTATTCCCATCCCAAGTAGTACACCATAGCCATCACGTGAGAATTTCCACGTTGCTCCGTTCTTATCAACAAGAGGGTAGGTTGGAGGTAGCTAGGCAACAGGATATAGTACCATGACACAACTGCACAGATGGTGTATAATGTAGCCGCTAATAGTAAGCTACTATTAGCGGCTGCCTCGCCCAGCTAGGGCCACACACGGGCGATCCCGTGTTGTGTGCGGACGTTCTCACCGCAATGAAGATGTTTGAATACATTTAAGAAAGCAGGGACGGCATTCTCCCTAGGCCAACGTGTGGGGGTTTCCTGTCGATTCTAATTATGAACGGTGATATGATAGGCCACGTTATCAAAGGCCGCTATAAGCTTGTTGACGAACGTGGGCGGGGTAGTTTTGCCACCGTCTATATAGCACGCGATCTCGAAGATAATCGTATTTATGCAGTGAAAGTGATGCATCTTGAACTTTCGGGTGATGGCGAACTGCTAGCTCGTTTCCAGCGAGAGGCGCATATTCTCTTGAACCTCAGCGATCCACACATTGTGCGGATCTTTGACTATGGAAACGATAACAATATGCATTATATTATGATGGACTATATCGATGGACAGAGCTTGAAATACTATATGATCAACCAGAGTCCACTAGAACCGCTACGCACACTCAACTATGCACGTCAAATTACTGAAGGATTAGACGCCGCACACAAGCAGGGTGTAGTACATAGAGATATTAAACCGCAAAATATCCTCATTAATAGCAAGGACATGGTCAAGATCACCGACTTTGGTCTTGCACGAAGCCGGGAAACTGTTACACTGACACAATCTAATGTATTTATGGGCACTGCCTACTATATTTCGCCCGAACAAGCGGAAAGTGGGCGTTCAGCCGACACTCGCTCTGATCTATACTCGGTCGCCGCCGTCTTGTTTGAAATGCTTACTGGTCGTCCTCCCTATGAAGGTGAAACGGCTGTGGACATTGTCATTAAGCACATGAATGACAAGATACCATCGATCTGTCGCCTGCGACCTAGTCTGCCAATGGAAATGGATACTTTCATGCAAAAGGCACTCGCCAAGTCTCCTGCCGATCGCTTCGCAACTCCGAGGGAGTTTATTACAGCCCTTGAACAAGTCCAAGAGCGTATCCAGGCTATGCCGCCAGCCGTCATACAACCTGGGACAGACAACGACAAAAAACCTGGGCATCTCGGTCCTACGAAACCATCTGCTCCCGTCAAGGAAGCACGCATTATCATCCTTGCCAGTGGGCTAACCTTTCCCTTAAAGGGTGATATGATGGTCGTTGGCCGTAAAGATCCCACTCTGGGCATCTACCCAGAGATTCCCTTGACAGACAAAACGGTTGGACGTCGGCACGCGTATCTGCGCCATCAGCAAGGGAAGTATACCGTTGAGGACCTCAATGCTCTCAATAAAACGCGTTTAAATGGTGTCACGTTGACACCACACGAGGAATGCACACTCAAGGATGGTGATGTAATCCGTTTTGGAAGTGTTGAGGCACGTTTCGAATTGCGATAATTGTCTGTAGTTTTGACATGCACATCGTCGCAGTTATAGGGGTACCAATGCTGGTGCCCGATCTATCTCGGGTGGCTGCAAGCCTGCATCCACAACCTACAAGCTTAGATACGCAGGTTGCCATGCTACCCCTACGATTAGAGGGGTGAACCGTTATGAAGGAGCGATTGCTCATAGTTTTTGTCTTAGCAGGACTACCTGTTTCAGGGATAGTTATTACTGTTAGTATCATCGTAGCTGTGGTCGTAGTTGTTGGTATTATTTTCTTGATGCGCAGCAACAACAAAAATAAGGGAGCGGCAATTGGTAGCAGCGGCGATTGGCAGCGTCAGGCTCAACAAGGTCAACCAGGCGCCTGGAATCAGCAAGGCCAAGGCGGATGGGGACAACAAGGACAAGGTCAGTGGGGAGCTCCAAATCAGGCAGCACAGGCTGGCAATTGGGCAACCGGGCCTCAAAACCCCTGGGGCGCTCCCGCTCAACAGCAACAACCCGCTAATCCTTGGGGCGCTCCCGCTCAACAGCAACAACCCGCTAATCCTTGGGGCGCTCCCGCTGACCAACAACCACCTGCTAACCCCTGGGGCGCTCCCGCTCAACAGCAACAACCCGCTAATCCTTGGGGCGCTCCTGCTGACCAACAACCACCTGCTAACCCCTGGGGGGCTCCCGCTCAACAGCAACAACCCGCTAACCCTTGGGAATCAGCTCCAGCTCCAGCTCCAGCAGCAACACCTCAAGATCCCTGGGGACAGCAGCAAGCCGCCGCATCTCAACAGCAATGGGGAATGCAGGCTGGAGCATCGGCATCAACCCCGCAGGGTCAACAGGCACCAACCGCATTCGGTGCCAGTAGCCCACCAGCTGCGGGTTGGGGTCAACCTCAACAAGCTGATCCGTGGGGAAATCCGGCAACAGCATCACCAGTCGCACAACCTGCTGGCTT
>DASYAN010000351.1:0-4981 GCA_036501345.1 Ktedonobacteraceae bacterium
TCGAGAACTTTCAGTAGCGCAGTATAGTCATCGCGCCCATAGCCAGCTGCACGGGCCATCTCATAGAGTTGGCGTGCCAGAGATGTCATGGCGACCAGGGTTTGATTTTCGGTTGCCAGATCGAGGGCTAGCCCTAAGTCCTTATGCAGCAGATCGGTCATAAAGCCTGGATTGAAATTGCCATTGAAGGCACGCAGCGGAAATTGATTTGAGAGTTGCCAACTGGCTCCCGTGCTGAGGCCGATAACCTTCGTCATGGCATCGACATCTACTCCCGCTTTGACTCCCAGCACAAGTGCTTCTGCGGTTGCGGCTGCGATAGTGCCGACGAGCATGTTATTAACGATCTTGAGAATCTCGCCGGAGCCGTTGGGACCAACGTAAACGATATTTTCCTTTTTTCCCATAGCCTGCAATACTGGAAGAGCACGTTCAAATACAGCACGTTCGCCGCCGACCATGATAGTTAATGTCCCTTGTACCGCTCCCTGTGAGCCGCCGCTGACCGGGGCATCAAGAAAATGGGCTCCTTTGGTTATCGCCGCCTCGGCCAATTTGCGACTCGTGGTCGGGGAGATGGTACTCATATCAATAATGATAAGCCCTTTTCGGGCTCCATCTAAAATACCATTTGAGCCTGCCACCACTTCCTCGACCTGTGCTGAGTTGGGTACCATAGTGATAACTATCTCCGAAGCTATGGCAATCGCTCGTGATGACGGCGCAAGTCTGGCTCCGGCTTTGATCACTTCCTGTACTTCTGGCTTTTCCGGATGGCGTGCGTATATAGTGACATCGTGCCCCGATTTCAGCAGGTTGAGCGTCATTGGTCGGCCCATAACGCCAATTCCAATAAAACCTATTTGCATAATTATAGTCGTCCTTATCCCTGTTACTTTGTAGTTACTTGCTTGTTCTTTGGTATTTCCTATTCCATTTCGGCCAACACAGCACCTCCTTTTACCACAGCACCTTCCTGATAAAGGACATGACGTACTTTGCCTGCATAAGGAGCTGTAATGGCATGCTCCATTTTCATGGCATTAAGGACCACTAATACCTGGTGCGGCTCTACGATTGTTCCATCGCTTACCAGCACTTTGACAACCGTTCCTGCCATGGGAGCAGTCAGCGTTTTTTGAGTGTGTGTTGCTCTATCGCCATGGGTAGTGGTACGTACGTCGGGTGGTTGGCGTCGTTGCAGACGATAAGTTTTTCCAGCCAGTACGACCTGAGTTTCACCGTTTTGCTGCTGGACGTATGTACGTACCTGACTAGCGCCGAACTTGAGCTGGACAAGTGCGTCATTGTAAAGTGTTCCGGTCACCTCTAGGCTGGGATTAGTATCGATCTGGATAGTCCATGTATCTACTTTATCACGTGTCGGTTGAAGCGCAAGCTTATAGGAGCGGTCAGCATATTGATATGTGATTTGCCATGCTTCTCCAACAGTGCGCCATGGTCCCAGTGTTTGCCAGGGATTAGGTTCTTTTGCATGAGGTGCTTGACTGCTGGTAGGGATGGGTAAAGACTGGAAAGACTGGGTAGTAGTTTCCCGTTTGAGGTCGAATAGCGCTGCAGCCATTAATACCACATCGGGGAGAGTTGTATCCTGTGGGAGGGAAGTAAGCTTGTACTCTTCCAGGAAGCTTGTGGAAGTATTTCCAGCATTAAATGCAGAGTGGGTACTGATGGTGTGAAGCAGAGGGATATTGGTAGTGACGCCGAAGATGGCACATTGTTCAAGCGCTTTTTGTAAACGTGTGATGGCTGCTGGACGATCCTCACCATACACGATGAGCTTAGCAATCATGGGATCATAATATTGAGTGATCTCGTCCCCACTTTCAACCCCGCTATCGATGCGTATTCCTGGACCTGAGGGTTTAACGAAACGCGTGATTATACCTGTAGAGGGCAGAAACTGCTGCTGTGCATCTTCTGCATAGATGCGTACCTCAATGCTGTGTCCTCGTTGGCTAATTTGTTCTTGTGCGATACCGAGCGGTTCGCCAGCGGCAATGTGCAGCTGATGGCGTACTAAGTCTAAACCGGTAACTTGCTCAGTTACCGGGTGTTCTACTTGCAGGCGAGTATTCATTTCCAGGAAATAGAAGTGTTGGTCTTCATCGAGCATGAACTCGATCGTGCCTGCGTTCATATAGCCTGCGGCTCGAGCAATACGTAGAGCTGCATCTCCCATCTCTGCTCGTAGTGTTGGGCTGATAGCAACTGAAGGACTTTCCTCAACGATCTTTTGATGGCGGCGCTGGATGGAGCATTCACGTTCTCCTAAGTGAATAAGATTGCCATGTGCATCTCCCAGAATCTGGATCTCGATATGGCGTGGTCTTTGAATAAGTCGCTCGAGAAAGACTGTATCATCACCGAATGCTGCACGAGCTTCGCGGCGGGCACCTGCTAGCTCTGCAAGGAAATTATCCTTGGTAGAGACAGCACGCATACCCTTTCCACCACCGCCAGCTGACGCCTTGATCAGCAGAGGAAAACCGATCTGTTGTGTCTCATGCAGTAAGATCTCATCGTCCTGACTTGCTCCATCGTAGCCAGGAACTGTTGGTACTCCCACAGAGTTTGCCAGACGTTTGGCCGCAATCTTTGAGCCCATCAGGCGCATAGCTGCGGCTGGCGGGCCAACAAAAACGATGCCTGCCTGCTTGCATGCTTCGACAAATTGCTCATTTTCGGAGAGAAATCCATAGCCGGGGTGAATGGCTTGGGCACCACTTCGTCGGGCAATATCGATGATCGTATCTATCTGTAGGTAGCTCTGGGCAGCAGGGGCGGGACCAATGTAGTAAGCTTCATCTGCCTGGTGGACGTGAAGAGCGTTACGATCAGCTTCTGAATATACTGCGACCGTGTGTATATCCATCTCGTGGCATGTTGCCATAATACGTACCGCGATTTCTCCACGGTTGGCAATTAAGATTTTGTTGAACATGGTACCTCACATTAGTCCAATTGCCAATGAGGTTGACGTTTTTCCAGGAATGCACTCAATCCTTCCTGTCCCTCATCACTAACACGCAGACGTGCTATCAGCTCGCTTGTATAGGCACGTGCATTCTGGTCGTCCATCCTTCCTATAGTCAAAGATAATGTTTTACAAGATCGTATGGCCTGGGGTGCGCTGCTCTCTAACTCTTGGAGTGTGTCTTGTAGCGTTTCATCTAAGCGTTCTGGTGGAACAACTGCATGAACGAGACCGATTGTCTTGGCGTGAGGTGCACCAAAGCGTTTCCCGGTGACAAAGAGAGCGCGTGCATGTGTCTCACCGATCTTGCGGACTACATAGGGCGAAATAACAGCAGGGGCGAGGCCGAGTTTGACTTCGCTGAAGCCAAAACGGGCATTCTCAGAGGCAATGGCAATATCGCAGGCAGCCACGAGTCCGACACCGCCACCAATCGCTGCACCGTGCACACGTGCTACGACTGGACAGGGGAATGTATAGATGAGGTACAGTAGTTCTGCCAGACGTAGTGCGTCTTGGCGATTCTCATCTTCGCTGAAACTGATCGCCTCTTTCATCATCTGTATGTCGGCTCCCGCACTGAAAGATTGGCCCTCTGCGGCGAGCACCACTGCATGCAATTGCTCATTGCTAGCCAGTGTGGTAAATGCGCTGGTGAGATCCTGGATTAACTGAGCATTGAAGGCGTTATGCACTTCGGGACGACGCAGTGTAATGGTTGCAATCTTCTTATGAGGACTGTGATCAATGGTAATATGTGTGTATGCTGCCATTTTGTTTCTTTTCACCCCACTGTAGCAATAATAGCAATCCCTGCGAAAATGAGCCTTGCTCCAATGACTCTCACTAATCCAAAAGTTTCTCCCAAGAAATGCCAACCCATGAGTGTTGCAAAGACAATGCTGACCTCTTGTAGGTGCTCACATCCTAAAGACGCCGAAGGGTGTTTCTGGTAGCGGAGCATTCAGTGATGCTGCAATACCGAGAGCCAGGACTGTGCGTGTGTCGCGTGGGTCGATGATCCCATCATCCCACAGGCGGGCGGTGCTGTAATAGGGATTGCCCTCTTCCTCATATTTGTCCAGGATGGGTTGCATAAATGCGGCCTCTTCTTCTGAGGTCATCGTTTTGCCTCGAGTAGCCAATCCATCTTTGCGTACAGTGGCGAGGACCGTTGCTGCTTGCAGTCCACCCATGACCGAGATGCGTGCATTTGGCCACATCCACAACTGGCGCGGTGAGTAGGCGCGTCCGCACATTCCATAGTTGCCAGCACCGAACGAACCCCCGATAATTACCGTAAAGCGTGGGACTGGTGCATTGGCTACAGCCATCACCATCTTTGCACCATCCTTAGCAATACCCCCGTTTTCATACTGTCGACCCACCATAAAGCCAGTGATATTCTGTAGAAAGATTAACGGCGTCTGGCGCTGACCACATAATTCGATAAAATGCGTTGCTTTCAACGCGCTTTCTGAGAAGAGAATGCCGTTATTAGCGATAATGCCGACTGGATAGCCCATTAAGCGAGCAAAGCCACAAACGAGCGTTGTGCCATAGAGCTCTTTGAACTCGTGAAATTCGCTGTCGTCGACAAGACGGGCAATCACTTCGCGTACATCATAACTGCGGCGACCATCTCTGGGTATAATGCCGAGCAGATCGTTGGGGTCATAGCGCGGTGGGACCGAAGGACGAATTTCCCAGGGAATATATTTGCGACGGTTCAGGTGGCTCACAATGCTGCGACAGATGGCCAGGGCGTGTTCATCGCTCATGGCATAGTGATCGGTAACGCCTGAAGTGCGGCAGTGAACGTCGGCGCCGCCTAAGTCTTCGGCGCTTACCTCTTCTCCTGTTGCAGCCTTGACCAGCGGTGGACCTCCCAAAAAGATGGTACCATTGCCTTTGACAATGATTGTTTCATCGCTCATGGCGGGTACATATGCTCCACCAGCTGTGCATGAGCCCATCACGGCG
>DASYAN010000352.1:0-4474 GCA_036501345.1 Ktedonobacteraceae bacterium
TCGCGGGAAATGAGGCCGACAAAACGGTCCTACGTTCAGCAGGGCAACAGAATGGTGCCATAGGCTTTGTCCAGGTCAAAGAAGGAAAAGAACCAGGCCGTGTTTATGAAATACGCAAGGAGTCATTGAGTATTGGTCGCAGCCGCGAAAGCGATATCTTCCTTGAGGACCTAGCCGTTTCTCGCCTGCATGCCTCGATCGTGAATATGGGCAACGGAACCTACTCTCTCAAAGACGAAGGAAGTGCCAATGGTACAAAGGTCAATGATCAATTAGTGGATAAATTCAAGACTTACCCACTGCAAGAAGGCGACCAAATACAGCTTGGTCAAACAGTACTTGTCTTCGCTAGACATTAAGTCAGTTATATGAAAAAGCAAGACGATCTCATTGGAACAACGCTCGGCAACTACCGTGTGCTTGACACGCTCGGGCAAGGCGGCATGGCAAAAGTATATAAAGCTCACCAGGAAACGCTTGGTCGGGATGTTGCCATTAAAGTTCTTCCTCCCTGGTATGCCGCTGACCGCAGTTTCGTCGAGCGTTTTAACCTGGAAGCCAGACTGGTTGCCCGACTCTCACATCCCAATATCGTTACCGTCCATGATGCTAATGAACAAAATGGTCACCTTTATATCGTGATGCAACTGGTGGATGGGGGTACACTCAAAGATCGCCTTGACCAGATCCAGAAGGAGGGTCGCGTGATGGGCATAGATGAGATTGTCTCCATCTTTACGCAGCTCGCCGACGCTCTGGCATATGCCCATACAGAGGGTATCATCCACCGGGATATTAAGCCAGTCAATGTGTTGATGGATCGCTCTGGCCGCCCTATTCTCTCCGATTTCGGCATCGCCAAGGTCTTGGCTAGTACACAGGACAATTTAACCCGTCCCGGCGCAGGTGTAGGCACTCCCGAATATATGTCTCCTGAACAATGCCAGGGCGGAGCAGTGGATGGCCGAGCTGATATTTATGCCCTGGGTGTTATGTTATTTGAGGCACAAACTGGTCGTACACCCTTCCAGGGCAATAATTACCCGGCTCTGGCACATAGCCATATTTACGAACCACCTCCTCGCCCCAATACAATCAATCCCACTATTTCACCTGCCATCGAGTATATTATTTTAACCGCCCTGATGAAAAATCCTCAACAGCGCTATCAGACGGCCCGTGACATGGCAGATACTCTCCAGAAAGCTCTGATACACAATACATCCCCCAGAGCCAACATAACCCCTATGGGTAACTCTTATGGACAACCAGGACTGTTAGGAGTACCATCATATACCAACCCAAGAACCCCTTCACTGGTAGATACCCGCCAACCCGTGCTCTACCACTGCGTTAACTGTCACCATATGAATAAACCCCAAGTGCGTTATTGTACACGTTGTGGTTATGTTCTCAAGCAATGCGCCGTCTGCAACGAACGCAACCCAGTGGGAAACCGTTTCTGCACAAAGTGCGGACAACCCCTCGCTCCCTGATTTATCGAAGGTCATAATATATCAATACACAAACTCATCCAACTGCGCGTCAGAAAGTCGTGCTAATGTTTTGCGTTGCTCATTGATACGTTTATGTTGAAGTCTCCTTCGCTGACCATCGGTCATTGACAAGAGTTCCCGAACACGCTCCACGATAATGCTCGGCTGTGTGGGCTTGGGGATGTATTCGATTGCCCCTTCTTCGAAACCGTGCATCTGCTCCGTCAGGTGAACAAGAGCACTAACAACAAGAACCGGGATACGTGGCGTGAAATGATTTGCACGTAGCCAGTGCAGGACATCCCAGCCAGAAACTGGACGCATTAGCAGATCAAGGATAATCAAATGAGGATTAAATTCTGGAATAACGAGCATCGCCTCCTGACCACTAGAAACCCCCAACACATCAAAATCACGATGTTTTAAACAGATACATAATACTTGCTGGATCATAGCGTCATCTTCAACAATAAGAATTCTTTTCTTTTGCACTGATTCATACATAGTACTTACCCTTCCATCATTAACATTATATGTGAAAAATATACGTAAATTTTGAAGTATACCTATCTACGTCTTACAAGTGGGAAGCGCACTTCAGCTACAGTCAGCTCTACGGGAACAAGGGCTTCGTCGAGATCACTTACTACTTCATGCCGCAGAGAGAACTTTCCATCTAGATCCGCTATCAAATGCTGGATCAACGAAAGACCAAGGCCATCGCCACTTCCTTCCCCTGTTTCCTCAATGGGCTGCTCCAGTCCTTTTCCTGTATCAAGAACCTGTACACTGACCATCGTATCCTCTTCACGCCCACGAACCGTAATTGTTCCTTTGGAAACACCAGCTAGACCATGCTTAATCGCGTTAGAGATCATCTCGTTGATGACTAATGCAAGAATTGTCGCAGCACGCGAAGAAACGACGGTTGGGCTTGCCTCAACCTGAAACGTGATATGCTTGTCAGGTGGGCACAGGTTCGCATTGGCAACACCTACAATCTTGCGTGCAAGATCGTCTAGGCGTGCCTCGCTGACCTCTTCGTGTGCCAGTAGATCATGCGTTGCGGCAAGACCTAGCACACGGTTTATCGTCTCCGCCAACATATTGCGTACCTCAGCCGATTTGGTCCGTCTCTGCTGCAATGAGAGAATACCCGCGACATTTGCTAGATTATTTTTTACGCGGTGATTCAATTCGCGCAGGAGCGCTGACTTGAGTTCAAGACCGCGCCGAGTCTCTTCGTAGAGCCGAGCGTTCTCAATCGCAATAGCAGCCTCGTTGGCAAAGGTAACCACCAGCTGCATCTGCTCAGGGCTCAATAGGTGCCGATGGCTGCTGTAAATACAAATACATCCTAGAATCTTCTGCTTGACTTTCAGCGGGACACAGAGCACAGAGTGGATTTCTGACGACATAAACGGATCGCTGTGCAAGAAACAATTCCCGCCAGTCAAAAAGCAATCAACGGCCATGCTCGGTCGCCCCGTTTGAACGGAACGTCCCGCACAACACTGACCAACACCAATCTGAATACGCGATGCCAGATTATTAGTCACGCCATAGTGAGCAAGCACATGTAAGCGCTGCCGATCTGGATCAAGTTCGAAAATACATGAGCGCTCTGCACCAGAAAGATGTACAGCCTGCGTTGTAATAATCTGTAGTACTTCATCCAGATTGAGCGTCATAGCGATGATATTGGAGACACGGTGGATGGTGGCAAGTTCATGGACTTTACGCCGCAGTTGCTCATCGGTTTGTTCATAGAGCCGTCCATTTTCGATATTGATTGCCACAATGCCAGACACGACCTCGACAAAGCTTATTTCATCCTGTGTGAAGTCACGCGGTTCCTGCGATTGCACACTGATAACGCCAATCAGTCGCTCTGCACTTCCAAAGAAGATAATTGGCAGAGCCATCAGACCACGAAACCCAACATGATAGCCACTCGCCTCGGAAGCAAAATTTGCATCTACTAGTGCATCATTGACAATCACTGGTCGTCCCTTGTCAGCCACCCAACCACTATATCCCTCGCCCAAGCGCAACGTAAAGTGTATCCCACCAAGCGGGCGCGGACCATTGGTAGCACGCAATGTGAGCATACGCTGAAGTTCATCATAGAAAAAGATCGAACAGAGATCTACACACAGTTCTTCCGCCACCACTTGAGCCGTAATCTCCAGCGTTTGATCCAGATCCATTGTGGAGTTACTTACGCCATTGATATGTTGCAAAGCCTGCAGACGATGTTCTAGCTGCCTAAAAGTGTGGGTTTTTTCCTCAAAATGTTGGTCGAGCAGTCCTTGATAGCCACGCGTTAGTGCAAGAGTACATTGAGAGGATAGCTGATAGAGGAGTTCTGTTGCCTTACTTAGTAATACAGGTTGATCATGTAGGATGTTCTTGAATTCAATTGAAAGGGTATTAACACACTCTTGCAGATCGCTCAACCCCACATCGAGCTTCGTCCCTTGCTCAGCCAGTTGACGCCCAGACTGATCAAAATGAGCAACAAGGACTTGGTGATCATCGTCGTCAGAGGTAATCAGAGCATTGAGAAATAACCGGGCATTGCTTCCTTCTTCTAGCTCCGAGTTATTTTCCACAGCTTGCTCTACATACGCTCTCAGACGGTCAGCAAGCTCGGCAAAATTGTGCTCTACATCTTCCGCGTCTAATGTCACATTATTCTTCCTGAAAAACTAATGCCGTATGCTCGTTGTTTACTGTTCCTGTGGCAAAGCAGGAGAATGGAAACTTATCCTTTATTACTTCCTTGCGAGCGAGTATAGCACCGATGCTTGTAAAAGGCAAGAGCTAAAGCAGCTAGGGGTGTGCGGAGGATTTTTGCACAGCCAGATGGGCTGACCTATGAAGCGGGATGCTGTCGAAGCAAAGGACGACGCCACGGATGATTGGCCGCAGGACGTTTATTGCACAGAGGAGACATATCCTGTTTGAGGGATGCA
>DASYAN010000353.1:0-10960 GCA_036501345.1 Ktedonobacteraceae bacterium
GAGGGCCATATCCACATTCCTGGCCTCTACGATAAACTACGTCAGCCGACAGCGACTGAAAAAGAGTTCTGGCATAATGATCCATTGCATATCAACGAGGCGCTATTAGAGGAAATGGGAGTTACACAGTTTTCTGGAGAAGCGCAATATCCTCCACTGGAGCGCATCTGGGCACGTCCTACACTGGAGGTACACGGAATTGTAGGTGGCTTTATCGGAGAAGGTAGCAAAACGGTCATTCCCGCCGTTGCCAAAGCCAAGATAAGCTTGCGTCTCCCTCCAGAACTGAAATCGGCTGAGGCGTATCCGCTCTTCGAAAAAGCCGTCAAAGAGGCGGCACCTGCGGATGTGAGAGTAACGCTCCAAAATTGGCATGCTGGTGAAGGGATTTTGGTCTCGCCTGATACTGTACCGATGAAAGCGGCAGCCTCTGCATTGGAGGAAGTATATGGCAAACCGCCTGCATTTCTGTGCGAAGGTGGTTCCATTCCGATTGCAGCTCTCTTTGATGAGGTCCTGCGGGTACCAGTTGTACTGATGGGCTTTGGCCTACCGGATGATAATCTGCACGCACCGAATGAGAAATACTCTCTTGATCAGTTTTATAAGGGCATACGCACAGTTGCTAGCTTTTTACAAAGAATGGCGTAACAAAAACGCTGGGCACCTGTGCGCCCTTTAGGTATGAATTGCCGGAAAGGTTAATTATGTCTATTACACCTGAAATGCCAATTCCATATCTTGAGACGCATACAGATGAGCCACAGGCGCTGTTAGAGCAACTCTGTCGTCAACCGAGTGTGGCGGCTCAAAATTTGGGCATTGCTGCTATGGCGGACTTGGTAGAGAAACTTCTGAGTGATACAGGTTTCTCCACTCAGTGTCTCACTGTAGAAGATGCGCCGCCAGTCATCTATGGTGAGCTGCGTGGGCATGGACCATACACACTACTTCTCTATAACCATTATGATGTGCAGCCTGCCGAACCATTTGAGTTATGGGAATCTCCTCCCTTCGAGCCAACAGTACGTGATGGAAAATTATACGCACGTGGTGTATGTGACAACAAGGGTGAGATTGCGGCTCGTCTAGCGGCTATTCGTGCTCTGCGTGCTACTTATGGCGAACTTCCCATCACGCTACGTTGGGTGATCGAGGGAGAAGAAGAAATTGGTAGCCCCCATTTCGCAGCCGTTGCAGAGCAGTATGCCCCATTGTTACAAGCGGATAGTTGTTTGTGGGAAGGTTCAGGCTTTGACGAGGATGGGCGACCAGAACTCAATCTTGGCACGAAGGGATTGCTCTATGTCCAGCTAGATGTGCAGGGAACCAAGATCGATGTTCATTCAGGCCAAGCCACCATTCTTCCCAGTGCTATATGGCGTTTAGTACAAGCTCTTGCCACATTACGTACTCCAGAAGGGCATGTGCGCATTCCTGGTTTCTATGAGGCAGTAAAGGCTCCTACCCAGGCAGAACTGCAGGCTCTTGCCAACAAAACCAACTCGGAAGAACAAAAAAAGCAAATGTATGGGATTGATCAATTTGTAGATGGGCTTACAGGGCTTGCTCTACGCGAACGAGCATCTTTTAGTCCCACCTGCAATATCGCCGGATTGCTTAGCGGTTACACGGGCGAAGGCATGAAGACCGTACTACCGGCCAGAGCCATGGCTAAGATCGATTTCCGTCTAGTTCCCGACCAAGATCCTGAAGATATTCTAGCAAAGTTGAAAGCGCACTTGCATGAACAGGGTTACGATGACATCCAGGTTACGGTCTTTGCCAGCAGTGAGCCAGTTGCAACCCCCCTCGATGATCCATTTGTACAAAAAATTGCAACTATCGCGGAGACCTTCGCAGGCAAACCAGCTTCTATCACACCTATTGTTGGGGGGACACTTCCGCTACTAGGTGGATTACGTCGTTATGTTGGATTGCTTGGTCTCTGTGCTCCAGGTAATGTTAGCTATTGGGGCAGTGCCGCACACGCGCCCAACGAAAATATCCGACTTACTGATTTGCAGCGAGCGGTGCGCTATAACTGCTACATGTTCCAGACAATTGGGGGATAGAGCTTGTTCTGCTAGTGTCTTAGTAAGCTTCACATGTATCTTTAGCCTGCGGTGCCCATACCCCAGAAAGTCATATGTATAGATGCTCACTCTATGTCAGATGGTAGAATAAAGAAGATACATATTGATCGACGTGGCATGATTCTCGCCGCTGCGTTCCCTTGCAGTCGTCACAAAAGACGGCTGAGGACTGAAATAGGATTAAAAACAAACAGATATGAGCTATATACCCAATACGCCAGAAGAGCAGCAGGAGATGCTAGCGGATCTCGGTCTTTCCTCAATCGAAGACTTGCTCACACCAGTGCCAGAAGAAGTACGTCTGCATCGTCCTCTCAATCTGCCTGAGGCATTGCCCGAACAGGATCTGAAGCGCCTGATGAGGGCAATGGCCGCCAAGAACAAAAATCTGGATACGAGCATCTCTTTCCTGGGTGCTGGTACCTACGAGCACGCTATTCCTAGTATCGTACCACATTTGCAGCGTCGTTCAGAATTTGTCACCTCTTACACGCCCTACCAACCCGAGGTGAGCCAGGGTATGTTGCAGGCCATTTACGAGTTTCAGACGATGGTCTGCCAAATCACCGCTATGGATATCGCTAATGCCTCGCTCTACGACGGTTCGACTGCGATGGTGGAGGCGGTATTGATGGCCCTTGGGCCGGGTGGGCGTGGTGAAGTTGTTATATCGGCAGGCGTTGATCCTCAGTATCGGCGTGTGCTGCACACCTATGCCTTTGCACGCGGTTTCAATGTCAAAGAAGTGCCAGTGCGCAATGGAGTGACTTCACTCGCTGATCTCGATGCCGCAGTGGGGGCTAGCACAGCTGCTGTGGTAGTGCAACAACCCAACTTCTTCGGTTGCCTTGAAGATATGCATGCCATCGAGCCTATCGCACACAAAGGCAAGACGCTCTTCGTGAGTGTGATTACCGAACCCGCTTCCCTCGGCGTACTAGCTCCTCCTGGGTCATATGATGCAGATGTTGCCGTAGGTGAGCTGATGAGTTTTGGTAACACGATGAGTTTTGGGGCACCTGCGCTCGGTTTCATGGCGGCAAAACAAAAATTTGTACGTCTGATGCCGGGGCGATTAGTTGGGCAGACCGTTGAGGAGGGTGGTCAGAAACAGACCGGATATGTGCTAACGTTGCAGACGCGTGAGCAGCATATTCGTCGTGAGCGTGCCACATCGAATATCTGCACAAACCAATCCTTACTGGCTGTCGGTGCAACAATTTTCCTGGCAGCATTAGGCAAACAGGGCTTCCACGAACTTGGCGAACTTTGTCTCCAGAAAGCCCACTATGCCTTCCGTCAGATTACGGCTATTCCAGGCTTTGAGGCTGTCTTTAGTGGTCCATTCTTTGATGAATTTGTGATCAAAGTTCCTGGCTCGCTAGCTAAGCTCCAGAGGCACTTTGCGCAGACAGGTATGATCGGTGGCTATCCTTTACGTGAAAGCTATCCCGGCATGGACGATTGTATGCTGTTCTGTGTCACAGAAACGCGTACAAAAGAAGATATTGATCTTTTGGTCAAGGTATTAAAGGTATTAAAGGCATTAAAGGAGGTGCAGGTGTGAGTGTTGAGACATTGATTTTTGAGAAGGGAGCATCGGGACGTCGCGCTGCAACGATGCCGAGCATGGATGTGCCGACTGAAGCGCTGGAGAGTATGATTCCCAGCTCTCTCTTGCGTACAGAACCTGCACCATTGCCCGAGGTAAGCGAGATCGAGGTGGTGCGCCACTATACACACCTGTCACAGCGCAATTTCGGTGTCGAAACGGGTTTCTATCCGCTCGGTTCCTGCACCATGAAGTATAATCCCAAGATTAATGAAGATATGGCAGTACTGCCCGGCTTTGCATGTATCCATCCCTTGCAACCGGAAGAGACTGTGCAGGGTGCCATCGAGTTGATATATGAATTGGAGCAATATCTAGCAGAGATCTCCGGTATGGCACGCGTGACGTTGCAACCGTCAGCTGGTGCACATGGGGAACTGACAGGCTTGATGTTGATCAAGGCCTATCACCAGAGTCGTGGCGAGGGATACCGTAATCTGGTGCTCATCCCTGACAATGCTCATGGCACCAACCCGGCGAGTGCTACACTGGCTGACTATAAAGCAGTCGAGATCAAAAGTGATCCGCGAACCGGTGGCGTCGATATGGACTACTTGCGAACGATCCTGGATAAACATGGATCGGCTATCGCAGCGATTATGTTGACCAATCCGAATACGCTCGGTCTTTTCGATGCTAACATTGCGGAAGTTGGTCGTCTAATTCATGCAGTGGGTGCACAGCTCTATTATGATGGAGCGAATGCCAATGCGGTGCTGGGTATCACGCGACCGGGCGATATGGGCTTTGACGTAGTACACTTCAATCTGCATAAGACGTGTAGTACTCCGCATGGTAGTGGTGGTCCGGGAGCTGGTCCTATCGGTGTCAAGGCGCATCTGGTCGCCTTCTTGCCGGGACCGTTACCTGCGAAGAACGGGCAAGGCTATTACTGGGAAGATCCAGGCCCGCAGTCGATTGGCAAAGTGCGTGCGAATGTGGGCAATTTTGGAGTGCTGGTGCGTGCCTATACCTACATTCGTTCAAATGGACCCACTGGCCTACGTCATGTCTCAGAGAGTGCAATCCTTAATGCCAACTACCTCAAACATGAACTATCATCCGATTACGAGATTGCTTACCCGCACATCTGCCAACACGAGTTTGTAGCCACGGCCAGACGTCAGAAGGAAGAGAGTGGGGTCACAGCAACGGATATTGCCAAGCGTCTACTGGATTTTGGCATGTATGCACCGACTGTCTACTTTCCACTGATTGTGCCAGAAGCGATGATGATCGAACCAACCGAGACGGAAACACGCGAGACATTAGATTACTTTGTGCATGTGATGCGCCAGATCGCCGAGGATACGCGTACTAATCCCGAAGTTGTCAAGATGGCTCCGCATACAACGGTAGTGGGCAGACTCGATCAGGCACTGGCGGCACGCAAGCCCAATTTGCGCTGGACAGAAGGGCAGGAGGGGACGCATTAATGTCCCATTCCTCCCCTAGCCAAGATGTTTTTCATTGATCAGCGGTAGATGGATAATGAAGGTTGTTCCTACACCCACTTCGCTTTCTACGGTGATGGTTCCCCCATGTTGCTCGATAATTTGAGAGACGCTCGCCAGACCTATCCCGGTGCCAGCAATACGGCCGGCGATATTGCTGGCTCGATAGAATGGCTCAAAAATATGTGGCACCTCTTCAGCTGGGATACCAACGCCCTGATCCTGCACTGTGAGCTTCGCCCAAGACTTGCTTTCGTTCTCCACCTTTGAGACAGCTATAGTAACTGTTTCTCCCTGGGGACTGTACTTAATCGCATTGGAAAGCAAGTTTGTGCAAACGCGCTCTAATCGGACGTGGTCACCAGAAATCACTAGTTCAGGCACCGATGCTTCAACGAGAATTTGGGGCAGGTGTATTGTACTTTGCTGTATTTGTACTACCCGCTGCACAAGTTCCACAAGGTCCAGCGTCTGAGAAGCTACAGGAGGCTGCTGACCTATTTGGAGTTGAGAGATGTCCAATAGATCATCGATCATCATGCCCATTTTTGTTGCCTGTGACTCAATCCTGGTCATTTCCTCCAAAAGCCGATTAGCGTCTAATGGGCGTCCATGAGTGAGACGTCGTTGCAATAGTTGTACCGTTGTTCTGATCGATGTCAAAGGATTCTTGAGATCGTGGGATACATTGGAGAGGAAGGCACTGCGTAACTCGAGAGCGAGTTCGGCAGCACGGGCATGTTGTTCATGAATCAGGAGACGATTTCGTTCCTCCTCAGAGTGCTTGCGGTCGATTCCGAGAGCGATGCCATTGGCAATGGCACTCATGCTTTCTAGAACAGATGTTGTGAGCGCATGACGAGCAAAGAGAGCCATTACTCCCACAACCCGATCTTCAATAAGCAAAGGATAGCCAGCGAATGCCACCATACCTTCTTGCTTGGCCCATTGCTGGTCATTCACACGAGGATCTCCAATGACTGTATTCGTAAGGTGCGGAAGGCGTGTCTCTGCAATGAGGCCGATCTTGAGCTGGCCCATCGGGATGCGGCTATGGCCTCCATTGAGATGGGTATAGAGTCCAGAACTAGCTCGTAGTTCAAGCACTTGTGTCTCAGTATTAAGTATCCAGATACGAGCAAAAGCTGCATTGAGATGTTTAACAAGTGCATCAGTACATTTGTGCAACATGTCATGCAACGTGCTATTTTGAATGAGAGCCACACTGACTTGTGCACCTAACGCGGTCAGACTCGTTAGTTCTGTCTGTGCAGAGGTATGTTGCGCTACTTGAGCACGAAGCATATTCAACTCTTCTAGGAGCGCAAACTCTATGTCTATATCTTTTGAACCACTCATGTTTCCTCGCAGTTGCAGGATCAAGATAGCGACGCATATGCCAATTGAAAAAAAATAGAAGAGCTATTATCCTATCTGCGTCGCTGCAAAATATAGCCTGAAAAAACTGATCAAGAGACACGTGTGTATCTGTTTGTCATGTGCAATTCTATCACAAAAATCCTTGTATAGTTAAACTATTATTTGGACTGAAGAGCACGCACACTTGACCGTTACCACTTTGGCGTATATACTTATGTATACACGTATGTCTAGAAAGAGGAAACTATGCAAGTAGTAAAGCTGCGCCGAGTAGGCAATTCAACAACCGTGACGCTACCAACATCAGTCATCGAGGCGTTGCATCTGCATGAAAATGATGATGTTGCTGTTGAAGTTGCAGGAGATCGTATTATCATCACTCGTGCTACAACCGATTTTCAAGATGCGTGGGATGCCTATCAAGAACTTGAGCCATGCTATCGCAATGCTAATCGTAAATTGTCGGAGTAAATCGGGTGATCCGCTTCCTGCCTGAAAGTCTCGTTATAGCAATTCATGATGATCAGATCCGCTTGTATGGAGGATCATATAGAGTGCGCGATGCCTCCTCTCTTGATGCTGCCCTTCACATGGCACAAGCCCAATTTGGCGGACAACTTCTCCATCCGACCATTTTCCATATGGCTGCCGCATATGGATTTCACCTGAGTCAAAATCATCCCTTTGTTGATGGCAATAAACGCACGGCAGGGATGGCAATGTTCACGTTTCTTCGACTCAACGGCTTAGAGCCAATAGCTTCAGAGACTGAGTACTATCAGACGATGATGGCTGTTGCCAGTGGACAGATGAGCAAGGAACAGCTCACAAACTGGTTGCAAACAGTCACCACTGGTCCCCTTGCCTGAAATGGAATAAAGAAAGAATGCGTTATGATGCTGTTTCGGCCTCAACCCAGGGCAAGATTGACCAGCGATTGGCTGGTGCAAAGCCAAAGCCTCCATCGATCACCGTACCCTGGAAGCCTGCAGGAACCATCTCAAAGTGTTTGGCTAGCGTACGAGGAAAGATCGCCAGATCGAAGGCCCATGGGTCGCCGCTATTCTCCACTATAGTACGCCATGCCTGATTCTCCTGCCATTCATCGGTAAAGTAGACCCCAATTTCAGGAAATGTACTTGAGAATTCGCTCAAAATACGCCAGAGGATACGACCTGATCCTGGTTTATAGACTGGTGTGAAGTCGGCTTTCAACTGGTCAATATCCAGTAAGAGGTTGATGTTAACCCACGAAGGTGGCTCTTCAATCGTTGGCATTCCTGGCTGTATATACAAGGAGACCTCGATGCCTGCACAGGTGATTTCTTCTGCTGGTACCGGAGCAAGAGTGACCGGGGATGCGTAGACGTCTCCGTAGGCATCATCTTCTGATGCTGGCCAGGGAATGTATGTGAGCCAATCTCTCACTTGTTGGTCCGTACAACCTAGTCGTGAGAGTACTTCCCAGTAATGTTGCAGGACAGATGGAAATGTATCTTGACCGCATGTAGTATATGTTTGTACCTGTACTTGATTTGGCATCGTGTTATCTCTTTTCTGTTGGAATAATTAGAAAAGTCCTTCTAGTTCTGCTTTTGGATCACGCATCATCAGTTCTTGCACAGCTTTAGGTGGATGCAATCCTTCGAAGAGTACCAGACTCAGTTGTTTCGTAATGGGCATTTCGACATTATAGCGAGTAGCCAGTTCAAGTGCGGCCTTGGTGGTCGAGACACCTTCTGCGACGGAGTGGGTGGATTGCAAAATGTCAGAGAGTTTCTCGCCTCCAGCCAAGCGGCGTCCCAACTGGTGATTACGACTGAGTGGACTGGAACAGGTTGCAATCAGATCGCCAATGCCAGCTAGGCCCAGGAAAGTGAGGGGATTGGCACCAGCTGCAATACCCAGGCGCGAGATTTCCGCTAGACCACGAGTGGTGATGGCCGCTTTGGCATTTTCGCCGTAGTCCAGGCCTTCAGTAATACCAGCACAGATGGCAATGATGTTTTTAAGTGCGCCACCGAGTTCGACACCGATCACGTCCTTGGATGAGTAGACACGGAATGTGCTGGTACTGAGCAGAGTGCGAACACGTATCGCGACTTCCATTTCGCTAGAGGCAACAACGGCAGCTGTTGGTTTTCCCTCAGCCACTTCGCACGAGAGATTGGGGCCGCTCAGTGTGGCGATGCGCTGTTGGGCTGTGGGTAATTCTTCTGCGAGAATTTCAGTCATACGTTTGTGGCTAGCGATCTCGATTCCTTTACTAGCACTGACCAGTAACGTTTCTGACCCTAGATGGGGGGCGAGGAGTTGCACATTCTCCCGCATGCGCTGTGAAGGTGTAACTAGCAGAAGAAGGTCTTTATTAGCTACGGCCTCCTCTATGGTATCAGTAACCTGCAAGGTATCGGGAAAGTGGAATGCGGGAAGAAAGAGGGTATTTTCTCGCTGTTGCTGCATCTGTATAGCGCGTTCGGTATTGTGTTCCCACAGAGTGCTAGCAATGCCTTTGCGAGCGAGCAGGAGGGCTAAGGTTGTCCCCCATGCGCCACTGCCAATGACACCAACTGAAACCATGATAAATCATCTCCTATGCAACGCAAGCTAGATCCTATTGGCATTTGAACATTGCCATTGTAGCATAGGTGGGAATGGGGGATGGAGACACTTGACAGCGCTTGATTCAGCAACAACTTTTGAGTTCTATACGTATATCTTCCATTTGCTATTTGTGCAGTAGAGTATAATACTCTTCGTACATTTTGTTAGAAATATTTGGCTATATATACATTGGCTGGCAATCTGTGCCATATTCATCCTCTTCGCGCTTACGATGCTGTGCAATTAGCATGTGCTCTCAGCATACAAAAAAACTTTTGGCAAATCAAGCACCCTCTCCAATCTTTGTTTGCGCTGACAAGAAGCTCCTTGAATTTGCATGTGCTGAAGGGCTCACTGCTGATAACCCTAATGATTATCCATAAACCTGTTTACTCTATGAATACCTCATTCTCACAAATTATACTATAAAAATATGAAGCGCCCCTGTATCCGTACTAGCTAAAGCATGCATAACCGAAATTTTCTTGCCAGAGAACCACATCAGCCAAAGAAGAGCCAGCAATTCCCTCTCAAAGTGGGTATAATAATGAGTATGTATCAACAGGAAGTGCTGGCAACTAATATCGCTGCCGTGCGTGACCAGATTGCCGAGGCAGCGCAGCAAGTTGGGCGTCGACCAGAAGAGATTATACTGGTTGCAGTTTCAAAAACGAAACCGCTCGAGCTGGTCAAATTGGCTTATGAACTTGGGATAACCCATTTCGGGGAGAACCGAGTGCAAGAGGCACTGCCCAAAATTGCTGCATTTCATCCCTCAGATATACACTGGCATATGATAGGTCATCTGCAAACAAATAAAGTGGGTAAGGTTATAGGGCAGTTTGGCTGTATCCATAGCATTGATAGCTTGCATCTGGCCGAAATGTTAAACCGTCAGACTGCCAGCTTGAACCTGACAGGCAGTCAGCGTCAACCAGTGTTGTTACAGGTCAATATTTCTGGTGAGACAAGTAAAGAGGGCCTCGAACCAGAGATGGTTATATCCTTGACGCGCCAGATCGCGGCTCTGGAGTACCTGGAGATACAAGGACTGATGACTATAGCGCCGCTGGTAGACAATCCAGAAAAGGCACGTCCAGTATTTCGAGCATTGCGTGAACTGCGAGATAGGCTACAAAACGAAGTACCAGAGTGCTCATGGCAACATCTCTCTATGGGTATGACCGATGACTATCAAGTCGCAATTGAAGAAGGAGCTACCATCGTTCGCATCGGGCGAGCAATTTTTGGCGAGCGTATCAAGAAAGGAACCACCCAATGAACGTTGGCAACCTATTGTTCAGTCGCCGTGTCCGGCAAAACCATGCCTTGGAGCATGCTACTATCACCATTCTCAGTGGAATGGTACCCGATCTGAGTGTCTCCGCTCGTTCCAGTGCCGACGGTTTTATTATCTTCGGGAATGTGGACTTGGGAGTGCTTCGCCGTGCCATGGATGAGGCACTGAAGAGACTCCAAGCTGGCGAAGCGGAACTTGCCATTCATCCAAACTGTGGCACCAATATCGCCGTTGGTATTTCCCTCATAACCCTGGGTACACTCTTCGGCCTAGCTTCCAATCAGCCTCGCACGCGGGTCGCGACCGCAGCGGCTTCATCCATAGCAGGCTTGATGGCAGCTCGTCCAGTGGGACAATACGTTCAGCGTCATCTGACAACCTTACCTGAGCTTACAGGTGTGCGTGTCACCGAAATTGCACGTCGGAAACTCTTCGGAGTCAGTTTCATTGACGTACGTACTGTGCAGGAGTAGCTAATACCTATGTTACCACCATTACCCCTACCAATAGTACG
>DASYAN010000354.1:0-6909 GCA_036501345.1 Ktedonobacteraceae bacterium
GGTATCAGTTGGGATAAAGTCAAGGGGCTCAGTAGATTGGTTGGAGTGGTGCTTGTGGTTGACCTGCTCAGGGTGATCAAAAAGACGGGTAGCGAGAGGGTTTTTATTCAGGCGTGTAGCCAGAGAGGTATCAGTTGGGATAACGTCAAGGGGCTCAGTAGAATGGTTGGAGTGGTGCTTGTGATTGATCTGCTCAGAGTGGTCAAGAAGACGGGTAGCGAGAGAATTTTTGCTCAGATTTGTAGCAACCAGAGAAGCATCGCTTGCTAGGGTGTCACCTCTGGCGACGAGAGTATTGCTAGGAGGTGCAATCAGTGCTCTGATGGATGTAGATGTTGACAGGGATGTTGATGAGAGCGAGATAGTTTCGAGAGCTTTAAGAAATGTAGATACATTGGTGTAGCGCTCAGATGGATCTTTGGCCATACCTGTGAGTACTGCTCTTTCGATTGGTTCTGGCAGGTCTGGGACCAGATCAGAAAGAGGAACAACTTGTTGTGTACTCTGTTTGGCCCACATGGAGAAGAAGCCTTGAGCAGAAAAAGGTGTACGTCCAGTAATTAATTCATAGGCAAGGCAGGCCAGCGCATATTGATCGCTTTTCTCACTGATGGTGCCACTAAATTGCTCTGGGGCCATATAGCAGGTAGTATGGGGATCAGATTTGTAGTTGAGTTTCATCACATTGATAAAACTGGCAAGGCGGAAATCTGTGAGCAAGACCTTACCCTGCTTGTTGAAGAAAATATTTTCTGGTTTGATGTTGCTATGAAGCATCTTATGTTGATGAGCATAGCGGAGTGCTTGTCCCACTTGAAAAACGATATGTAATGCTTGTTGTAGATCCAGGCGTTGGGCGGAAAGATGATCCATGTAATGGCGCAATGAGCCCCCAGACAGGTATGTACTTACGACATAGGGCTGCCCTTGTTCTATCCCAAGATCGAGAATGGGGACAATATGGGAATGTTTGAACTGTTTGGCCCATTCAACTTTTTGAAGAAGGCTCTCGCTTTCCTCCTCAAGGTTGAGGCATGCAGCATCAAATAACTTGACCACTACTTGCTGTGAAGCATCGCTGACACGATGAGCTAGATAGACAGACCTCAAGGGTTTACTAGCGAGCTGCTCAGTAAGATAGTATTGATTGAAACGTTCCTGCATACCTGGATCCTATCTACATACTATTAATCTTCTGTGGTTGCAAAACGACCACTGAGATAAGATTGGCCAATATACGCAAAACTTGTGGGAGTGATAGACCTCTATCCTTCAAGGTCTAGTACTATGTTGTTTTCCTACTTTACGAATTGACACAACATTATCCATAAGTATAAACAGTTAGATATGGTATGTCAATCAGTCTTGAAGCGTTGCGGCCTCTAACATGACGTAGCCATTACTCGCGTCGCTGGCCCTGACGGTATATTTCACCGTGAGAACCTGATCCGGTACACTACTGCTGAAAGTCAGCGTGTAGATCCCGTTATCTTCAATATTAAGATTATTTCTCATATCCAAGGACGTATCTGTCACTGTTCTGCCATTGATCCCTGCCCAGAAATTTCCTTGTGCATGAGCAGCTCCAACATAGATTCTGAGCGTTCTTGGCGTTGTGCTGGCCGCAACAGTGAAGGTAAAGCCATTGCCAATGCCTCTCACATACACGCCCGATTGCTGTTGTGGTGGTGCAACCATCACTGGTGTCCCATCAGACCAAGTATAGGCATTGGTATAATGGTCGTCGCGTTGGACCATTCTAGTGCCAATTAGGGTGAAGCTACTAATCTGCTGCTGTACATCAAGTTTATGATTTACATCTTCCGATGTATTTAATCCCCATTGAATCCAGTCAAGTGTGCCCTCACTGGTCAGATTGTACACATTGCTGGTTTGCTCAGCATAACTACTAGTAAGATGAGTCTCTATAGCTGGTGGCAAGGAAGACTGCAATTGCCCCGGCGCTGTTGTGGGTGTGACACGGGTATTAGGGTTTGCCATTGGGGCCCTTGGACTACTTTTCCCTGAATTACTTGAACCTAGTGAGTGCGAGGGCACAAAGGCGTAGAGCATCACAGTACCCATCAAGATAACCATACCAGAGAGAGCAAATGCTACCCAGAGTGTAGGCGTTAGTGGTTTACGAGGTTGAGGAAGTCCTCCTTTGGAGAGAGATTCAGCATGAGTATCATCTGTTAGTGTTACTAGAGCCTTGCTTGATGATGTATCCATGATCCTGCTGGATGACAAATCCAAGGCCTTACTTGGCGGTGTATCCATGACCTTACTTGATGGTGTATCCAAAATCTTGCTTGGTGGTGTATCCATGGCTTTGCTAGATGACAAATCCAAGGCCTTACTTGGCGGTGTGTCCATGACCCTGCTAGATGGCGTATCCGAGGTTTTGCTTGATGGCCTATGCGAGGCTCTACTTGATGGCCTATGCGAGGCTCTGCTAGATGGCCTATGAAAGGTCTTGCTTGGTGGTGTATCCAAAGTCTTGTTTGTGTTGTGCTCATTGTTCACATGCTCAGAGCGTTCAAGGAGGCGAGCTACAACAGGTGCTATATTTGCCAATGTCTCAACTGGCTCTCTCATACTCTTCATGGAAATGTCGCTGGCAAGAGCCGCAATCGGAGAATTAGTAGCTACAGATGTTGGCAAGAGCGAGAGGGCCTCGAGAGCTCTAATAAATATGGAGATATTGGCATAGCGCTCAGATGGATCTTTGGCCATAGCCTTGAGCACCACCTCTTCGGCCTGTTCTGGCAGATTGGGAACTAGATCAGAAAGAGGAATAGCACGTTGTGAGTTCTGTTTTGTCCACATGGGAGAGAAGCTTTGAGCAGAGAAAGGTGTCCGTCCGGTAATTAGCTCGTAAGTAAGGCAGGCAAGCGCATATTGGTCGCTTTTCTCACTGATGGTGCCACTAAATTGCTCTGGGGCCATATAGCAGGTAGTGTGAGGATCAGAGTTATAATCGAGTTTGGTCACGTCGATGAAATCAGCAAGACGGAAGTCTGCTAACAGAGCCTTCCCCTGCTCGTTGAAGAAAATATTTTCTGGTTTGATGTTGCCATGAAGAATATTGTTTTGATGAGCATAGCGGAGTGCTCGTGCTACTTGGAAGACGATAGGCAATGCTTCTTGTAGGGTCAGGCTTTGAGAGGACTGATGATCTAAACGATGGCGCAATGAACCGCTAGACAGATATGTACTTACGATATAGGGCTGCCCTTGTTCTATCCCAAGATCGAGAACGGGGACGATATGGGCGTGCTTGAGCTGTTTGATCCATTCCATCTTTTGGAGAAGGCTCTCACTTTTCTGCTCAAGGTTAAGGCATGTGGCATCGAAAACCTTGATCACTACTTGTTGTGAGGGATCACTGACATGGTGAGCCAAGTGAATAGATCTCAGCGGTTTACTAGCGAGCCGCTCAGTGAGATAGTAGTGATGAAAATGTTTCTGCATACCCTGATCCTATCTACGCACTGGTAACCTACAGTGGTCATTTTAGTATCCACTGAGATTAGATTTGCCAACAAGCCACAAAACATGCATGGGTGATAGATCTCTATCGATATAAGTATGTAGATATTTTGTTTTGGTAATTTATCAAGTAGACGAGATAATGTCCATAAGTATAAACAGTAAAATGCAGTATGTCAATTAACCCGAATTATTGGGGGGCCTCTTTGTTTGAACCTCCTCTTTATCTTACCTCGACTTTTTGAATATCATACATCCTCTCTTTTGAAAGGCCCTAAATTTGTTTAGGTAGTCTTAGTATAGTCGATCAAAGCCTCATTTACTAGAGACAAATGGGACATTTTGAAGTGTCCCATCCTTTAAAGTAGGAAAATGTCTCGTCAGGCATCCAAATGGGTTCCTCTTCATGAAGAAGGGCTGCTGCAACAGCCCAGCGAAAGGAAGTTGGGAAGCAGTCAGATGAGGTAAAGAGGATCAGCTAGCTATGCTACTAATAACCTCTTTATAGCGACGAATAGCCTCGATGTGCTGATCAGGCGTGAAGCCAACATTCATGGTATTGATAGCGATATGTGTTGCACCAAGAGCTTGCCAAGCCTCGGTTTGTCGAAGCCACTCATCAGGATTGCCATCGCTTGCATTCACACGCGCCTCTATGCCTACTGAACTGGGGTCACGGCCGGCTTCCCTGATGTAGTCATGTAGGCGTTTGATGGTCTCGCGCATCTGGTCGTTCGGTTTGCCCTGTGGGAACCAGCCGTCGGCGAGGCGAGCGGTGCGGCGTAGCAAAACGTCTGCGCTTCCGCCTGTCCAGATGGGGATAGAATGGTGCACTGGTAGAGGATTGAGCCCAGCAGCGTTAATGGTGTGGTATTTGCCTTGGTAGCTAATGACTTGCTGGCTCCATAACTGCCGCATCACTTCAATCTGCTCTTCGACGACGCGCCCACGGATGTGAAAATCCATGCCTAATGCTTCGTACTCTACAGAGTTCCAGCCCACTCCTATACCCAGACGCAGCTTGCCTCCAGTGAGTACATCCACTTCGGTAGCTTGCTTGGCTACAAGTGCTGTCTGCCGTTGTGGTAGGATGATGACAGCACTAACTAGTTCCAAGTGGGTCAGTGCTGCAAGGTAGCCGAAGAGGACAAATGGTTCATGAAACATATGATGGTAGGTGTAACGCAAGCCCGAATGCTTTGTGGGGTCCCCGCCCAGCACATGGTCAAAGGCAACAAGATGATGGTAGCCTAGAGCTTCTGCGGCTTGAGCGTAGTCGCGGATAACGATTGGGTCCGCACCGATTTCGGTTTGCGGGAATGTGACTCCTATCTGCATAGCTAAACTCCTGATACTAGTATGAGATGTTCTCTTTAATAATACCATGGACTTATACAACGTTTGGGGCTTGGACATTGGGGTACTATTGCTGTGACAAAATATTCATGTGTATCTCATGCATCATGAATATTTGTATATTGACATGGGCGCTATATTCTTCCTTGCAAGATACAAACAACAGAATAGTCTTTCGCTGTTTCAAAACCTATTTTTCGCTCTGGTGAAAACAAAAGAGGCCCACTCCGGAAGGCCTCTTTTGTTGCTGTATCTTCTCAAATATGAGACAATATCCGTGAAGAATGTTTGCCGCATGTGCAGCACGAAGAGCGGATTGGTATTGTAGCAACCTTCTGAGAAAGGGGATGAGGATTGAAACAAACACACAAATCATGGACGAGTATCGGTATGAGAAAGGAGGGCGAGGTTTCCCTCTCAATCTCGTAAATGAGATGGGGCTTGCCTCGCATATTTTTATGGATAAACTCAAGCGTGAGGTGCTCTCACAACGTGTACGCCAAGTTAAGCCATCGGGAATTCGTAAGTTTTTTGATATTATCAACACCATGCCCAATGTCATATCATTGGGCGTAGGGGAGCCGGATTTTGTGACACCTGATCATATTCGTCAGGCCGGTATCCGTTCCATTCGAGAAGGGCGCACTCGCTACACCTCGAATTATGGATTGCTTGAGCTTCGCGAAGAAATTGCAAAGTCACTTCAGGATCGCTATGAACTGAATTATGATCCCATGACGCAAATCCTGATAACAGTTGGAGTGAGCGAGGGTGTGGATCTAGCAATGCGCACGATTATTGATCCTGGTGACGAAGTGATCTCGCCCGATCCGGGCTATGTCGCTTACGAAGCAGATATTATTTTCTCAGGAGGTATTCCTGTTCCTGTCCCAACTTATGCACAATATGACTTTGGCGTTCGTGCCAATGATATTGCCGCTGTGATTACCCCTCGCACAAAAATGATCCTGATTGGCAATCCGAATAATCCGACTGGGGCTGTAGTTCCCCGTGCGGAACTAGAAGGAATTGCCAAACTGGCAGTGGAACATGATCTGATCGTGGCTGTTGATGAAGTCTACAGCCGTCTCGTCTATGATACCGAGCATGTTTGTATTGCTACGATGCCTGGCATGCAGGATCGTACAATCCTGCTGGATGGCTTCTCCAAAGCCTATGCTATGACTGGCTGGCGTGTTGGATATATTGCCGCGCCTGTTCGTATCTTGGAGGCAATGCTTAAGGTTCACCAGTATGCTATTATGTGTGCTGGCACGGCGGCCCAGGAAGCAGCCCTTGAGGCACTACGTCATGGAGACGCTGATGTACAAATGATGCACGATGACTATGCTCGTCGTGGTCGCATGTTCGTCGAGGGCTTGAACCGCATTGGTCTGCCTTGTTGTGAGCCGCGTGGTGCTTTCTATGCATTTCCCTATGTGGGCAATACAAGCATGAGTGATGAAGAGTTTGCCGAAAAGCTGCTTTTTGAGGAGGAGGTTGCTGTGGTTCCCGGTAGTTCATTTGGTGCTGCTGGTACTGGTTATCTTCGTGCTACTTATTGCACAGCATACAACCAGCTTGAAGAAGCACTAGTACGCATAGAACGTTTTGTGAAGAATCACAGTTAATAACCTTAGCTACTCAGAGTGGTGAGCATGATTCTATTCTAATCTATTACTCATCGCTCTGAGATCCTCTCTATCGAACAATTTCACAGGTCGGAAAGTTGTCTTTTCTCTGTCTGCTAGATGTCCCGTTTATCCCTAGCAAAAAGCCCTCTCATTAGGTATTCTTACTATAGTAGATAAACCAGAGAGATCATCATACTCAACGGAGGGTTTCTTACTATAGTAGATAAACTAGAGAGATCATTATACTCAATGGAGGATTTTTAGAACTAATTAAAAATTAGATAAAAGGAAAGGAGAGAATAAAATGCTGAAAAGAGTCAACAAGAAAAGAGGATGATAAAATGCCTAAGAAAATAGAAAAAGATATAGAAGAGCTAAGCGTAAATATATTCGTGAATGAATATGGATCTCTAAGGGCTGTTTACAA
>DASYAN010000355.1:0-2277 GCA_036501345.1 Ktedonobacteraceae bacterium
ATCGAGACTGGGAAAGATGTCTCTATCTATGTGAGTCGGAAGCATGCATATTCTATCATTTTCTAATGCTTAGACTAAAAAATTGATTAATACACTACTTACTCCAAATATCATTATTTAGATGCGTTGGCCCTGCCTATGGCTTTTGGCCATATGGAACAATTATCTCTGCGACTTCACGTCGCACGGCATTTCGTAACCCCCAAAAAGCTCTGCTGTTTGAGTTCTTCTCTCGACTCAGAGGATATTTCGTAACCCGAAAGTCCTCTCACTATCGAACTCCAGTAGAAAGGATACCCGATTGAAATGTCATTTTCTAGGGACAAAGCGGACAACTTGGGACAAAAAGCGGACAGCCTTAAAGAGGCTCAATTCTGAAAAACTCCTATATCTCTGAAAACGGCCTCTGTCCCTCCGCTGCTGTCACCGCCAATAAGCAGGCCAATTAGACCAGTGGAGTAGGCTGTATCGGTGAAGGCTGAAACGATAAGTTGTTGGTTAATATAAAAGCGAAAATGTTCACCTGTTGCCATGATCAAGAGCGTATTTGTCTTCTCATAGCCCTTCAAGAGGGTATTGGAATAGGTCCAATCGATCAATGTGAGCCATTTGCTCGGGTCACGACCGAGGGCGCGTTGAAAGCGATACTGACCGAAGCTGTTGACCTCTAGAACATAGAAGGCTTTGGTATGAGGATTGAGACGAAAGATGAGCCCATAGAAGTCTCCACGCAGCAGTTGTGCCTGCACGCTAATCACAGCGTTGGAGAATTGTTGTTGATTGGTATAGCACCAGGCTGCAGCATAGGAGAAACTAGTAGAAACGTGATAACCCTGAGGAGAGAAATGGCATTGTTTGCCATCATTAATCCATCCCCCGCTATTGCTGGTCATATCGTCATAGTAGAGAATTTTTCCAGCTCCAATAGCTGATGTGATGCCTGCTGCAGCCTGAACGCGAGCTTGTGCTGCCAGTGTGGCCTGAGTATCCACTTTTGTTTGTGCCGTCATTGTATTCTGCTGCTGTATGGGCGTAAGGGGCGTGTTTGCCTGGAATAGATTTTTGTATTGGTTTCCTGCTTGCCAGTATAGGCCCAGTGGTATGAGGATGCTGACAAGAAGAAGACAGAGCAAGATGGAGAGTAAGCGCATACGTTTGTGTTTTTTGTCAAGTGTTGCTATGACAGGTATTGGTGCTTCGTCGTAATCTAATGGAAAGAGTTGGTGTTTATTGGGTATCTCACACGGATAGAGCAGTTGTGTGCTTATGGGTGCCATAATAGCTGTCTTTTGCTTGCTGTCAATACTTTGTGCATGATCTCGTGATAGAGCAGGCATGATCTGAGTCTGTGCCCTGATAATGCACTCCTGTTGTAATGCTGTTCTGTAAGCTGAAGAGAAATCGTTAGCATGCTGATAGCGTTTGTCGGGTTCCTTCGCTAGTGCTTTGAGAATGACATCTTCAATAGAATGTGGAATGTTGCTATTTAGTTGACGGGGAGGAGTGGGTGGTGTCTGTAGATGTTTAAGGGTGACCGCTACTGGTGTATCCCCTGTAAATGGAACATGCCCAGTTAACATCTGGTAGAGAATGATACCAAGCGAGTAGATATCGCTACGGTAATCATTGATGTTGTTTGACTGTTCTGGCGCCATATACTCGGGGGTGCCAATCATGGCTCCGGCATGGGAGAGGGCATCGGTCGACATCTTGGCTTTTGCCAGACCAAAATCGACGAGATAAGCATGGCCATCGAGGCGTAGCAGAATGTTGGATGGTTTGACGTCTCGGTGGATAACGCCATGATCGTGTGCATGTCGCAGGGCTGAGGCGATCTGGTGGAGAAAGCTACCAGCCTCTTCCAATGTGAAACGCTCGCGCTTGAGCAAATAGTCGCGGAGTGTTCCTCCCTCAACAAAAGGCATGACCAGATAATACCATGGACGTTGGACTCCAAAATCGTAGAGCGGCAATATATGATCGTGGGAGAGCGTGCCGATTGCTACTGCCTCACGTTCGAAACGGCGGACAAATGCTTCATCACTGCCATAGAGTACTTTTACGGCAACTCTTCGCCGTACTCGACGATCAAATCCCAGGTAAATCTCGGACATGCCTCCTTGCGCGATACGGCAAAGAAGCTCATAGCGACCCAGCTTTGCACCTTCTAACCCCTTCATCTTCATCTTCACCTGACCTCACCTCACTCCCACTTTTCCATCCCTTACAAGGCAAGCAACCAGGGTCGCTTGTCTTGTATCGGTGTATTTGTGCCTA
>DASYAN010000356.1:0-6184 GCA_036501345.1 Ktedonobacteraceae bacterium
GCAACCAATGAATAATCAGACAGCCACCAGTGCTAACGGGCTGATTTGTCCTAAATGCGGTTTTCATAACAGGCCTGGCGCCAAATTTTGTAAACGTGATGGTCAGCCATTAGTACAGGGTATCGCTGTTGCACCACCACAAATCCGAGCCCAGGCAGCACGTGCCCCTATCCAAGCTAAGCCAGTCTCACGACCACAATCTATTCAGGCACGTCCGGCCAGTCCTTTCCCAGCTCGTCCCGCACAGCCGATCCAGGCACGGACTGCTACCAATAATGCCAACGCACAAGATCCCGCTTCTGCAGCTTTGCGGGCAGGGCTACAACAGCTGACGAACAAAAATTATCTTAAGGCAATTGAACATTTCACACAAGCACAACAGCAGGGAAAACCTTCCTATGATGTGCTCTATAACCTTGGTCGTGCTTATCGACAATATGCTCAGTCTGTACGTGATAGCGATAAAAAGCTATCCAACGAAAATATGAAGCGTGCGACTGAGTACTTTGAGGAGGCATTGCGTCAGAAAACCGATGCCTTGGACGCCTACTTTCAGCTAGGCATGTGCCATCGAGATCTGGAGCGCCCATCACATGCTATCACTGCATTCAAAAAAGCCCTTACTCTAGATCCTCAAGATCCGGCAGTTTATTACCAGCTTGGTCTGGCCGCTATGGAGCAAAACTCGTACCGAGAGGCGGAGGCATACCTTCAGGATGGCTTGAAGATCAAACCCGATCATCCATTAATCCTGATCGCACTGGGACGGTTGTATACTGACACGAAACAGCCAACCTCGGCAATCAAACGGTTGCGTCAGGCTACGCACCAGGACCCAGACCTATGGGAAGGTTGGTATGAACTAGGACGTGCGCATATAAAACAAAAGGAATGGAGCTTTGCCTTGAGCGCACTGGAACGTGCTCGCCAGATTATTGGATATAAAGTTGAAATCTATCATGCAATGGCAACGTGTTATTTAAAAATCAATCAAAAAGCAGATGCTGGACAAATGGTCAATGAAATTCTGCAACATGATCCTCATAATGCTGAGGCTCTTCGATTAAAAAAAATGCTCTAAAGGAGGGCAAAGATGCTCTGTCCCTTATGCCATACACTCAATCGTGACAATGCCAAATTCTGTAAGGGTTGTGGTCAGCTCCTTGCAGTTGAGACAGTTGCTGGAGGACAGGCAACTCAATCAGCGGAGACCTTGCAAGGTGTGATGCCATCATCATCACCTCAGCCCTCAGATACATATGGAAGTGCTCAACCACCGGGAGCTGATCAACAACCAACTCTCGATGCCAATGATCTCAGCTTTGCTCCTACCGAAATTTTTACGCCGGAACAAATGGCAGAGTTTCAGGCTCGACGCTGGCAACGAGATCTTGAGCATGAGCAGGCTGAGAAGGATGCTTGGGGTCAGACTCATCCTTCTGAGCAGGCAAATAACTCTGGAGTACATCCGGCCTCTGATATCGCCGATGCTCCAACGATTTCAGTGACTCCATCACCATTGCCTGCTGGACAGCCTCCGCAGTATCAACAAGATATCGCCGAGCTGCCCACAATAAGTGTGAGTCCGGAGAGTGCACCGACTATTTATGCTCCAGTACCACAGCCTGTTTCATCCTCAGGAGTTTCTGGTGTAGAGGAAGGTATTACACCTACGGAGCACTCTGAGATTGCACAGGCAGCGATGCCTACTGAGGAGTCGAACTCAGCAAGGCATGGAGAAGAAAGCTTCGATCTGGATCAAGCACAAAGCCCAGAACAAGCACCTATAGATAGCCAGCTCGCCGCCGCTGAGGAAAATTCTGGCACTGCTGAAGCAGATCCGGCAATCCCTAGAGAGGAAAAGAATGTGAATGAGGTAACAGATACAACGCCAGACCATGGTGACAACGCATTCCCCATTCTAGCAATTAGTACGCTCGTCGCAGAACGCTATGAAATTATCCAGGTAGCCAAAGATGCTCAGGAAGAACACGTCTACGAAGTGGCCGACCGCAAAGGCTATCTACGTTGCTGGAACTGCGGCCACGAAGAAAATGCCGAAGACGACGAGTTTTGTAACGATTGTGGTGCAGAGTTGCTCAACGCCTCTTACCTCATGCACGAATACCCAGCCTCTAATGCGAAAGATGCTGAGACGAGCGTCCTGCAGGGAGCAATCGTCAATACATTTGTCGACCAGGGCCATACATATGTTATCGAACTCCCTCAGACTCTGCAAAGTGCCTTCCCAAATGGCGCCCACTTACTAGCCGCGGGCGACTCTGACGCAGGGATGGAACGAAGGGATTCACCCAATGAGGATAGCACACTTGTCTTGTTGCTGGAACGCGTCCATGAATCGATCTCGTCACCGGCTGGCATCTTCATTGTCTGCGACGGTTTAGGTGGACACGACAGTGGGCAAGAGGCTAGCCGCATGGCAGTAAAAATTATTGCAGAGCGTATCATTCATGAGTTGCTGTTGCCGCCATTGAATACTGAAAAGGCAGAAGATGCCGCAAAGCTGCAGGAAGAAGATAACGTGCTAGGTCTTCTCCAACGAGCGATAGAAGAAGCCAATACGACCATCTGTCAACGTAACCAACGTGAGAAATCCGACATGGGCTGCACTCTGACCGGTTTTATGATCGTAGGGGAACATGCCTATATCTTTAATGTAGGGGATAGTCGCACATATATGTTACGTGATGAAAAACTCTACCAGCTAACCAACGATCACTCGCTCGTCGGACAACTCGTTGCCGGAGGATTGATTGCGCCAGAAGATGTGTATACACATCCACAGCGCTCGCAGATTTACCGCAACATTGGCGATAAGCTAAATGTGCAGATTGATGTCTTCAAACAGCAAATTCATCCAGGGGATGTTCTGCTGAGCTGCTCTGATGGGTTGTGGGAGATGATCCGTGATCCACAGATAACCGATATTCTCAACGCTGCCCCAGATCCACAAGCTGCCTGCACACAATTGATTGAAACTGCCAATGCTAATGGAGGAGAGGATAATGTGAGTGCCGTGGTCGTTTTTGTACGCTGATGGTATATGCTATACTAGTTGCAGTATACTCATTGCTTGCTGTATCCTGTTGCACTATCCTCAATCGGATTGTGAAAAAGCACAGACTTTAATCATCGCCTCCACTAATGCATAAGGAGAAGTATCTATGAGTAAACCCAAAAAATCAATACATTCTGCACTAGGGCCAGCAAGACACGAAAGGAGCTGAAAATGCCAGGAGAGGTAACCCTGACTCACCAGTTAGGCAAAGAGTTCGTACCCGTCACTGGTGGGAGCCAAGTTGCATACGTTTTACTCGAAGCAAAACCAACGTCGTTAATGGCACAGGTACGTATGCCATTGAATTTTGCCCTGGTGATTGACCACTCCGGTTCCATGAGAGGTGCCAAGCTCAGGAACGTTCGGGAAGCTGTAAAGATAGTCATTGATCGCTTAGATCCTACCGACTATATCTCAGTGGTCATCTTCGATGATACCGCCCAGGTGATTATTCCATCCATGCCAGCCAATGATAAGCCTGGTATGAAAGCGGCTATTGACCGTATCCAGGATGCTGGTGGCACCACGATGTCGCTTGGCATGGTCCACGGATTGGGCGAGCTACGCCGCTGGAACATTCCTAACGCCATCAATCGCATGATCCTGTTAACTGATGGCGTGACCTATGGCGACACCGACCGCTGCCGCCAGCTTGCCAGAGATGCCGCTACGTCTGGCATTTCGATCCACCCATTGGGCATTGGCTCTGACTGGGATGAGAATCTGTTGGATGACATTGGGCAGATCAGCGGAGGCACGCCAGCTGAGTTTATTCGCAGTCCAGCAGATGCCATGGCTATCTTTGAGCAGCAGGTCCAGAGCGCCGTCGCCGTCGCCGTCCGTAATGCCACTCTGACATTGCGTCTGCCAGCAGGCGTCACACCACGCAAAGCCGTTAAGGTGCTACCTGTTATTCAGGATGTTTCTCCATCTGCTCTATCTGACCGTCAGATTACTATTGGATTGGGTGATCTGGAGAAAGAGACAGCACAGTCTGTATTGGTCGAGTTGATGATTGACCCTCGTCCAGCTGGTCTCTTCCGCATCTGCCAAACCGAACTGACCTATGATGTACCAGTCGTAGGACTGACTAGAGAGCAAATCCGTGACGATATCAAAGTAACGTTTACCACAGATACCAATCTGACATCCCAGGTCAACGCTTTAGTTATGAATTTCGCCGAAAGGACCAATGCTCAGCGTCTCGTGACGCGCATGCTGGATGAGTATAAGCGCACTGGCAAGGCAACTACCAAACTAGCAACCAACGTCACCCGTGTCCTTGATCCAGAAACGCTCGCTGCCATCGAACAAATCAACCAGGGTCAGCAAATTTCGCAAGAGCAGGTAAAAGATATTGGTAATAAGACGCGCAAACTCACGCAGAGGTTGGACGATTTATTACCCTGACCTGACTGCAAGATCTGGTATAGGCGGAGAAATATCTTGGTCAGCATACTCCGACCTCCATGAAACGTGGACCAGATCTTCCACGTACCACTGAAGATAGCATAAAAAATTGCAATTATGAGGAAGGATAAATTCTTATGCCAGTACATTGTTCTTTAGGTCATGAAAATCCTGATGGATCAGCATTTTGTGACGAATGCGGCGAGCCATTGAATGTGGCCACCCCACAAGCTCCTGCAGCTGCTCCAGTTTCAGAACCTGCCGCCACAGACACACAAGCTTGCCCTTCTTGTGGAGCAGTCAATCCCGCTGGGGAGGCTTTCTGCTCTAACTGTGGTGTCAGCTTGCTGGGTGCACCAGCAGCAGTGAACCAAGTACCAACAGCAGCACCTGTCGAACCTGTTGATCAGCAAGTTCCTGCTGAAGCTGCAAGTCATTTGCAGGCACGCCTGATCGTTGAAGGCGATAATCAGGAATTTGACCTGAGCGGAAAAGATAATATCCTCGTCGGACGCGAAGATGCTGTGAGCAACATCTACCCTGAAGTCGACCTGACCCCCCATGGTGGTGAAGAGGGAGGCGTATCCCGCATGCACGCACGTATTTTCTTCGAAAACGGCCAATACATGCTAGAGGATGAGAATAGCACCAACTTCACATTCCTCAACCGCCAACGACTCGCCGCCAAAACACCGACTCCCCTTCATGATAACGATGAAGTTAGGTTCGGACGCGTCATGCTGCGCTTCAAGACTCCCTAACAGAGTACGGAGGTTCTTTATGGTAGCTCAACCGTCACAGTCACAGTTTATGACCGTTGAGGAGTGGCGCAAATTGGAGCGGCATAGCGATATCAAGCACGAGTACATTGATGGTCAGGTCTATGCCATGGCAGGAGCGACTCTTGCCCATGTCCAGATTAGTTCGAACGCTATGCTAGCCATCAGAAGCGCATTAGGGAACGGGCCATGTTACACCTATGTCTCCGATGCAGCCGCCCGTCTCTCGCCCACACGCTATACCTATCCTGATGTAGTAGTAACGTGTGACGAACGAGACCGTCCTACCACGAAGCAGCGGGAAGTGCAAGCCCCACGTGTGGTCATTGAGGTGCTTTCGCCAGGAAGCACAGAGGAATACGACCGTGGCGAGAAGTTTGGCTATTACCGCGAGTCTCCGACTGTGGAAGAGTATGTACTAGTCAATACAAAGCGCCAACTAGTCGAAGTGTTTCGCCGCACTGCCGAAGGCTGGACAGCTTACCACGTCTATGGGCCCGGAGATGAGGTTGAGTTGACCAGTATTGGTGTGCGTATCCCGGTCGCCACTTTTTACGAAATAACCGATGTGCCAGAGGTGTTTGGTGGTCCTAAAGGCAAAGTATGACAGAATCGAGAGATAACTATGTCAAATCAGCCACAAAAGCGCCACCTGTCGGATGAGTGGCGCACAATGGTGATTGACGCCATCGAACATGGCATGATGGTAACGTGGGAACGTGACCCAACGGAGGGGGACTACTTAGAGGTTATGCATCCAGCTCATGTGGCATGCCATGTCACCACACGTGCCGAGCTAGACAAGTTTCTCAGTGAGTGGTCCTCTCCATGGGAAGACGACAACACATAAATCAAACCAGTAACATAAGGGACAAAGTAAAACGGGGCGATCCTTCAGATAGGATCGCCCCGTTTC
>DASYAN010000357.1:0-11773 GCA_036501345.1 Ktedonobacteraceae bacterium
ATCCAAGAAGCATTGACCTTGGCCCGCTTTTGGAGGGTGGGACAAGAGAAATCCGGTAAACGCTATAAAGGAGAGGATCATGGCCAAATACCAACTAAGTTATATCAAGGAATTCAAGTAGGATCATCTCTTTTCACATAAACAGCTAAATAGTAAATAATCATATTTATCGCAATTGCAGTATATTACACAAATGAGACAAATAATGAGGCGTCACTGTGTTTCTGCTGCCATAGCATTCTCGTTCATCACACAGCAACGCCTTCGCCCCAAGGCTGAATCCGTCTTTTCTACAGAGATAGCTCGCTGGAACTATTCATGGCTCACCTCTTGGTGCGTTGCTCCTTGGCCTGCAAACCCTTAGGTCTGATCTCCCTCGGTCCTGGCATCCGAGCGGGAATATGATCGCCAGGGCTATATTTGCGTTTTTGATCCTGAATGAGAGCATCATTCATATGCATATAATTTTGCACAGTGGTCAGATCTTCATGTCCCAGCAACTCTTGTAAACTAAAGGGATCATTACTCTTCACCAGATAGTTAATAGCAAAGGTATGCCGCAGGATATGGGGACTAATGCGCTTGCCGACAATGCCAGAGCGTGCTTTGAGTCGCTTGAAGAGCATTTCCATCCCATTTTTGGTCAACGACTGGCGCGTCTCAGAGAGAAAGAGGTGATCTTCCCCAGTACTGCCCCAGTCAGCCAGCTCCTCTTCATCAGGACGATGTTTGTCCAGGTAATAGAGCACATTGCGCAAACAGTTTTGTCCAAGGGCCACACGTCGCTCCTTGGATCCCTTTCCTAGCACCGTGATCACCCCATGTTTGCGATCCAGATCGTCCACCCGCAAATTGATCAATTCAGAGACACGGATGCCCGTATCATAGAGCAGCCAGAGAATGGCACGGTTGCGTACTGCGGCCCGCTCAGCGAAAGGACCAGCCTCATTGGGAGGAGCACAGGCATATAAGAGCTTTTCAAACTCTTCGACCGTTATCGTTTGGACCAGTGGCTTACCGACTTTGGGAAACACCACGTGCTCAAACGGAGTGCTCTCGACCGTTCCCCGACGCACAAGCCAGTGGAAGAAGGCACGCGCTGAGCGAGCATAGGTCTGAATGGTGCGCTCACTACGTATTTTGCCATGTCCGCCGGGCGTCTGGCGCATATGAGCAAACCAAGCGCTAATATCTTCAGCTTCCACGTCATCGATCTGAGTAATATCCAACTCCTCCTGCAGGAACAGACGCATTAATCCTAAGGCTGTGCGGTGCCACTCGAGTGTCTTCTCGCTATGATTGCCACCAATATGATCTTGGATATAGGCGTCAATAAGCGTTTCAATCAGACGCCGTTTGGCTTGGAGATCTTGCCGGGTCTTTTTCTTGTTCTGCGTTTGACGAGCGGCCGTTTCCTTCTCGTCTTGGAGGTGACGAGTCTCAGATTGGGCATCGAGTTTGGCGCGTTGTGCCTTGGCACGCTCTTCTGTAACGCGTGAGCCTCTCTTGCCTGCTCGTCCTGCTGGCATCTTTGGCTTCCCACCGTTTGCTCCAGATGAACCGTTGTTTGTCTGCTTCATGCTTGCTTGTTTCCTTTCAGGTGTATCATCTAGATCATTGAAAGGATCGAGATGATACACATGCAATACATCACAATAGTCAAGCAGTGATCCAGTTCTTCCTGGCATAGGTGTTCCCAATGCGTGTTTCGCTTTCCTCCCAATAGGGTAAGAAACGAGGCAGGAAGCCATACGACAAGAAACCAAGAGGCAGGTGTTTCCGAACTTGTGAAGGCAGGTGTTTCCGAACTTACGAAGGCAGGTTGTCACAGGCTGCATAGCTTGTGAACACTTTTTTTCGGCCCGCTCATATTGATGGCCTGGTCGTTAGATCGGCCTGTAGAGCCAATTTATAGCAACCGAGCGGCGATATTGTAAGTACCTGCCTTCCAAGCAGGCTGTCGCGAGTTCGAATCTCGTCTCCCGCTTTATAAGCACAGGAAGCCAGTTCTAGAGCGCGTTCATAGCAAGCAAACGGTGATGGCTTCAAAGGAAAAGAAACTCATTAATGTTCTAGTGAGTACCTGCCTCCTAAAGCCATGAATACCTGCCTATTTTAAACAGCTGATTTGGAATAGAATGGATAGAGTACCTGTCTTGCTAGGAATGCCTTTAAGAAATTTGGAGGTATCCTGTGTCTACTCGTCCTAAGCAAGGAAAAGCGAAATCCTCTTCATCGTCTTCACCAGCAAGCAAAAAGTCTTCTCAGCGTTCGATGCGTCCTATTCGTTCAACCATTGAAGAATATATCCTCGACCATAAGAGCCAGAATCACAGCCCTAAAACGATCGAATGGCATAATCTTGCCTTGGGGAATCTCGCGGATTTTCTTGAAAAGCAAGAGGTCACGTGTGTTGAGCAGATAGAGCGTGTGCATATTCTCTCGTGGCTTAGTGCTCTAGGTAGTGAGCCTGGTGCGAAAGGGAGAATGCTTTCAGCTCGAACGGTGAATTGTTATGCTCGATCAATGCGTGCGTTTTGCCGCTGGCTTGAAGCTGAAGGATATGTTGAGGCTGCTCCCTCTAACCGTGTTAAAATGCCCAAAGTTGGCAAGCCTCTCATTCGCATTATTGAGTTTGACGAATTCGAACGGATGCTTAAAGCATGTGCTCCTCCTCATGAGGTTGGACCGATTACCGATTGCAATGCGGCTCGTAACCGGGCGATTTTTTGGGTCCTGTGGGATACAGGTATTCGCTTAGCTGAGCTTTGTGATCTGAGGCTAGCAAACTTTGATCGTGACAAGGGGGTGATCATTGTCCATGGCAAGGGAGACAAAGAACGGCGTATTGCTCTGGGTCGCAATGCCTTGCGGGCTCTGCTGCTCTATGTCGATCGCTACCGTCCCAGTTCCAAGGTGCTGGTAGAGCTGGGGAACCCGAATGAGGATCATGTCTTTCTCAGTGAGAATGGCTTTCCTTTCACACGCCATGGAGTAAATATGCTCTTCCAGAGAATCCGTAAGCGTGCTAATCTGCCAGAGGACAAGCGTATTAGTCCTCACATTTTCCGTCATACGTTTGCCGTGCGCTATCTCATGCTTGGTGGTGACATCTATACGCTGCAGGAACTGCTAGGGCATGAGGATATCGCGACGATTAAGAATTATATGCATCTCAATGATACGCTGGTCCAGGAGCAAAAACGCAAGTTTAGCCCTGGGGATAACGTGCCATTTTCAGACTCGTCTGGTGGTCGCAGACAGCGGACTGATTTTCGTGAGCCCCTGAAGGACAAGCCTCGGACTGGCCGGGGGATAAAACCGAAGTCACAACAGTAGGCCCACATTCCGCAGTGGTAGAGCTACATTAAGTGGTGAAGGCTTGCTCATTTGAGCTCTTCACCGGATAGTGTGGCTCTACCAATGTTAAGAATCTGTTGAACTATATTTATATATAAGGTTATATTTACAGTCATTGCCAAGTTTCTTTACTCTATCGAATATAATTTTGGTTACTTCCCTGTTGAGGTGATACACCCCAAGCATTTCTGCTAGAAGGCCAATAGGAGTTCCCCCCACTATTATATGATAACCATCGTCTTTCTTTTCAAAGACCATTCTACATATTTGCTTATCCTCTACTTCAGAGAAGTTTATTCCACCAATAGGAGTGATATAATCCTTATCGTGGATAAATTTATCATTATCTATATTGTGTTCCTTCAATACATTTAGCTGGAATTTTAACTTAGATTTTTCTTCCATCTCTCTAATCCAATTATAGAGAATTTTTCGAGCACTTAAATCTTTAGTATCTCTAAACTCTGCATATTTATCGTACTTTCCAGGAAATACGCTTATATTAATCTCAAAGGATGGCGAGGGAATATCACGAAAAGCTTGTTCAAGTAGAATTATCCCTTTCTCCGGATTAATATAACCTGTATAGCACGCATAGGGATATTGTCCATCTGGTTCTCTTCGAACAAACGTTTGTATCTTGTAGTATCCATCAGGCCTACGTTCTCCTATCTCAGTAGTATAACGCTTTTTATAATCATTTTCACAGTCTTGATTAGCTTGGTCAATATTATCAGGCTTTAAAGCCCTGGCCCCTTCAAGTTTTCTTTTCCCTGCTTGTGGATCTAGAATATCTTTAAATCGTCCTACGTCTACTGGTGTTACCTCTTGATCATCAAACATCCTTACGGGAATGTCAGATATTTGTGATCCAGTTTCTAATAGGTCTTCAGAAGTAGCCTTGTGCCTCTCATTTAATTGTGCTAATCGGCTAAATAAATCTTCTGTATCTATTACGCCAATATGATGGTTTTCATCAGGAGTTCCAGTATTTTCCTGAGAATGGTTTCTTAATTGATCATTTGTATGAACAGAATTACTAGAATTTCTTTGAATGGTCATGGTTCCTGCATTGTCTAAATGATTAGGCGAATCTGCTAAATCCTCTTCAATCTGATTAAATCTGCAATTACAACAAATTGTTCTCAAAAAAGCCATAACAAAAGTTTTGTACGTAGGATTTCCAGATGTGGAAGAGGTCCTTTGTCCATCTAATGGCTGGCTACTGTCGGCCCGACTATGTAGACTCGAGAGTCTCGTGCGATTCGAGGGTCTCGTGCTAGCTGTCTCTACTCCTTGTTCAAAAGAAGCTCGATGTAATCTTTCCATAACTATTATTAAATCTCCTTTTTGATTTAAAAAGTCACATGTTGCAGTATCAAAATCAGAGAACGATATGCTAATTTACCCCTAAACATAGAAACCACTTTCGTAACTCAAAATTTCTGATGGCAGTTCTACTACTAAGCCTAGAGAATGGAATGTTTCGTAACTCAGAACCTCTCTGGCTAGTGGTCTCTAGCAGAAAGGATACCAAATCGAAAAGTCATTTTCTAGGGACAAAAGGGACAACTTCCCCTTAAAAGCGGACAGCTTCCAATGGACAAAAGGGACAAATCAGCCCATCTCGCTTTTCTATAGAAGGTCTCCTTTGGCCCGATACTTCTTGATACGTTCTTGCTCACTTTTGACTAGCTTGCGGTGCTGTGATGATAAGAACCAAGTTAAAGGGTGCCATTCTCCCGTCTCTGCATAGTAGTTGATGATTTCAATGTTGTATGGCTGAAAAACTTTGGCGAATGTGAGATAGGTCCTGAGCTGGTGGAATGGGGAAGTGACAAGGATAACTCGATGCATATTATGCTTCTTTAGAATTTCAAGTACACACTCTGCATTTTCTCTTGTATGGAGTGATTCTTGCTCTAGCAGGATGGCTTCTGGTGGTACTCCTAGCTTAATGGCTTGGTCGCGTATGTAAGTAGCTCCTAGACTTGTATCCCATGTTTGGGCTGCTTTTGCTATGTCTTTTTGTTCTATGCGTCCCTCACTGGCAGCTTTCTCAAGTTCTGCAATGGGTACGAGGGCTGGCGACTCTGTAATCTTTAAGCTAAATTTTCCACTCGTGATAAGATAAGGAGCCCATCCTTGTTGATAAAGATGCACTCCTGTGCGTATTTTTCCATTAAGAAATTTAATGTTTCCTCTTGTTCCTGCAAGAATGATTATTGCATCTGCCTTGCGTAAACGATCTCTTACTGCAAACTGTTTCCCTCTGACAAAAAGAATCATCCATGTAATAATCGGCATCAAAGCAAGAAAGCTGATGCCGATTATACTAGCTACGAACTTGTTTTTCTGCATATCTAGGTGGAAAGCACTGCTCCTAATCGAGCTATGCAACGTTCCTTTCTCCAGGATGACTGTGTAAGGTTAGTATGAAGGTCTCTTACACGTGTGATAGTTTTATTCGATCCTACTGATCTAGCTAATGTTAACGCTTCTTCTGCATTAGCTACTCCAACATCAATAAGATCGAGGCCACAGTAAGCTTCGGCTCTTTGAGCTATGAGTCTAGCTCGTCCTCGGATAACTGTCGGGTCATAGTTTATCAGGCTTTTATCGATCAATGCAATAGCACGTTCATGGTCTTGGAGTAAGACTGCATCAACGCCTTTTTGAGCTAGAACTGATGAGGAATTGAAGCGGCTGCGGCTCTTCTCTAGTGACTGGTCTTGTCTTTCTAGGATACGTTCCGCTTGCCCTATGCTTCGCCAGCTTTCTTGAGACTGCTGGGCTTTAGCATGTGCTTCTGATAGAGCTTGTAATGCATAGCCTTTGAGGTTTGGTACGCTGAAACGATCAATTGCATTTAACGCTCCTGTTAAGTACTTGATCGCTTCTCTCGGTTTCTCTTGTTGGATAAGAGTGACTCCTTGGCGGGCAAGTGCTGAACCTATGAGTTCTGCATCACCTAGCTCTTTAGCAACTTGGTAGGCTTTCTTGTAAGCTTCTTGGGCTTGTCCATAGTCCATTATATCTCTTGCTACACAGCTTTGTAACTGGTAGCTCATCGTAAGCAAGGTTAAGGAACGTTCGTACCAAGCAGTTCCTTGGGTGGATGCCGTGAAATTCTGGATTTCTTTGATCCATATGTCAATACCTCGTGAGGCTCGGAGAGTCCCTCCTGTATGGTACATCTCCCAACGTGTAGTCATCTGATCTTCAAGAAATGCCATTCGATCGCTATTGAGGGCAATATTAGGCTGCTCTACTGGACCCTGCTCATTGTCCAAGGCTAGAAGACTTACAGGAATACCAAGAAGGCCTATGAGGAGTTTTCGCCTGTCAATACTTTTAATCATGCTCTGTTGCTCCATTCTTTGCACTGTACGCATATCAACTTGTAGAGCTTCAGCCAAGTCTGGCTGAGACCACTTTTTAGCTTTGCGGTACTGTGCTACTACCTGACCCTGGTGTGTCATCCCGTTTGTAGCAATATTCACAACTATTCTCCTTTTCAATTGTCGTGTTTGTGTGGAAATTGTCGTGGTGTTCTTTACTCACAAGAACCATAATTAGGGTACAGGTTGTAGATGAACGGGTACCAGTGGAAAGGTGCTTCCCGTTTATCTCTAGGTTGTAGAGCATGATGGCTACTGCTTTAAGTGTACCATCTGCATCTGCTTTTTGCAATAGGAGCAAGGCAAAGAGTCATTAATTGAGCTGAAGTGAATATATGAGTTTTCTAGCTTCCTGTGCAAGACACAGCTCAATATGGTCTTGGCTTGTAATCTGTTGTCTATGGAAGGAGGATAGATGGCAAGAAAACGGTCACTGGTGGATCTGTACGGTAAACTTCCTGCTGGGATGTCTAAAGCGGATGTGGAAGCTGTTTTGCAATTCCTCTATGGAGCATTTGATGGGAAGGCAGCAAAACAGGTGAAAATCTTGCATCCCTATGTAGATGAGAGTGATACTCCTCCACCAGAACTCTCGGTCTTTGAGTTTTGTCGTTGGCTGCAAGCTGCTATAGCTTAGTGGAGGGTATCGTAAGTAGCTCGGTCTACTCTGTCAGGGAGGACACGCTATGCTTTCTCTGGTTCGTTCCTGTTTGTTTCGCATGATTGCCTTTATTGTTGTGTTCCTTCCACTGAGTATTCTGGTGAGTCGGGTGTACACGCCTTATAGTTCTGGGAATGATGAAAGCATGTTTACCTTTAGTTTGTCACTGAGTCAACCTGTTCAGCCTCCTCGTCAACTGGTCCAATCCAAGGTGTTTGCACCAGTGAACAGAATATTGGCGGCTGGTACATCCGTTATTGGTGGGCCGTCGCTCTCAGCAGATTTGATGAATCAAGTACTGGCTTCTGCGGGCTCTCCTGCTGCTGGGACTGGACAAGGACTCTATGACTTGAGTGTGCAGTCTGGTATAGATGACGCCTATGCTCTGGCTGTATTCCAGAAAGAGAGCTCGTTTGGTCGCTATGGAGCCGGATTCGAGGATCATGCTCTGGGCAATATTGTGTGTGCTGGATATCCAACTTGCAACGGTCGGTTTCGGTTGTATCCCAGCTGGTCCGCTGGCTACGAGGACTTCTACCAGTTGATCAGTCGGGAGTATGTGGCCCGTGGTCTCTCTACTGTTGAGGCCATTACTCCGGTCTATGCTCCCTCCTCGGAAAATGACACAGGGCTCTATATTCAGCAAGTACGTCATTCGATGCTTACCTTTCGTCAGGCTCAATCTCTCATGTTCTAGGAGGTATCCAGATGAATGAAGACCTGCTCTTTGCCTACCTGCAAGAGCATGCTCCTTTTGCTGAGTGGGTCGCTCAGTATCCATTGCTCGCTGATCGGGTGGCCTGTGCACTCATCACACTCAACAATCTGAATGGATCGTCATACTTCAGCGATCTATTAGCTTGCCGTGATGCAGCACTTGTGATGCACATGATTGCTCGTGAGGGTGGGTTTGATGATGTGGCCTCGGTCTTCGCAATGCAGTATGACCAGTTCGCTCGGGCGGTGCTGCCCTTCTTCGGCGAGGTCGCCTAGCACGCTTGTGGATCTGTTGTCTTTGTAGAAGAAACCTTTGTCCATTTGTCTCTTTGTCTTGTCGTCGTGTTTTCAGTCTTGTTTTTCGGCTTGAAGTGCAGTGCTTCAAGCTCTTTACGAAAGGAATAATGTCATGGCAGTAACGATTACTGGAACAATTAAAGCTGGTGGTGCCTACGAAGTCAACGGAAAAAAGGGCAAGCAAACGATGATCTCTTTTACTGTGATTGATGAGCTTGGCAACGGGTACGCGTGCCAGATGTGGCCGGATGATCCCCAACATGAGCAGTTAGCTGAGGTGATTGGGTTTGCTCGCCGTCGTCAAGTCCAGTGCACGGTTGCTGGGTACTCGGTTCGTGAGCGTGTGGATCAAAACGGCAATAGCAGACTGCAAGCCAATTTTGTGGTCACTGATGTGGTTATTCCTGGCGTGTTTGGCGCTCAGGTTGCCTAACTGTTGCTCGTCTGGCCTGGTGCTCCTGCGCTGGGCCGGGCCTACCTTCCAAAGGAGAAAATCCTCATGAATATCAGAACGGTGGTCCGTGCTCACCTGATGCGTGAGCGGGTTGACGTCCTCATTGCAGTTGTCGCTCCCCTGGTGCTCATGCTCGAGTCGGGCTATGCTTGCGGCTGGGTCTTTGCTAACGGTGACTTGAGCTGGAACAATCCCAATACCTACTTGGCACTGGGGCGGGGCATCTTCCTCGAAGGGCTGATCTTTGCGATGTTCAAACTGGTGCGGGTCTTTGCTCTCAAAGGAGGGCGTGGGCTGGTGCTATCGGTGCTCCCCTTTCTGATCGGTGTAGTTGGGATGATCGTTTCTGCTGGTTGTAACCTGGGATGGGTCAACCGCAGTGGCGAAATGACCTCAGTCACGGCCATGGTTGGGCAATTCATGCCTCTGGTGTTAGTCTCGGTCTTCAAGATTGGGCTTGGGCTCCTCTTCCCGCTGGCGGTGGGTGCCTTCGCGCTCTTCGATCTTACGCACCTCGTAGAAGACATCCTCAAATCTTCCCATCTGGATAACCGGGCGGTCAAAGTCCATCGATCGGAAATGCATCGCACGCATTACCTGGGTGCTCAAAAGAAAGCTGGGGGCAAGGTGCGCAAGGAATATGATCAGATCTGTGAGACTGATGCTCAGAACATGGTCGGCAAGGTCAGACAGGGAGATCTCTCCTTTGGGGCTGATGAGATTGAGAGGGATGCCGCTCGTTCCTCGGTGACACGGCTTCAAGCTCCCACTTCTGTGCGACAGTTGCCGCCTGTGCAGAATGCCTTTACAGGGCAAGTAGGACCTGCTTCTCTGTCTTCTGGCAACACTCAAAATATCGTCGTTCCTCCACCTCCTGTCCAACAACAGGGACAGGGCTGGTTAAGCAGGATTGCCAATTTCGGCGGTCAATAGAATAGCTTCTTGCACGCCTGCACGCCTGTACGCCGTACGCGCATAGCAGGCGTGCACACTTTGTCTTTTTCGAGCTCCTTACGCCTCTCAGAAAGGATGATTGCTTATGACTCACATCACCACATCACTGCTTGACCCCTTCATCGCCTGTTGTGTGGGTCGGCAGAATGATTATGCTCTTCAGGTACCAGATGGTCGATATGCTCGTGTTGGAACTGATCTCACCTATGAAACCCTGTTCTGGCATCTGGAAGGCAGACAGACACTTGGTACCTATGTGATTAACGAGCTCAATCACTGCCACTTTGCTGTCTTTGATAGTGATGCCTCTACAGGTTTGCTTGATCTGGCTGCTATTCAAATGAACCTGATAAAGAACGGCATCCCCTCTTATCTCGAGCTATCGCGGCGTGGTGCTCACCTGTGGGTCTTCTTCTCTGAACCGATATCACCAGTGCTCGCACGTGCCTGGCTTTTGACCTTCTGTCCTGCAGGTGTGGAGTTCTATCCTAAACAAGAAGCTGCCAGCTGGGATCATCCTGGTTCACTGATTCGTTTGCCTCTGGGTGTGCATTTGCGATCCGGCGAACGCTATCCTTTCGTCACGCTGGTCGATGATCAACCGCTCCCGCTCTTCTCATCAGTCGTCGAGGCGCTCTGCTGGTTCTCAACTATCAATCGTGCTCTGGTTCCTTCTCCATCAACCATCTTGCTTCAACGCGATAACGGTAGCCCACCAACCCAACAAAACATATCCTTCAAAAAACGTGAACCTACCACAACGGTTGAGCCAACGAGTACCATTCGGGACTGGTGTGTGAGCCAAGACCCGATCGTGGTGATTGGTCGCTATGTCAGCCTTGATGGGAATGGAATGGGATGTTGCCCGTTTGGTTGGCATCATGACGATGGACAAGATAGTCATCCATCATTTGTGGTCTATCAGCCGTCGGCACCTTCTATCTGTTGCTGGTACTGCCATGTGTGGCAACAAGGTGGGTCGCTCTTTGATTTTCTCAAGTTGTACTACGGCTTAGAGGCGCGTGAGCTTTGGCATTTCCTGCAGGTCGGTTTCGAATTTTGAGAGGACAGTTTCAAGCGGTGGCGCAAGTAAACCCCACCGCTCAAAATACATCGCGTCTGCATGAGTGTTTTGCTCTTTGTTTCGCTTTTAGGAGGTCTGGTTATGGAGAGTCTGGTCAAAATTCTTGGTGCTTTTGTTGACACACTGGTGCTCAATGTGTATCCAACAGATCATGCCTTTGAGATCGAGGAACGGCGTGTTGATTCGCTTCTGCAAGAAGAGTTGATGCTGCTCAAAGAGCAAGCGCAAGAGATTGAAGAAGATGTTCCCACGCGCTTCGCCTTCAATGGGGCTCCTCTGCTCATGCGTGCCAAAGGGGGTGATGGCTTCAACTGGATCATGCATAATCACTGGCTCACTGTTGCCGTCAATCGCAGTTCCAAATCACAAATCCTGGCGCAAGTGCGTTGCTCCTCTGCCTACTTGTGGCGTGTGCGCGACCTAGGTCAGATTCTCGTTGATGTGCATCAGTTCCTCATCTCCATCTTTGGTGAGTACATTGTGCCGCATGTCTCCAGTTGTGATTTAGCGGTCGATGTCACTGGATTGGATTTGAGCTCAGTCCAACAGGTCAAAGAGCATTTTGTCTCGCGGGCTCAACTCACCGGGTTAATCCCATCGTCCGTTGCTGATGATGGCATGATTGATGGTCCTGACTCCATTAAACAGCGCTGGGGTCGTATTACTGGCCTGCCCTTTGGTGCTCGCGGTGGTGCGCTCTCGGCATTGATCTATGACAAGACGCATGAGATCAAATACAAATCTCCAGAAAAAGCATGGTTTCATGATCTGTGGCTCTCCGTCAAGGATGAGAAGGGTGAATCGGTATGGGATAGTGAAGCTCCTGTCTGGCGTATCGAAGTGCG
>DASYAN010000358.1:0-38588 GCA_036501345.1 Ktedonobacteraceae bacterium
TTGCCCACGGGTAGGAGCGAAGCAGCATCCCTTGTGGCATATGATTGCGCCAGAAATGGATCGGCTTACCAAACGTGGCTACTTTTAGCCCACATCCCTGCAAATGAGCCGAGACAGAGAGTCCATAAGGGCCTGCTCCCATCACAATGACATCATACTGTGCAGTTGATATAGAGTCTTTTGACTTTTGTACATCGAAAGATAGGTTCATTTAAGAGATACCTCCTAAGCATGTCGTTTTCCAGACTTTTGGATTAAACGATAAACGAAATCCTTTGTTGCGCTCCACATTGGCAGAGGATCACGCCAATCAAAATAGTCATATCCAGCGGGCACAAAAAAAGACGCAATAAATTCGAAAACTGCTTGAGTTGGGGGCGTGACTCCTGGTCGTCCCCGTTCTGTAATTGCCTGTAGAGTGGTCAGCATATCGCCTTCTAGATAGCGCATCCAACCACCAACACGATATCCTTTAATACAGTCTATACTTTCCCCATTTGCCCACTGATAGAGCAAATAAGGGAAATCTACCCCTGCACGAACTGCAACTTCTATAGATGCGGATAAGCGCGGGTTTATTTCCATCAAGTAAGGTTTTCCCTCACTATCACGACGAAATTCCACTTCGGAATATCCTTCTAATTCAATTTCACGTACCAAGCGCTCGGATTGGTCGGTAATATCGTCCGGTAGGGCAATGCTCTGCCGGAATACCGATGTGCCCCCAAGAGGTGGCTGTGTGCGTTTCGCCCACTGAGCAAAACGCGCATACATATTTCCATGTGCATATAACAAGCTTACAGCCTCGCGCCGCCCTGCCAGGAACTGCTGGAAGAGCACAGTGCCGCCGTCCTGTGTCAGCTCTTCCACTGCCTTGCGAGCTTCATCTGGAGTTGTCACCAGTATACAAATCAGTCTGACGGCGTGTTGCTCTCCCCAGAGCCAGCTCTCTACTGGTTTGACAACTGCGGGCAATCCAATATCATGAATTGCCTCCCTAACCTCGCTCACTGACTTCAACATGACCCCACGAGGTACCCCCAAGCCTAGTCGCGTCGCAATCTCCAGGGTTTGATCTTTGTTGATCGCTGCTTCCAACGCAGTTTCTTTGGCCATTGCTAGCCGAACACGTTGCTCAATCACTTCACGATGCTGACGTAGAGCTGCTAGAGAACCATCACCAGAGGGAATAAGGACGCTAGCACCAATTGTATCAACCAGTTCTAAGAGATAGGTGATAAAGGGACGTGTATCGTGCTGAAACTCTGGAGCAATATAACTTTGCAAGCACCAGCGGGATGAAAATGTCGGAATATATTTTAGTTTTTCCAGTATGTCAGAAGCTTCCAGCGCGGCCACACGCAGTCCACGGTGCCCAAGTGAGCGCACAGTTACAAGCGACTGTCGTAAAGCTGCATCGAGTATTAGCGCATCGTATGCTGCTATATGCTGCTTTGGTTGAAGAGTACCCGTTTTTGCAGAAAATGAGTACTTGTCCAATGAAACACTTGTCTCTGCTGTAGCCTTATCTTTTAAAGAGTCTTGCATATCTCTTCCTAATTTGCGACACAACTCCTAATATGCCAGCAAGCTCTGCAGCCATCACCACCCAGTGTACGTTAGTATCGCCGGGCAGACGTGGTAGCAGATAGTGATCAGTCTGAGGAACATTGCGCTCTTCGATCGTTGTCACCACCCACTTGAAGCCTGCCGCTTTCACAGCCTGTATCCCCTGATCGCCAAAATCGGCTGGCTTGCCAATTGGATAGGCAAATATATACACAGGGTGATTCAAATTCTGTTCTAGGGCGCTACGCGATTCTATAATTTCACGCTGAACTTCCGCAGGATCTGAAAGGCTTGATAGAATAGGATGATGCATCGTATGAGCTCCAAACGAGACCAACCCACTTGCCTCCATTTCATGTATCTGCTCCCAGCTCATTGGCAATGTCGTATCACCTTCGTCTCCAACACCACGTCTGGGCAATGTTGTACCTAAAGCTCCCTGCAGATGTGAGAGAGTCTTTTCACGTTCTGCTATAGATGACGCATAACGTATTAATCTATCGATAACCTTCACTAATGCAGCGCGATCTTCCGACTGAGAGAGCATATAGGTTTTGCCTTCAACAGTCACCTTCTCAACTGTTGCCGACTGGACAAGTTTAGTCGGAGCCAACCACCAGAAGTACTCACCGCTCTCCACATAACCGGGAATCAAAAAAATAGTGATAGGAGTTAGCAAACTGCATACCAGAGGAAAGGCATACGTATAATTATCAATGTAGCCATCATCAAAGGTCAATACGAGGGGAATGCGTTGATCTCGCCCACGTTTCTTCTCTAGCGTCTCCATATCTACCGGGGCATTATAGAATTCTTTCAGAGCATCTTCCAAATGCATAATACGGTAGTCACGCTGCAAATAACGCAATTGAGCAGCCAAATGGCCCCCAGCACGATGATAGTTGAGAATGATCAAGTGGCGACCAGAGCGCTGCCTTAACCAAATGGCAAGTCTTAACAGGCCACTATAATAAAAACAAAATGCAATCCATATACGTAGGTGCTCACGCATCAGACTCACCTTGATATTCTACAAGAATCGCTTGTGCAGGGGACTTCAACCTCAGCCCATCATACTGTTGTATTGCAGGAAAAATAAGCATAGAAACTCCAATCTGGTATTAGGAAATTTAAATACATTAGCATTGCTAGACACAAACACTAGCCGTAATATACTACTTAAAAAGGCCAGCATAAAGCAAATTTTTAGAAATTGTTCCCAATAACTTCCTATTGGGGAATTATTGGACTTCTCACAAATATACCACAGACTTGGTCATGATAAAATTTTGCGGAGGTGGAGAATTGGTAGAGCATCAAAAAACTGAGTAGAGAAATTTGCACTTTCTGCGTTAAGCGCCCAGGGTTACCCTAAGGTTTTGTCTCATCCACTTGCCTTTCTTTGTCAAGTCTGCTATCATGGTAGTGTTCTTGAAAAAACGCTCATCAAGTATTGATGACCTTGTTGATTGTGATGAGAGGCCGGACGAATGCAGCCGAGCTTCAGCTCATAAAGACGCAATAATACAGGTTAGACTTAGAAGTTGTGGTCTACCTCTACCAGGGGGAGTAGACCAACTTGCAATAGAGTTATTATCTTAACGAGCCTATTATGTTCTCAACTCCTTCTCAACTCCAGTAGCACCATAATACGTAGAGCAAATGCTATATCTTCCTGTTGGAGTTGTAGATTAGGTCTTAGTAAACAAGGATCTATTGTAAGTTTTAATACATACAGTAAGTAGTCAACGTTACACAATAGATATTCTTCGATTTCGCATATTGTAGTTCTCAAACATTGCAAAATTTTTGGTAAGGACGGTATCCACATGCGCGTTTCCCTAAGTCGTTATTTAATACTGGCCAAACGTTGGGCATGGTTACTTATTGTAGGGGTAGTAATTTGTAGCGGCGCAACCTACTTAATTACAAAGTTTTTTATCCCTCCTACATATGACGCTTCTGCAAAGATCATCATTAAGGTGTCTACATCTGAGTCTCAGAATGATAATACCCTGGCTGCAATTGCCATGCTTCCAACATTTACCCAAGTGGTCGTGGATCCTAAGGTGCTCAAACCTGTTGCCACTGCCCATAAGATGGACCTTCAACTGCTCACTCAAGCGGTTACAGCCACACAGCAATCAAATACATTGATCCTGCAGATCGATGTTAAGGATAAGGACCCCCAACTAGCAACGCAACTGGCTAATCAAGTGGGCCAGAGCTTTCTGCAGAATTACCTAACGCCAGTCTATACTATACCGCCAAACAGCCTACCAACATATGGTCAGATAACGGGAGTCCTTCTACCAGCCGTAGCCCCTATCCTGCCACTGCAACCCAAACCAAGTTTGGATACCCTGGTTGGTGGCGCTGTCGGCCTAGGACTTGCAATAGCTATCATTGTTCTTTTTGAATGGCTCAATGACCATCTCTCAACTCCTGATGAGGTACAGAGGCTGCTCGGAGTTGACCTACTCGCAGTACTCCCTGCACTTTCAAAACGCCAGCGTCAAAAGAAAGCAGAAGAGACACCAGAGTTGGCCGAAGGATGCCGAACTTTATGCGCGAGCCTCAACATAGCACAGATACAACGTCCTTTCAAACTAGTGATGGTCACTAGCGCGCTTGCCAGTGAGGGCAAAAGCACAATTGCTTCGAATATTGCCTCCTTTCTGGCAATGTCGGGGAAACGGGTATTGCTTGTTGATAGTGACCTGCGCCATCCCGTCCTAGATCAGCATTTCCAGCTTGAAAATCGACACGGACTATCCAATGCACTTCTCGAAATGCGGAGTGACACTGAGCCAGAACTGAATGGCCAGCCTACTGAAATCCCATCATTACGAGTGCTCACGGCAGGTATCCTGCCATCTAATCCATCGGAGCTACTACAATCACCGTTGGCACATCAACTCTTCAACCATTTCAGAAACACGCAGCACTTTGATTATGTCATATTTGATGCTCCTCCACTCTTACCAATTGCGGATGCTCAGATCTTAGCTTCGTATATCCAGGTAACTATTCTTGTAGCTGATGTATCCAAAACCCCGCGCAAAGCTCTTGTACGAGCAAAAGAGGTATTAAATAGGACTGGTACAAGAATCCTGGGAGTAACTCTTAATAAGAGCGAGTGGTTTGATTTCAGTAAGACCCAAGATGACCTTAGTAACATCCAAGAGCGGCCCAGAGCAGATATTATCCAATCGCCAATTAGTGCGCCTACTATAAACAGAGCGATAGAAGTGACCAATACAGCCGCTCTACCTTCTGCCAAGAACTCGAAGAGTTAATAGGTAAGGTATAGGTCTGAGGAGGTATTTATGAAGCACCAGTTATTAGAGAAAATCGCCTCGCGATCTCTCCAAATTGGGATAATAGGGCTTGGTTACGTGGGACTGCCACTCGCCATCACCTTTGCCGAGGCTGGTTTTGATGTTACTGGCATAGATGTCGATCAACAAAAAGTTGACCAAGCTAATAGTGGCGAAAGCTATATACCTGATGTCGATAGCGAGAAACTGCAACAGCTTCTCAATGGCAAAAAGTTAACGTTCACGACTGACTTTACTGTCCTAGAAAACATTGATGCTGTAAGCATTTGTGTTCCAACGCCGCTTCGCAAGACACGTGATCCCGATATCTCTTACATTATCGCAGCCACTCAACAGATCCGCGCTCATCTGCACTTGGGACAACTGATTGTTCTGGAGAGTACAACATACCCTGGCACTACTGACGAGGCCCTATTGCCAGAACTGGAATCGACAGGACTCAAAGTAGGTACAGATTTCTTCCTAGCATTTTCGCCTGAGCGCATTGATCCTGGAAATGCCCATTTTAGCACCAAGAATACGCCTAAGGTAGTTGGTGGTATTACATCGGTATGCACAGAGCTGGCACAAGCCTATTATGGAGCTGCTATTGAGTGTATCATTCCAGTTTCCTCTGCTCGGACAGCTGAAATGGCCAAGCTGCTAGAGAATACCTTCCGTGCCGTTAATATTGGCCTGGTCAATGAAATTGCAATCATCTGCGAAAAGCTTGGCGTTAATGTATGGGAGGTCATTGAGGCTGCCGCGACAAAGCCTTTCGGATTTATGCGCTTTCTGCCGGGTCCGGGATTAGGTGGACACTGTATTCCCGTCGATCCACATTATCTTTCCTGGAAACTCAAGACTCTTGACTATACCGCACGTTTTATCGAGCTGGCCGCAGAAATAAATAGCAATATGCCACACTATGTTGTAAACAAAATTAGTGAGGCACTCAATGAGCAGAGGCGTAGCCTTAATGGCGCAACGGTGCTTGTACTGGGTGTAGCCTATAAGCCCAACGTCAGTGATATACGAGAATCACCTGCCCTTGATATCATTCAGAGTTTGCAGGCACGCAAAGCAGTCGTCCTCTATAACGATGATTATGTTTCCTCACTCACAATTGGAGGTCAAGTGTTGACTAACCAACCACTGAGTAGCGGACTCTTGCAAGCTGCTGATTGTGTGGCACTTATTACTGATCATAATTACTATGATATTCCTGTAATTGTGCACGAAGCTCGCGCAATTGTTGATACAAGGAATATGACCAAGGGTTTCAATGACAAGAAGATATTTAGACTATAATGCTTGGTTGGCGAATTTTGATAGAATGGTAATATAAGTATGTCCCAATCTTTGAATACCGACACTAGTCCTAGGCCGATAGTAGGAACGACCAGTGCCCGATTGGTGGCTGTCAGACTCAAATCTGCCAACAAAAATATCTTTCGTGCAATGTTGAGTCTGAGTTCAGCAAACTTGCTTATACGCTTGATGGGTCTAGTCAATGCAGTAATTGTAACCGCTCGTTTCGGCCAAGGGCCGGCAATGGATGCCTATTTTGTTGCAACAACGGTGCCGATATTGCTGGCCCAGCTTCTAGGCTCTTCTGTAGAAGGTTCCTTCGTCCCTGTTTATGCGAGCATGCGTGCCAAAGGGGGAAAAGAAAAAGCATCAAGGCTCTTTAGTACTCTCTTAAACTTACTCGTCATAGCTTCAGGGCTGCTTACTCTTGGAATGATCTTTTTTCGCGAACCATTACTCCATATATCAGCGCCAGGAACGAGTACACAGGTCTTGGCACAAACTGTGGCATTAGCTCCGCTCGTCTTTCCATTGCTAAGTGTTATGATCGTAAACAGCTATATGGAGAGTCTTCTGAACGCAGAGGGGAAGTTTGGTTGGCCAGCCTATAGCGGTCTACTGGTACCATTGACCACAGCTGCATTTGTCTTGCTGCTGGGCGGGAACGATGGAGTCTTTGCGATAGGCTTCGGTACACTGGTAGGTCAATGTGTACAGTCGTGCTTCTTCGTCATACGTGCACGGAGGGCCAAACTCAAATACCACTTCATTCTGGATTTAGGAACTCCAGAGATGAAAGATATTGCCGTGAGAGCATGGCCTTCACTCTTCGCAGGTGTCATTGCACTGGCCAGCCCACTCGTCGATCAGATCTTCGCTTCCTATCAGACTAGCGGAACAATTGCAGCCATTAATAACGCCCTTAAAATCACTGGTGTCCCCATAGGAGTTCTTTTCGCTGCAACAGGGCGTGCCCTTTTACCGTATTTTGCAACGCAAGCAGCAACCAACGATATGAAAGCTTTCAAGAATACCCTCCGCTTATATACCTGGGGTATAGCTATCGTTACTCTATGTACCTCGGTATTCATGATTATATTCTCCAAGCTGATTGTTAGTATTCTTTTCCAGCGCGGAGCATTCTCTGAAGCGGATGTTAATCTGGTAGCCATTACTCTATCGGGGTTTGCCATTGGCCTGTTTCCCATGGCTATCGGCTTTGTTTTTGGACAAGCATTCACGGCACTCGGAAAAACTCGCTTTCTGATGTACATAACGATTATGAGCATCTTTCTGAATGCTTCTTTTGATGCCTTTTTCGGCAGTTTCTGGCACAGCTTTGGTATCGCATTTGCCACTTCAGCTTATTATTTCTGCTCGATGACCGTCCAGATTTTCGTTCTGCGCAGGACAGTTGGAAAACTCGATCTGTTAAAACCGCCTCCAGAAGTTCTAAAAGTCGTGGGGGAAATTGGGCTAGGACCATACTATACGAAATGGGTTGCTTGGCAGGAACAACAGAGCATTTCGTTGCAAGAGTTCTATCAGCAGGTTTTGCGCTGGCTCTTTATACTGCTGATCTTTGCTGCTGGTATAGCTGGCACTATTCTCAATGCCCTTTTGACCTTGCGTATAGCCTTTGGCTCATTGGTTGTTTTTGCTTTCTTACGCTACCAATATTTTCTCTTGTTAGCCTGGTGCACCATTAACGTTTTCATCGGCTCTGCTCTGCCATTCTTTAACGGCAACAATTTGTTATCAGGCTTCACTCTTCCTACAACGCTATTACTCTTCTATTTTCCAATCAAAGTGCCATTTCAACGCATGGTGTCACTACGGTTTCTACTTATCTTTATATTATGGGTTTTCTTGAGCATCGGGTTCTCACCTATCCCTATTAGCACGTTTTTCACAAATTGGACATTTTTACTTGATTTTCTCGGAGTCAGCGTGCTAACCATAATGGTCATTACCACTCAGAAGCGGCTACTCTTCCTCATCGATGCATTGCATCTCCCGGTAATTATTATCCTCATCTACGGGCTTTGGGGATACGTTCGACTCGATCCTAACATTGGTGTGGTTGATCCAACGACTGGATACTACCGCATCTTCTCAATTTTTCCCGGAACTCCTCCAGGCTTAGCACTCTTTATTTCGATGATAATACCATTGAGTATCTATCGTCTATCGACACTGCGACGATGGTTTCAAAAACTTAGCCTGATCGCCATAATTCTTGTTATGTTAGTGGTCTTTGGTTTGACATTCAGTCGTGGTCCGCTAATTATCTTCCCACTCTGTGCCATCGCGATCATTCCCTTCTTGCCAGGAAGAAGGGCGAAAGCGCTTATGGTATCCTCCTATCTATTAGCAGGAGTTTTGATCATAATCGCAGCCGTTGCGCTTCAGATCGACATTTTTGCCCGCTTTGCAAATAGCGATCTTGGGACCCTCAACGGTCGTACCTATCTCTGGCAGGCCATTCTCGACCATTTTGATCCACTACAGCTCTTAGGCTACGGAGAGAACGCATCCAGTACGTTATTGGCGAATCTGCAAGTTGGCTTCGGAGGAAAGCTCATTGCCGATGTTGCCCATAACCTCTTCTTAGAAACTATGTATGATCATGGTGTGGTAGGAGTTGCCTTATTAATCCTAATCTTTGCCACACAAGCAGTTTCTTTACTGCGCCAATGGCTCGTAACCAGCAACAATCAACAACGCCTTTTTATTGCTTTGTCATTGTTGACATGTATCAATGTAGCAGTCCAGTGTAACCAAACCAATGACCTATTTAACCAGCAAATTGGTATAACCTTTTTCATTGCTATGGCACTTCCATTCGCAGAGTGTTGGATGAAGGAGCAAGAAACTCCTGAGGATAGTAAAGCACTTGACAAGGCGCAAGTACCAGAGTCAGAGACGGTCGAACAAAAAAAAGCACAGGTGCAATTAGCATATGGATGAGAGGAAAATAGTGAAAAAACGTCTACGTATTTGTATCATCGCATTTCGATTTGCTCCCATTGTTGGTGGAGCAGAAATTGCTGCGGAGAGGCTTGCACGTCAACTTCAAGAACAAGGAGCCGATGTCACTGTTCTCACACTCCACGACGATAAAAACTGGCCAAAACAAGAGGACTATAAAGGCTTACCAGTTGTACGTGTTGGCGGAAGCTATAGCCGTACAGGAAAACTCCGCATTGGCAGGTTTGGTCATCTACCAATCGATGCATTGGCATTTAGAGAACTCTGGAGATTACGTCACCAGTTTGATATAATTCATTTGCAGCAAATGTCTCCATTAGCTGGCATAGCAGCCTTGATTGGTAAGCTGACAAAGATACCGGTCATTATCAGGATTCCCAGTGCTGGACCTGGTAAGGAACAACAAGAGGCAGATGCAACGCTCATGGCCGATACATTGATAGAGAAGTCGGTTGATATAAATTTCCTGAAGGTTCCATACACTGATATTGTGGTTGGTGGTCTCAGCCATCTGGAAATAACAGCTGTTGGTGGAAAATTCATCCTTAATTATCTCAAGAAGTCAGATGTCTATTATCACGTTCTCAGTACTCGCTGTCAGACTTATCTCACATCAGAAGGCTTCCGTGCCGACAAAATCGTTAAAATACCAAATGGGATTGATACAGAACGGTTTTGCCCTGACCCGAGTGTGCGGCCCTCACTTGCAAATGTGGAACGTGATATCATCTCCGTTACACGCCTCGAATTTCCAAAGGGAGTCGATGTCCTGCTGCATGCATGGGGAAGAATGATGAACGCACCAGCGGAATGGCGGGCACACCTTAAGCCTAGGCTCTTACTAGCAGGTCCGGGCCATTTACAAGCGCAGCTAGAACGCATAGCCATGGAACTAGGCATTAGTGATAGTGTCGTGTTTCTCGGATTGCATAGAGAGGTTGTTCCACTGCTCCAAAAGGCTTGGGGGTTTATCCTCCCATCACGTTGGGAGGGAATGCCAAACGCTCTCCTAGAGGCTATGTCCTGTGGTATACCTTCTATTGCCACACGGGTTAGTGGTAGTGAAGATATTATTGAAGATGGCGTCAATGGTTTATTAGTTGAACCAGAACAACCAGAACAAATGGCGCATGCTCTCAGACGTCTGATAGAGGACCCTGAATTAGCTCAGCGCTTAGCAGAGGCAGGACGTGTCACTGTATTGTGTGATTACCAACTGTCGCATGCCGCAGAAAGATGTTTGGAATTTTATTATCAAGCTTTGGGGCTGAGTCAGAATGAGAAGCTGCTTGCTGCGGCTGGAATAGAGGGTTAGTATGGACGTATTTGAAAAACCGCGTATCTATATTGCAATTCCCACCTTTCATCCACTTGTGGGTGGTGCTGAAACCCAGACACTTGCACAAGCTCAGCGACTTGTTGAGAACGGTTATCAAATACAGATTGTAACTTTTCACCATAAGCATATCTGGCCATCAAGAGAAACAATCCAAGGTGTATCTGTCATGCGCGTAGCAGGATTATTCCTGGGCAGGCGGGCCACAATGCCACGACTACTCCAACAATGTATGTATTTGATAGCTATGTTTGTGATGAGTTGGACATTATGGCACCATCGCAAAAAGTATGATATCTTGCAGGTCTGCCAACTTGGGTCCCTATGCCTACCACTGGCTGCTGTCTGTCGCTTGGCATGTAAACCTATGACAATTCTTTTGATTAATTCCGGTTCCGGTGATCCACGCATAAAAACCAAAGGGCCATCTACTTTGCTAGCTGGACCGCTGGACCCCAATACGCCCTGGTTGAAAGTTGATGGACCAACTTGGATTGACGGCGATATTTATGGTGTACTCGCGATGAACAAGTATATTGTAAGCATTATGTACCGCCTATTTAAAGACGTCAAAGCTATTCTTCTTGTTCTCAGTACACAAATGTTGCGTAGTTTGAAAGACTATAATCTAGATCTACCTGGCACACGCGTTATTCCCAATGGCGTTGATATTATTCGTTTTCAGCCGCTTGCTAGCGGCTTGATCAATGAGGAATGGACAAAAACGGTCGTATGCGTCTCCCAACTGCGTTATGAAAAAGGGACCGATGTTCTGCTGCAAGCCTGGAACCTAGTACAAAAGCAAATACCAGAGGCACGGCTGATCCTTGTTGGTAGTGGTCCTCTACAACCACAACAGGAAATACTGGCTGATGCACTTAACATTAGACAGAGCGTCGAGTTCGCAGGACTGCAAAGCGATGTACCAGCTCAATTTCACCGTGGCATGATAGCAGCGCTTCCATCACGCTGGGAAGGAATGCCTAATGCCCTGCTGGAGGCAATGGCTTCCGGTTGCGCCTGTGTAGCTACGCGTGTCAGTGGTAGTGAGGATCTTATTCAAGATGGCATCAATGGTCTATTAGTCACTCCAGAAGATTACTCTGGCTTGGCCGAAGCCCTCTTAACTCTTCTGAAAGATCCTACGCTCGCCAAAAAATATGGAGCAGCAGCACGAGCCAGCATTGAACAGCACTATACGCTTGAGCACATTTTGGATATGTATATTGATACCTACCGAGAACTCGTCCGGGGGTGTGTCTATGCAAAATAATAGTCAAATTTGGCAAATGTGCAAATTGCTTTTTTAGAATTGATTGTGGTTACATCGCGATCTAGCGCATAAGGAGGTCCTATGTGCGGTATTTGTGGTATTTATAATGCCCGTAGCAGTGAACCAATATCTCCGCAATTAATTGCGGAGATGACACGTTTAATTGCTCACCGTGGGCCAGACGATAACGGAGCGTACCTGGATGGGGCGCTTGGCCTGGGATTTGCTCGTCTCAGTATCATTGACCTGAGTGGAGGCCACCAGCCTATGAGCAATGAGACAGGTGATATCTGGATTGTCTTCAATGGCGAGATCTGGAACTATCAAGTTTTGCGCAAAGAGTTGATCGAGAAGGGACATGTGTTCCGTACCAACTCTGACACTGAAACAATCGTTCATGCTTATGAAGAATACGGTGTAGACTGCATTGCCCGCTTGCACGGCATGTTCGGGTTCGCTATTTGGGATGGTCCACGCAAACGCATCTTGCTGGCACGCGACCGCGCAGGAAAGAAGCCCCTCTATTATACTAACGTAGATGGGAACTTGATCTTTGCCTCCGAAATCAAGTCCTTGCTCTGCCACCCCCACGTAAAGCGAGAGGCAGACTTGCAAGCCCTGGCTGATTTCTTGAGCGTACGCTATGTGCCAGGACCAGCAACACTCTTCGCTGGTATTTACAAGGTTTTGCCCGGACACTGGCTGCTTTTCGAAAATGGCTCTATAAGAGAGGAATGCTACTGGGACTTCACTTTTGGAAAGACAGAAAAATGTCCTATCGAAGAATACCTTGATGGTATTAAGCACCATGTGCATCGTGCAGTTGAGGAACGCATGATCGCAGATGTACCCGTCGGTGCTCTGTTAAGTGGAGGGGTTGACTCAAGTATCATTTCAGGCATCATGAGCAAATTGACTAGCCACAAGGTCAAGACATTTGCAGTCGGCTTCGATCATCCCGACTATAGCGAATTGCCCTATGCTCGGATGGTGGCAGATCACTTTAGCACAGATCACCATGAACTGGTAGTCAATTCAGCTGATCTTACTCAGTACTGGCCGCTACTGACCTGGCATCGCGACGAACCAGTAAGTGAATCATCAGATCTAGGGGTTTACCTGGTTTCTAAACTGGCCCGCCAGCATGTTAAAGTGGTGCTCTCCGGCGAAGGAGGAGATGAACTCTTTGCTGGGTACCCCAAATATGTGGTCGATTGGATGGCGAGATACTATCACATAATCCCTCAGGCCATACGCAACGGTATCGTACAGCCGTTCATTGAGAACTTACCTTATAGCATGCGAAAATTCAAAACGGCGGCCCGCAATATCTCGCAGCCAGCACCACAACGCTGGATGAACTGGTTTGGAGTCTTTAACGGCCAGCTCAAAGAAGATCTGCTCTCGTCAAGCCTAAAAGCTAGCATCGACTTGGATTCCAGTCGCGCATTTCAAGGCTGGCTAGACAAAAATCCGCAAAGGGATGACCTTTCATCAATGCTGTATCTGGACACTAAGATCTGGTTGCCAGACAACTTGCTTATGAAAGGTGATAAGATGACAATGGCGGCCTCACTGGAAGCACGCATGCCTCTACTAGACTACAAGCTTATTGAGTATGCAGCCAGCATACCCTCTAATGCTAAGATCAAATCACTCAAGGCGAAATATCTGCTCAAACGAGCATTCGCCGACTTTCTGCCCGAACCTATTCTCACGCGTAAGAAAATGGGCTTTAACGTACCAACAGGGATCTGGTTCCGCGAAGGGCAACGAGAGGTAATTACAAAACTATTGCTCTCCGAACGAGCACGGAGCCGAGGCTATTTCAATAATGAGTATATAGAACGTATAGTTCATGACCATCTAGCAGGAAAAACCAATTACCAAGGTCAGATCTTTATGCTAGCAAGCCTTGAACTGTGGTTCCGTGTTTTCGTTGATCCAACGCAACTGGCAATTCCTCAGGGATCGGTTCTAGATCTCATTGATGAAGAGCAAGCAATTATTTCTCAGAGGGTGTAAGTGTAAGCCAACCTCTTACACCCTCTCACTTCTCTGCCCATCGACAATTCACAAGTCCTGTGCCAAAAGGACTAAGCCATAGGAGAGTCCTTCTCTCCTATGCTATACTAGGCACAGTATTTAGTAGATAAAATATTTTGGTACTTCAGAGTTGCCTCAGGAGATGAACGGGATGGTTAAATCTAACCTTTATAAATTTCGATTTCTTATAGTAATAGTAGCTGCAGTAGTAGTCATTGTGGCTATCTGGCAATTCTCATCACCGCACTCGTCTCCTAAACCAACTCCGCCAAACGTATCAACTACGCCTTCTCCGACAAAGTATAAACCTGGGAATAGCATTGTCAATAATACGGGCACATCAGACAGTATAAATTTAATGCTCAATTTTACTCATAATGTTACTGATCCTGCTGCAATAGCTAAATATTATAGCTTTGTCTGGGGAGCTTCACTTCAGCAGGTCTCGGAGTTGCGTGCAGGCAATCCAAAGATATTGCTGAGCTACTATTTCCCATTTTACCGTGACAATGGGTCATTTGATAATCAAAATCTTGGCCTACAACAAAACCTTACCTATTGGCGCTCTTTTCATCCAGATTGGATTCTTTATAAGTGTGATCGTTCCACACCAGCTTATTTTGCGGACGATAATGATCAGAGTGATAATAGAGTGCCGCTCGATTTTACCAATCCAGCCGTTATTGACTGGCAGTTACAAACATATGCAGTACCAGCCAGCCAGAACGGGTATGATGCTATTGCTGCCGATAATGTCGATCTAGTGAATACATATGGAGCCTGTGGTGTCTATCATAATGGACAATGGGTACAATTGTTTAGTGGCAAACAGGATGATCCCAAATGGCGTAATGCTGTCTTGAACTGGTTAACACAGATGCAGAGTGCATTGCACCAATTGTCCCACCCTCTGTACCTTATTCCTAACCTTGCTCTTGGTTCAGTCTCGCCAAGCGACCCTTTTACACAACAAATAGTTAGCCATGTTGATGGCATCTCGGATGAATCGGGTTTCACTCACTATGGTGATGGTAATATAACAGATACGGATTTGCTACAAAAATTTCAATTCATTGAAAATGTGCAACAGCAACATAAACCCTATTTCATTATTGACGAAGTTTCTAGCACGGACAATGCCGAAATACAATGGAGCCTCGGTACATATTTGATGTGTAACGAAGGTAGTGCCACCCTATTTATTTCTCTTCCCCAGGACTATGGCAGCGACGCACGCTACCCACAGTATAACATTCCAATTGGCAATCCTACTGATGAAATGTATGAGGCACAAAATGTCTACTGGCGCGACTATACCGGCGGGCTAGTTGCTGTTAACCCAAGTAGTGAAAACGCATATACAGTCACGACGTCATCTAGCCACTACCTTGATACCAGTGGAAATGCTGTCAGTCGGACATTTAACCTACCACCACATTCAGCAATGATCCTATTGCATGCATGAGTGTGCATATTTTTGGATTAGGATTAACAAGGGGCGCAGGAAGTCCCATCCCGTTTAGGGGATTGGGATGAAAGTGCCTACCTTTTATGGGGCTTGGGCACAGGGGTCATGTCCGCTTGACATGCAACCATAATAATAGTAAAATGGTTGCGTGAAAGACGAGATCAAACCTCTCACCATCCGGTTTCCTGAACATCTTTTGGAACAGATACGAGAGGTGGCAAAACAGAATAATCGGTCTCTCAATCGAGAAATCTTGACTGCCATACAAGAGCACATCAAAAGACAGAAGAAAGGCAGGTAAACAGCCATGAACACGGTGTATATCCACCGATTGCAGCCTACCCCGAAGCTGTTTGCCTGCTTGAAAGCTGCGCAGATGGAAGCCGCTCGTGTATGGAACCTCTGCTGTGAGATCCATAAGCAAGCAAGAATGGAACATGCCAAATGGCCCGGTCGCAACGATCTGCAAAAAGCAACCAAGGGTCAATTTGCCTTGCATAGTCAATCTGTGCAGATGGTGGTCCATGCTTTCCTTGCCAACGTCGATACCACGCGTCAGCTCCGTCAAAGCCATCCTCAAATGAAAATGAAATACCCATGGCGTGAGAAGCGTTTCTACCCGGTCAAATGGCCCGCTCAGGCTGTGAGCCGTGAGAACGAACGCGTTGTCCTGCCGATGGGCAAGGGACGCACATCCATTGTGCTGCCAATTGAACTGCCAGAAAAGAGCGGTGCTTGTAGCCTTGTTTGGAATAACGGCTTTGAGTTGCATGTCTGTATTGAACAGCCTCAAGAAAAGGAAGCACCAGGTGATGTGCATGCGACAGTAGACTTAGGGGAAATCCATCTTGCAGCAGTCTCGACAAATACCGGACAAGCCATGATCGTGACAGGTCGTGGTATCCGATCTCTCAAGCGTCAGAGGACGAAGCAACTGGGCAAAATTGGAAAGCGACAATCTAAATGCACAAAGTACTCTCGCAGATGGAAGAAAATCCAAAGAGCCAAGAACAAGATCAAGTCGAGAGCAGAGCGCCGTATTCGTGATATGCGACACAAAGCCACACGAAAAGTGATCAATTTCTGTGTTGAGCAGAAAGTTGGTTCTCTCTTCATAGGCAATCCCCATGGTGTTCGCAGTCGAGATAGTGGAAGACACCACAACCAACGTATGGCTCTATGGGAATATGGCAAGGATATCGACTACCTGACCCACAAATCCAAACAAGCCCACATCATGAGCTTCACTGGCTCGGAACGAGGAACAAGTAGCCAGTGTCCTGTCTGTGGGCATAAACATAAGCCTAAGAACAGAAATTGGGCATGTAAGGCCTGTGGCTTTACCGGACACCGTGATATTGTTGGATCGGTGAATATGCATACGCTTGCTTTCAGTGAGCAGGTAACCTTTCCTCGTTCCGTTACGTATCTACGCCCCTGCTTGTCTCGGCGTAGTAGTAGGGCAGACGCGCCCCTGGCATCGTGATCGATGCTTGTTGTCTGAGTCAGCCAACGGATCAACCACTGCTATCTGAGCAGGTTCTTTCGAGAACAGGCCATACCGTTGAAGTGACTCAGAAGCTCATCCCCTTCTAGGGGATAGAGAGTCGTCACCAGATTAAAATGGAGTAGAAAAAATGCAGCAGGATGCATCCATCATGCATATACAACACAAACACCAAAAGCCATTACGGGTCTTGATGGTAACAGGTATCTATCCAACAGCAGAACGTCCACACAAAGGCACATTTGTCAAAAGTCTAGTTGATTCGCTCGCAGCTGTAGGGGTAGAGGTTGAGGTTATTCATCCAAAACCAAGCTTGCCTACACTATTGCGCTATGTAATAGCAACAACACAGGTATTTTGTAAAACATTGACAAAACATTTTGATGTTGTGAATGGCCATTATGGTCTTTGGTGTGTTGTTGCTCGTTTACAATGGAGAACACCAGTGGTGGCCAGTTACCTGGGAGATGACGTTCTAGGGACGGTTGTAGCTAGGGGAGAATATAGCTCCAAGGGCAATTTCGTAGCCTCCGTCAGCCATAAACTGTGCTACTTTGTAGATGCAGTGACAGTTAAATCCGAACAGATGAAACAAAGGTTAGGAGGTCCCCAAGAGAAGGTCTTTGTTATACCTGATGGTGTCAATTTTTCGCAGTTTTATCCCATGCCACGATCAGAGGTGCGAGCAACACTTGGCTGGGATCAGGATCGTTACTATGTTCTTTTTGCTAACAACCCAGAGATCCCTGTGAAAAATTTTGCCATGGCTCAAGCCGCTGTCGATATCCTACGTGCAAAGGGGCTTGATGTCGAACTAGTAGTTGCGACTGGGCTGTCACATGATACTGTGATGCAATACACGAATGCAAGTAATGCACTCATTCTTCCATCCTGGGCAGAGGGCTCACCCAACGTTGTGAGAGAGGCGATGGCCTGCAATGTGCCAGTAGTAGCAACCAACGTTGGCGATGTGGCCGACGTAATCGGCCATACAGAAGGCTGTAGCATCTGCGCACACGATCCAGAGGAGCTGGCAGATGGATTGCAACGAGCGCTAGAGTACACAGGACCAACAACAGGAAGACAGGATACACAATATCTGGCAAGTGCAGTAATCGCGCAACGGGTCATTGAACTATACGAGCAAATAATGCAGAAAAAAGGCAAAGGAAAGCTAAAAGAGGAAATAATACCAAATAGTTCAAAGGATAAGGCTTATGTCTAAGAAGAAGAAAATCCTTATTATAGTTGAGAACTCGACGGCACCATCAGATCCTCGTATCTGGCACGAAGCACAAGAACTTCGCCGATGTGGTTACGAGGTGAGTATCATCTGTCCGAGAGATGAAAAGCACGATCAGGAAGCTTACATCTGCATAGATGCCATCCATATTTACCGCTATAAGCCATCTGGAACAGTCCACAAAGCTACTGATTATTTCAAAGAATATGCAGCAGCCATGTTCAAAATCTTTGGGCTCAGTTTCAAAGTCTGGTATCGACATGGTTTTGACGCAATCCACGTAGCCAATCCCCCCGATATCTTTTTCGCCATGGGATGGTTTTATTGGCTCTTCGGCAAAAAATATGTTTTTGACCAGCATGACCTCACGCCAGAAGTATTCCAAGTCAAATTTCAGGGTCAGAAGAAATTTATCTACAAAGTTCTGCGTTTTATGGAACTCTGCTCTTATCGTACAGCCAATATGGTCATCACGACTAATGAATCACAGAAGCGCATAGCTATTGAGCGTGGTCATTGTCATCCAGAAAAGGTATTCGTTGTGCGCAATGGACCAGATCTTGAGCATTACACTCTAGCCACGTCAGAACCAGCACTGAAAATGGGGCATAATTACTTACTGGCATACGTTGGTGTGATGAGCAAACAGGATGGTGTCGAAAATACTCTATATGCGATGCAAGAACTTGTCCACCGTCGAGGGCGGAAGGATACTCTACTAGTGCTGATGGGAGATGGAGACCAGTTTCAATATTTAAAAGAACTCGCCCACAAACTTGAGCTCGACGAACATGTGCATTTTGCAGGCTGGGTAACAAAAGCAGATATATTACGTTATCTGAGTGCCACGGATATAGGGCTCTCACCTGATCCAAGCAATGATCTCAATGATCACAGTACCATGCTTAAGACAATGGAATACATGGCAATGGGTAAACCTGTAGTGGCCTTTGATCTGCCAGAGACACGTTATTCGGCCCAAGATGCCGCTTTGTACGCAACATCCAACCGGATTGAAGAATTCGCAGACCAGATCGAAATACTCCTCGACAATGAAGAAGTCCGTCTCCAAATGGGAGCAGCAGGTCGTCAACGCATCGAAAAAGATTTATGTTGGGATCGTACTAAAGAGGTCCTTGGGCTTGCATACGGATCGCTCTTCCAAGTCGATCCTAAGGACTTATCCAAAAGCCGAAAGGGGGATAATAGAATAGAGAAAAACAGTAAAATGATGGTTTAATCCTGCTGTCAGTCGCTCTAATGCCATAGTGACATTTTTCTCATGCTCTCCAAAAGAAACCTCTATTATTTCTGGGTAAAATATCCTACAGTATCTATCTTTTTTATGCAATAACACTTATTGCGTATTTTAATGTGTTTTACGGTAAATTGCCTTATCCTGTTGTAATAGGTATAGAATTAAGCAGTTCATTTGCAGTAGCTATAGCCGCATATTACTTGGTGGAAGAGCCCTCTATAAGACTGGGCAGGTATTTGATAAGCAGAAGAGTACAGAATAGATCAGAGCAAATAATGTTTTCATCTGAGAGAGTATTTGAACAGGGAGTCTTACGGTAAGGTAGGAGCCAGATGGAAGAGCATGCGCCTACTGGCTGGGAGCTTGATGAAGGCCTCTAATATCCGCTTGACTACTATCTTCTTACATTCTCTCAAAGAATATTGCAAAGGGATACGAATGTCGAGAATACGCCTATGGGAAGTAAGTAATGATAGACTTCTAAAAGCTTGACAGGATTTAGACCATATTGTAAAATAGCTGTGATTTCATGATTTTGATAAATGCGGGGAGATTTCGTGCATTGATAACAACCAAACATTCACATATAGTAATTGATATCATTTCATCGTCTGAACAGAGAAAAGCGGCGAAAAGGTGGCAAATCCTGGAACAGGAAATCAATGATAAAGGTCTAACCAATTCTTGGAAATGGATTGAGGCATGGCTGAAACACTATGGACATATTCCACATAAATTTATATTTGGAGTAAGAGATGGCCAAACTATAGGAGCAGCCTTAGTGACGCAACCATTAAAAAAATTTAAAAGTGTTATTCCAATTCTATCGCTCCATCTTGGTACGAACGGTGAATCTCTTGAAGAGAAGACATGCGTCGAGTATAATCGCTTACTCGTTGCTCCCGAAAATCTATCAGCCTTTTCAATAGAACTTTTGCGTAACTTACAACAACTCCGCTGGTCACAACTTGTATTGCATGGATTTGTCCCTGAACATGCCGAAGCGCTGATTGCAGCAAGTACTTATCTAGGATTGACCTTTTCTGAACAAAATAAGGAAGCTTGTCCAACATTTAAATTCTCGGAGGCAGTAGGCTCTCCTGATGTAATCTCAGCGCTGAAACATAATAAGAAGCGAATTAGAAGTAGCATAGATAAAATGAATGCTCAGGCTCCTTTAAAGAGCGAGTGGGCAGAGACGATAGAACAAGCGCAAGATATCTTGTCAGAATTAATTGAACTTCATACAAGAAAATGGGGAAATACCCAAACGCCTAGTTCTTTTCAATCTGATCGCGTCAAGCGATATCATAAAGAGCTTATAGATGCTTTCTTTCCTGAAGCTCTAATGGTTTTTCGGGTAAAATTAGGTGAACAAACCCTAGGTTGTCTTTTTGGCTTTGTTGAGGATAATCATGTTCTAGGTTATAAAGGTGGTATTAACCTTTCTCCTGATATGAAGAAATTCACACCTGGATTGATAACCCATATTTTATGTATGGAGGAATGTAGAAAACGTGGTTACAATGAATATAACTTTTTAGCGGGTGAATCGCCGTATAAAGCACAATTATCAAACACAGAAAATTTCTTGATATGGGCAACAGCCGAACGCGGTCTTGTAATGAATGCAATAGGTACTACCAGAAAAATAAAGAGAATAATTAATAATTAGAGAAACTGGTGGTTTTGGCAAGCTATATCAATGTGTCTCATGAAACTGCAGATGTATCCAGCGCTTGCGTGAGACTAACAAATGGTGATGTGCTATCGTTGGGGTGCTGTGGGATCATGCACAATCAATGAGCGTATCAATCCAATTGAGTCTAAAGATCAATATTCATAGTGAAAATGTATTGACAATCTTTGTAGGTTATGTTATTATTCTTGAGGCAGTACTGTGGTTGGTGTGTGGAACTCAGTTACTTGAGATAGCTAGCGTCGGGGGTGAAGCTCAACTGGAAGAGCGTCGCTGTCCAAAGGCGAAGGTTTGGAGGTTCAATCCCTCTCACCCCTGCCTAAGCTCCTGAAGGTCTTCAGGAGCTTTTTATTTTGCTTTAATCCTGTCTCATTGCTTGCGATTGGCCTCCTTCTGGGTAGATAGGATGGGGATGTAGCATATCTCCTGTGACTTTAATAGTGATAGGATATCAATCGGAGACACACGAATCAATGAGCGTTTAGGCCTGTTCCTTGAAAAAATTAACGGTAGCTTTTACTCCGTCTTCAAAGGTCACCTCAGGTTTCCAACCTAGGATGTGCTCGGCCTTGCTGTGATTGAAATAGGATCGGTAGATATCACCGGAACGCTTGGGGGCTTTGGTAATTGGGGCCTCGAAGCCAGTAATGCGAGCAAGCACTTGGTAGATCCCATTGACCGAGACAGGCTGTCCGGTCCCTATGCAAAAGATGTTGTTATCTCCATGCGTAAGCGCGAGCACGTTTGCTCGTGCAACATCACCGACATATACGTAGTCTTTACACTGTTCGCCGTCCCAATCGATGCGTACTCCCTCGTGAGCCAGAAAATGCTTGGCAAAAATGGAGATGACTCCAGCTTCACCGTTGGGATCCTGGCGTGGACCATACACATTGCCGTAACGTAGAGCAGTAAATTTTAGATTATGCGTCTCCTGCCAATAACGTAAGTAATGCTCTGCCACCATTTTCGTAATTCCATAGGGAGACTCTGGGCACTGGATGCTCTCTTCATCGAGTGGCAAGTGAGCAGGTGTGCCATAGCTTGCCCCAGACGATGCAAAGATAATCTTATGTATACTGAGGCGTGTACAGTTTGTTAGGATATTTAGCAGACCGAGCACATTGACGCGAGCATCAAGCTGTGGATCTTTCGTGGAGACGGCAACACTATGTTGTGCAGCATGGTGATTAACGATCTCGGGCTTAACCTCGTCGAAGATCCGTGCCAGTTCGATATCATTTGTAATATCCGCACGGTAAAACCGGGCCTGTGGATTCAGGTTCCCTTTTTTTCCTCCACCCTCTACCCACATATTGTCGACAATGGCAACTTCATGCCCAGCGGCAATATATTGATCGGTGATGTGTGATCCGATGAAACCTGCTCCACCAGTGATAAGTATTCTCATTTTAGAGAAGCCTTTCTTAAATAATAGAGTTAATGGCTTGTATATGTCCTATGTCTTCTCTATTATGCTAGCTTTGGCCAGCGTTTTCAAGCCTTGTAGAGGCTAATGCTGTACTTGAGCTAGAAAGTTAAGGTAAGGCTGGACCGTAACGAATTAAGAGTTCGCTCTAATCCCTGGTCGAATTTGACTTGAGGCGTATAGCCCAATAATCGTTTAGCTTTGCTAATGTCTGCCAAGCTATCGCGAACATCACCGGACCGAGGTTCACGATATTCAATCTCCGACTGAATGCCGAGTAACTCTCCAGCAATCCGCAGGACAGCGTTGAGTGAGACACGTTCTCCACAACCAACATTCATAGCTTGCCCAATGGCCTCTTTTGAGGTTGCAGCCAGGAGGTTGGCTTGCACAACGTTCTCGACATAAGTAAAGTCGCGCGTTTGTTCGCCATCTCCAAAAACAATTGGCCGTTGTTTCTCTAGCAAAGCTGTGAGAAAGCGGGGAATAACAGCTGCATATTCAGACATGGGGTCCTGCCGTGGGCCAAAGACGTTAAAGTAGCGCAGTGCGACTGTTTCGAGCCCGTAAATGTGTGTGAATACCCCACAAAGAAGCTCGCCTGTCAGTTTTTGTACTGCATAAGGTGAGAGTGGTGCAGTGGGCATCTCCTCGTGCTTGGGTAAAGTAGGAGTATTTCCATAGACGGATGATGAGCTTGCGTAAACCACACGGCGCACACCTGCATCTCGAGCCGCCAACAAGACATTCTGGGTTCCGTTCACATTAGTTTCAAGTGAGAGAACTGGATTGGCTATTGACCGTGGCACTGATGCCAGAGCTCCCTGGTGAAAGACAACCTCAGTTCCTGCTACGGCTGCTTTCACGGCATCTATATCACGCAGGTCGCCTGTGAGAATTTCTAATGTTCCCGGCAATCCTTTCAATGCGTCTAGATTGCTCTCTCGACCAGTTACATAATTGTCAAACACACGTACAGATTCTCCCTGCTTGAGGAGTGTCTCTGCGATGTGCGAACCAATAAATCCGGCTCCGCCGGTAACAAGGTATCTTGGTGAACTCATTATTTCGCGGCATGGGTACCTCTGTATTTTATGAGTGGAGAGGTACTCGTGCCACCCCCTTTCTCTTCCTTCTATCTCTTCAGATGCTGACAGATGTGCCAACCGTGCTCTTGTTTTGTCTGTTCAGTGCTTCCTCGGCAGCGGCCAGTACACGTACCACTGCTAACCCTGTTTCGCCATTAGCACGTGGCTGAGCACCAGTACGAATGGAATTCACAAAATCCTCACATTCTAAGCGTAGCGGCTCAATCCAATCGATGTGGGGAATAGAAATTGCACCATAGCGATAGGATACAACCGGGTCTGCATGAATGTCTGCCCCTTTATTATAGACCTTAATCATCTCAGAAGGGTTTGTATCGTCATAAATCACCATACGAGCATCACCAATAACAGTCACACGACGAATTTTGCAAGGATGGAGCCAACTGACATGAATATGAGCTGTCATCTCATCAGCAAATTCTAGATCTAAGTGAGCAATATCACAGATGTCCGGCAAGAGATGCGAATGGGCCTGCACATTGACTTGTTCGGGCGTTTTACCAAACAGATACAAAAGGATTGATACATCATGTGGAGCAAGATCCCAGATCACATTGGTATCACTACGGAAGAGTCCTAGATTAACGCGCTCTGTTTCAACACAGTAGACCTTTCCTAGATCACCACTTTGCACTAACTTGCGCAACTCATTGACCGCAGGACTATATTCAAAGGTATGACCCACCATTAAAACAAGGTTGAGTCGCTTGGCCAGTGCTATTAGCTCTTCTGCTTCCTGCACACTAGTTGTGAGAGGCTTTTCGACGAGAACATGCTTTCCATGCAAGAGCGCCTTTTTTGCCAGATTAAAATGTGTGCGTACAGGTGCTGCGATAACAACACCGTCCACATCAGATGTAAACACATCCTCAACATTTGTCGTCGTACGTATTCCTGGTTGGTGCATGGAAATTGAGGCAAGGCGTCCTTCATCTAGATCAGCCACCATAGTCACAGATGTATGAGGTATACTATCCAGATTGCGTGCAATCTTAGGGCCCCAATACCCCCAACCAATAATGCCAAAACGGATATCTTTCATCAAACTGCGACCTGCAGATACCCCTTGCTTGAGCTATAGGGTACATTGCGATCAAGCGAACGGAAGCAGGTCTTCCTTTCTTGAGAGCTGTCGCATAGGGGTAAGTTGTATCTGAACAACCCCTATGCGGGAAGACAGGCGTTTTGAACAGGAACGCCTAAACCTATTGACGAATCACCATCCACTCGGTCAGAGCCGAGGTGAAATTACTCTTCATAACTGCAGTTATATCAGATGCCAACAGTATAATATATATGCTTCAATATGCCAATAAACAGAGACTAAAGTCATAGATAAACCTACCTATTTACTAGGAGTTAAAACCTCCTAGTTCGCGGCAGGCTCTTATGGATCAGTATGAAAGAAGACATCTACCAAATGCGAAAATATTATCATGATACATTTGATACAGCATGCTTCTTCACTGCACTAATGACTAATTGCAACTGTTCTTCTGTAAGTTCTGGATACATTGGTAATGAAACAATACGAGATGCAAGTTCTTCTGTTATGGGAAGCATGCCACGTTTGTACCCATACTTTGCGCAAGCAGGCTGTAGATGGATAGGAGTAGGATAATGAATATTGGTCCCTATCCCTTCTTGTTCCAGAGCCCGACGGAATTGATCGCGCTCATGAACCTGCACGACATAGTAACAGAACACATGAGATGCCCATGGTTTTATGATGGGCACAGTTTTGACTATATCCTGCAACTGTTCTGTATAAGTCTGAGCATGTCTCTGACGAGCAGCATTCCAATGCTCAAGATGCGGCATCTTGATCAAAAGCACAGCAGCCTGCATTTCATCAAGGCGGGCATTGACCCCCATTACCTCATGGAGATAGCGAATACGAGAGCCATGATCGCGGATCATCCGCAGTTTCTCGTCCAATTCAGCATCATTTGTGGTACAGATACCCGCTTCCCCGAAGGCTCCCAAATTCTTGCTATAGTAAAGACTAAAGCATGCAATATCGCCAAAGCTTCCCACCCGTTGTCCCAGATACGTGGCCCCGTGAGCTTGAGATGCATCTTCGATTACACGCAGCCCATGTGCACGAGCAAAATCCATAATTGGCTTCATTTCGGTGGGATGACCGTAGAGATGGACAGGGAGCACAGCACGTGTACGCGGAGTAAGTACATGCTCCAGTTGACGCCAATCCATAAGGTAGGTTTCGGGATCAACATCAACAAAAACCGGAGTAGCCCCAACCATTGCAATAGCTTCAATAGTCGCAATAAAAGTATTGGATACAGTAATGACTTCATCACCAGGGCCAATCTCGCAGGCCTGCAGAGCCAATGCCAGAGCATCAGTGCCCGAGGACACTCCCACTCCAAACTTACAGTCACAATATGAGGCAAACTCATGCTCAAAGGCCTGCAACCTAGGTCCTAGAAAGAGCTGCATACCATCGAGGATCTCCTCAAAAGCCGCCATGATTTCAGGCTTTAATGCCTGGTATTGGGCTCGTAGATCAACCAAAGGTACATGTATAGATGGCACTAACTTTTACAACTACCTTTCAAAATGGAGTAAAACATGTTTGATTTCTGCACTTGAGCATCTTAAGCGGCTCCCCCTTACCTGCTACTTCAGGAAGTTGTCCTAAAGCCCATAAGTTGTCTGATGGACACCCCTATCCTATTGATACGGTTGAGAAGACATCGGTTGAGACATTTAAGACAGAGCTAAAAGATACTATGATTAAGATAGTACCAATTCCAAGTAATAGTCAGATGGCCATCGAGGTGTTAAGATGGGTTAAACTAAGAGTATCTAGTAAAGAATACTCAACCTCAGTGACGACTTCCCATACCTCAAAGTTGAGGTCTTCTGACGCGGGGAAGGATAAAAAAGTCGAATCTTACATTTTCACCACTTATATCCTCACTCTTTACCATATCTCCATAAAAATCCTCACCAATTATACACTTGCATCAGCTAATATTATTACCAGGATGAGTGAGAAAGGCGCTTTCATGGGTGAATTTCCCTCACACTTAATAATAACCTAGAGGAGGATATCATGGCTGTCCAGCAGGACCTCATGGCCGTCCAACAGGACCTTATGGCTATTCAATCGCTACCTATCAAGACAATCAGTCTCAACGCCAACTACTTGCGAGCCAAGCGCATGCTCGATATCGTTTTCACGCTCCTCATCTCGCCATTACTTATTATGGTAGGCATTATTGTTGCTTTATGCATTAAGCTTGATTCAAAAGGTCCGATCATTTTTCGGCAGAAGCGATACGGAGAGAACGGAGTTGAGTTTGAATTTCTCAAGTTTCGCTCTATGTATGTGAATAATGACCAAGCAATTCATCGTGAAAAAATGTTGGAATATATGAAGCAAGGTCAAAGATTGAATGATGACGTGACCGCAACAACAGCGTACAAGTACATCAGTGATCCGCGTATTACTAGGTTTGGTCGTTTTATCCGCAAAACGAGCCTTGACGAGTTACCTCAATTCTGGAATGTACTACGTGGAGAAATGTCGTTAGTTGGGCCGCGTCCACCCGTCTCTTATGAACTTGAACAATACAGTTCCCATGACAAACTACGCTTGATGGGTAAACCAGGACTGACAGGAGCGTGGCAAGTCTATGGCCGTTCGCGTGTAACCTTTCAAGAAATGATTGACATGGACATTGAGTATCTTGAACAGCAATCAATCTGGCAAGATATCAAACTCATTTTTCTTACTGTTCCAGTGATGATCTTTGCTCGTGGTGGTGGTTGATTATAGCAGTTATCTATATAAAATAAATTTTAGTATCATTTCTCCATAGAATGGTTTTTTTCTTTCTATAGAAAGAAAAAAACCATTCTACTATATACCAATGTAAACAGGTAAACTAACTGAAGAAGTTTTTGGGGTGGAGTATAAGGCCACACGATCCTATTATCCAGGTAAATTTCTTGCCGACGAGCTAGCCTTGCTCAACATGATCCAGACCTTGCATCCTGCATGTATCGCCTAAGAGCATTTAGCCAATACTGAGCGGCAAGCGGGCTATGACGGCAGATAATTGCTTTGCGACTTAGCAAAATGGCTTGGCACCTCCGCCGAGATATGGATGAATCTACAAAAGCTCTACGAATTGTGGTTAGCTGAGCAATAGGTTGGTGAAGAAATCAAGCGCACGATTGCCCGTCAGCGGCCTTGTTCACTGGGGCAAACTGAGCCATCTACGCGGTCATGAGCAAGCCAACTACAAGGCCCAGCAATGCTCCAACAAAGACTTGCACAGGTGTATGCCCGATCAACTCGCGCAAGCGTTTTTCCGCCATCGGACTCCCCTGGAAGGCTTCTTCTATCATCTGATTGAGAATACGAGCTTGAATACTGACAGCACGTCTCACACCAGCAGCGTCATACATGACAATAGAGGCCAGTACAACTGTAACAGCAAACACTGGAGAAATCACACCAAGCTGACGTCCTGTGGCAGTTGCTAGACCTGTGACAAGAGCAGAATGAGAGCTAGGCATGCCTCCAGAAGAGACAAGCCGACTGATAATCAGTCTACGCTGGCGTATTAGCTCGTAGAATATCTTGCTTATTTGTGCGAGGGCCCAGGCAAGAAAAGCTGCAACTAGGACCCGATTATCGAATACTGAATGGCTCACCATAAGAAAAGTCTTGTCCTATTTACACATCTAGGGGCAGCACAGATAGCAAACCAGTATCATCAACGCTCAGCTGTTGTACTGTTAACTCTGCCCTCTGTAACAGTTCATTACAATACTGAGCCAATTTCATACCTTCTTGATAGTGCTGCAAAGCTTCATTGAGAGATATCTTACCATCTTGTAATGCGGCTATCGCAGTCTCAAGATGCTCAAAAGCTTCTTCAAAAGGTAAGGCTTCCATTTCTTCTCCTTCGAACTTCGACTGGAATATTACCATCCTGCACTTGGATAGTCAAATAGTCACCGGGTTGTACATCCTCGACTTGGGATACAATTTTCTGGTTATCATCACGGCGCACAATTGCATAACCGCGTGCAATGGTTAGCAAAGGACTCAAGGAATGCAGCTGCAAAGTAACACCACGTAGCCGCTCAGCGCGTAACGAAATCATATGGCATATATGTGTCTGCAAACGTTCCATACTATCGTCAAGCTGCTGCCTACGCTGCTCGATTAATCTGCGAGGGCTTACACGCTCTAAATCGTGTTGGCTCCGTTCGACACGTGCGCATAAATCACTCATATATGCTTGCATCAAAGCAACCAATGTCTGACGTTTCTCCAGGATATCAATACGCCAATCTTCGATATTGGGCACTGCTGCGGTTGCAGCCGCCGTCGGTGTAGAGGCACGATAATCAGCTACGAAATCAGCGATCGTAAAGTCCGTTTCATGACCCACACCACTGATAATAGGGATGCGTGAGCGAGCAATTGCCCGTGCAACCACCTCGTCATTAAAAGCCCAGAGTTCTTCAACTGAGCCTCCTCCACGTCCCACAATCGCCACATCGGCCTCGCCGTGTTCATTAAGCAAGTCAAGCGCATTAGCAATGGAAGATGGAGCATCAGCTCCCTGAACCTGAGCAGGCGAGAGAATAACCTGTGCTAAAGGATAACGCATGCGCAACACACGCAGCATATCCCGCAGTGCCGCTGCTTGAGGAGAAGTCACAATTCCAATCACTGCTGGTTGCGAAGGGAGCGGTCTTTTGCGCTCTGCATCAAAGAGTCCCTCAGCAGCCAGACGCACTTTTAACTGCTCAAAACGCTCGAAAAGCTCTCCTGTCCCTAATGGCTTGACGGCCTCGACATAGAGTTGTAACTTACCATCGCGTTCATAAAATGAAACACGGCCGTTGACAGCCAATGCCATCCCATCACACAATTCAGGAGCAGATGTACGCATACGAGAGGATTTAAAGAAGACACACAAAAGCTGGGCATCGCCCTCTTTCAAGGTAAAATAACAATGTCCTGAAGGATATGTTTTGCAATTGGAGACTTCACCACGCACCCAGACATTTTGCAAGAGGTCATTTGTCTCCAACAAATCTCTGAGATAGAATGCTAACACAGATACACTAATGACAGATGGTTCATCGAGAGGTCCCAATGGATGCATAGAAATTTAAGCCTCCTGCGAACTGTCAATTGTCATCAGTGGTTGCCCATACTCAACAGGCTGTCCCTCTTGCACAAAAATCTCTACAACACGGCCAGCAACGAGTGATTCCACTTCATTGATCACGTTGAGCGATTGGATCGTTCCTACAACTTGGCCTACTTTCACACGATCTCCAACAGTGATCAGGGGAGGCGTTTTAGGTTTGGCCCAGGTATGAAAGATACCAACGAGCGACGCAGTAACAGTATGTTTCTTTTCTACAGGAGAAGTGATTGCTGCACTCCCTGCTCCTGTCATAGGAGAAGTTGTCATTTGGTAGTCACCAGCTCCCATCTGCCCATACGCTTTTGCTTTACGTAGCACCAAATGCATACCCGTGTTAGTACATTTTACCTCGATCTCCGAAACCTCGCTCCCATCGATCAAACGCACCAGATGCTGAAGCTGTTTCACGCTAACCCGTTCAGCAGTTCCATTTTCTTCGTAGGCATTGGCTTCTACATCGTGGGGATACTGGCTATTACCGTCCATATTATGCTCCAGATATTCATAAAAGCAAGGAAGTGGTATCCAGGAACCCTAATCAGGGTTCCTGGGAAGACAAACTAAGCACGCTCCACATAGGAGCCAGTCGTTGTATTGACGCGAATCTGGTCACCGATTGAGATAAAGAGCGGAACTTGTACTACCAGTCCTGTCTCAGTAGTAGCCGGTTTTGAGCCGCCCGTGGCCGTATCGCCTTTGAAACCTGGCTCGGTGTATGTCACGCGTAGTACTAGTTTCTCTGGTAATTCTACAGAAAGTGGCTCTTCGTTATAGAGCACAATATCTAGCTCAAGATTGTCAATCAAGTAACTTTTGGCATCGCCAAGCTGTGCTTCTGTCAAGATAATGTCATCAAAGCTACTTGTATCCATGAAATGGTACTGATTACCATCCTGATACTGATATGTTACCGTTATATGTTCCAGATATACACGCTTGAACTTATCACCTGCATCGCAAGTGCGTTCAAATAATGCGCTAGTCCGCAGATTGCGCAGTTTCATACGAACAATTGCACCACCACGCCCAATTTTGACATGTTGCCATTCTACAATAGAGCAAACTTGACCATCAAACTCGATTGTTAGGCCTTTTTTCAAGTCACCAGTAGAAATCATAAAAACTCTCCTTTAGCACGGAATCACCAGTTCAGTCGGTGATTGTGTTAATACTTCAATACCATCTTCTTTAATTAAGACACAATCTTCGACACGTGTACCAGTCCAACCAGCAATATATACACCAGGCTCTACAGTAACAACACACCCGGCAGGTAATCTTATCTGCTCAGGTGCACGTTGCGATAGCGAAGGCCCTTCATGCACCTCTAGGCCAACACCATGGCCAGTGCTATGAACGAAGTGCTCTGCTAGACCTGTCTCTGCCAGAACATCACGAGCTAGAGCATCAGCTTCACGGCCAGATATATCTGCATATAACTTCTGTTCGCATGTTCTCATTGCCAGGAGCACAGCATCATAGATCTCACGCATACGTGTTTCTGCAGGCTCTCCTAGGCAGATGGTACGTGTCATATCCGCGCAATAGCCCTTGTAGCGAGCTCCCATATCAATCGTGATCAGTTCGCCACGCTGAATGCGACGCTGGCTAGCAACAGCATGAGGCATCGAACCGTTTGGGCCTGAGGCAACAATCGTTTTAAATGCTGGCCCATCAGCCTCAAGCTCAATCATCTTGTGTGAAATTTCCCATTCCACTTCTTTTTCGGCCATGCTTGGCCTGATCCATTGGCAGATGTGCGTAAATGTTGCGTCAGTTATCGCAATGGCACGTCGCAGCAACTCGATCTCGTGAGGTTGCTTGACCAGACGAAGCGTGTCTATATAACTTTCTTCGATTGGCTGGAGGGTAAAAGTACCCTCGCCCGCTTTATTGTACTTGGCATACGTTGCATAGTTCAATGCCTCTGCTTCAAAGCCAACCTTTTTCCAGTTATGTTCTTGCGCCAGCGAGACAATCATCTTCGTATAATCACGTTCAGGTGGAGACGGGACGATAACTTTCCAGCCAGCAGCATGTGAAGCGACTTCAGAGTAGAGAGGGCTGGTCAATAAAAACTGATGGCGTTGCCCAATAAGCAACGAGCCAGCAGATGGCTCATCCTCGAGCCATCTGCTGAGATAAGTGCGATTGTAAGGCTGTGTCACAAGGAATGCGTCGATATCTTGTCCAGCCATCCATTCACGAACTTTATTAATGCTCTCTTGAGTCATCAAACTCGACCTGTGGATACCCCTGCTTTTAAGCCTGGGGAGGAAACAGGTCTTCCTTTCTTGGGGCTTGGGCACAGGGGTAAGCCTTTGCCTTTTGACTTCTTTTGTTCTTTGGTGACCAACCAAGAGCGGAATGTTACCCAGGTCAAGACGCGACAATCCTTGACATGACCTGCCTGTGTCAGCCGTTTGTTGGTTCGATAGGCATGCAAGCTGATGGTGTTGCGCTTGCGGTCAAATCCGCCTACCGTAGACAATCCGTATCTGGGATGCCTGACAAGTGTTCCTCTCTTGAGTCCAAGGCTGCGAGTCGTGCCATACGGCTTTCTTTCACCCCCCTTGGATGCTTGCAAGCGATGGATCTGACGCCTGTGGAGCTGAGCACCAATGACATACCACAAGCGGGTACAGCTTGGTTGAGAAGCACCGCTGACCGATGCAGCCATAACCCAGCCATCAACGGCGTGTGAGTCAAAGGACTGCTTGGACTTGCTCTTGGTTTTCTTCAGGCCGTATTTTTCTCGCAACTCTTTGGTCTGGTATCCTTGACAGAGATGAACGAGAAGACCCATCTCTGCGAGAAGGCGAGACAGGTGCTCTTTGCCAACTTGTATCGGACTAAATGCGCCGTTCCACTTGCGGCCTTTGCCTTTACGTGTCTGGGCATAGACATCCTCTACTACCACATCAATGAGCGGCATGATCGATTTCAGGTGAGCAATGACACATGCTTTGGCTTCCCATCGGCTTCGAGTAGAAGGTGCTATCCTCTTCTTACGGTTGAGCCGATTGTCGAGCCGTTTGGGTCTTCTCCACTTGCGGTATCTTCTGGCTCGTCGCATGGTCCTCCGTTTCTCAACGACGTCTTTGACATGATCCGGTGCTTGCACCATGAGGTTGAGCACGGTGTCTTTGGTACCAACCACGCTATAGCCCTCAAACTTGCTTCCAGGATCGACACCAGCTACCAAGGGCTGGTTGTTCGGTTCCTGCTCGTAGTAGAGCTGCACAAAGAACAGGCCAAGTTTGTTTCGCTTTGGTCTAGCGCGGCCACTCTTGAACAAGTGGCGTGCTTTTGCGGGTGTACATGGCATCAGTGCCACCCCGCGTGTATCAACGACAGGTAAACGCATCGGGAGATCCTCCTCGAGAGACAAAGGCCTTTTTAGGAGAAAGACCGAGAAAACTCTTGCTCAATTGTGAGCCACCGTGTCAAAGCACGGGTGATATGACCCTTCGCGATGGCAATACAGGCATAGGGACGATCCCATCTGCTTCGGCGTGGCAGGCAGTGGTACAAGTTAGGGTGGCGCTTGTACATGCTTTCGCTACTTCCACTAGCACTTGAGCCTGTGGTTTGGCTATTTCTTAGCCCGTATCGCTGCTGCTCTTGTGGTAAGAGCCCGCTAGACAGAAACTTACGTTGAGCTAGCCGTTTCTCAAGCCCCTGTTCTTTAGACATGGGGTTCCTGACCTGAATGTCTCGCGTATCTACAACTACTCAGGGATACGGCGGGCGCAATACCCAAAGGGCACACGGTAAATTGGGCCCCTACCGACGGCGGTAAACCGCGTTGATTTGCCCGATTGGTATCTGAGTAGTTACCAACTATTAGAAACGTATTTACTTTTGCTTGACGAGTTCAACGAGCGCTTCTAATGCCAAGACATAGCCATGCCAACCCAACCCAATAATCTGTCCTCGGCAAGCCGCTGCAGTAATTGAATGGTGTCTGAACTCCTCACGCGTATGAACATTACTCAGGTGGACCTCAATGGTCGGAAACTGCACAGAGGCAATTGCATCACGCAGAGCAATTGAGTAGTGAGTAAGTGCCCCGGGATTGGCAATCATGCCAGATGCTTCTGAGGCATGCTGCTGGATGTAGTCGATTAAGGCTCCTTCGTGATTAGACTGGAAGTAGTCCACAGCTACACCCAACTCCTGAGCACGCTTGTATACCTTATCCTGAATCTGCTCCAGGGTAAGCGAACCATAAATATCTGGTTCACGTGTACCCAACATATTCAAATTTGGCCCATTCAAAAGGAGGAATTTGAGCATACTTTACTTTTCCTCTCCCACAAAAAATGATGTGATAACACGCTCAACCACATCAGTGGGCATGGGTGTAACAACTACCTCGCCGATACGTCTCGGCATCACCCAATGCACCTGTTTGCCCATAACCTTCTTATCTAGCTGCATGGTCTTGAGAATATCTTGCACACGCGCAGAGCCATGATAGATGACAGGTAAGCCCAGAGCAGCAAGGAGCCGATTTTGGCGTACCACATCAGTGGCTGCAAACATACCAGCTTCTTGCGCAATGGTAGCCGCGACGACCATACCAAGTGAGACAGCTTCGCCATGTAACCACTCACCATAGCCAGAAACGTTCTCCAGCGCATGACCCACGGTGTGACCATAATTCAAAATGGCGCGTCGTCCCTGCTCCCGTTCATCACCCTCGATCACTTGTGCCTTCAAGTCGATACTACGTGCTACAATATGGCAGAGCAGGTCGATTGGAGGCTGAGAAAAATCCCGCAATGCATCTGTATGGGTCTCAAGCAGAGCGAATAAGTCAGCGTCGAGTATAATACCATACTTTACAATTTCTGCCCATCCCTCTGTACGTGAGCGAGCAGGTAAGGTCAGCAGGGTGGAAGGATCTGCGAGAACGAGACGCGGATGGTAAAAAGCACCAATCAGGTTCTTTCCCTTGGGATGATTGATCCCTGTTTTACCACCAATTGCAGCGTCAACCTGTGCTAGCAGTGAGGTGGGGACTTGAACGAAAGGTACACCACGAAGATAGGTCGCAGCTATATACCCAACCAGGTCTCCTACGACGCCACCACCCAGAGCAATTAGTGCTTCACGACGTTCCGCATGGTGCTCGATCAACCAATCATAGATCGCATTGACCTGTTGCTGAGATTTACTAGTTTCGCCAGCAGGAATGCTGTAAATAGTCGGTTCAAAGCCAGCGGCAGAAAGATTCTGTGCAATTCCCAGCGCATACAGGTCATAAAGGTTGCTATCAGTAATCAGAAATAACCGCGATGGGAGATGCAACTGTTTAAGGTAGTCTGTCAGACGTCCAATCCCACCCCAATCAATAACTGCATCATAGCCCTCCCCAACTTGGACATGCCGCACAATCGGGGAGCCCCCACCCAGTTTACCAGAACTTGTCAGCATAGCAATAATCTCCAAAGTAGCCTGTTCTGCACTCTTCCCCAGGGTCGAACAAGTAAACTCAGCCTCTTCATACCAGGCTAAACGAGCATTAAGCAAGCTTTGTAGTGCAGCAAGAGGATCGGGACCAGCTAGAAGTGGACGCAGTTCAGGAGTACATCCCTGGGACTGTTCAGTTTCATATTGCTTCCACAGACGTTGCAGAGCAACATGGGGTTCAATCTGCAAGAAAATACGCACTCCCTGCTCAGCTATCGTAACGCGGTTCTCCGGTCTCACAACCACTCCCCCACCCGTAACGATGATGGCACTTTCAGTCTCTTGAGCAGCCTGTGCTAGTACATGACTCTCAAGTGAGCGGAAATATTCTTCGCCATGTCGAGCAAAAATTGCTGAAATGCACTCCCCATACTCCTTTTCAATGAGTGCGTCGACATCGAGCAAAGGTTTATTCAATCGCTGGGCCAGAATACGGCCAACAGTACTTTTTCCACTGCCTGAAAGTCCAATTAAAAAGATGTGTCGCATGTGGCTATTATAACATCGCGACAAGTCAGGGAGCTATATATGGGACTCCGTGCTTGGAGATCTGCTCTGATAGTCCACTTGAGTGCATAATTGTAAACCTTTGTAAAACGTCTTTGATGTCAAAGCTGATGTAAAAATGAGCTTGTATCCTTGTCTAAGAATTCGCTTTGAATCCGAGGATTTCAAGCTCAATCTTGAATCACTGAAGCTGTATTCTTAAGATAATGATACAATGTCTCAGTCTAGCAAATCTTGACAAAATGGATAGAGAACTGGTATTATAAAAGGGATCTGAAAACCTGCCGCATGGAGGGTGTTCCGTAAGGACTAGGATTAGCCAGACTTCGCTCTGGGTTGCCAGCTCAATACAAGCTGGTTTTTTATGCTTCAATAACTATCTTTTTCCCTCTTAGTACTTTAAATAACTCATCTGCGTATGGTTTCTTCTCTATATAGTCCCGGATAAAACCAGCCATACAATCAGCCAGACGCAAGAATGCGCTTTGTTCATCTTTCATACCACGAATAGCATCATATCTTATTTTTAAGCTTTTTAAATCTTTTCTAACTTTTTCTGTATCTTTCTTTGTCAATCCATCAATAACTATTGTAGCTGCATAATCTTCTATATCTCTTGACAGAATAACCTTAGCAATAGATAATGTAGTTAGATGATTATACTCTTTTGTTTCAAAATAAACTGAATAGTAGAGAGAATATTGTAAATTTTTTATCTTAGCAATTTCTTTGATATACTGTATACGTATACCAATTTCTTCCTTTGCCCATTTCTTCTTATTCTTTCCTGTCTTTTTTTCGATATCTTCTAGCTGCTTCTCTAATTCTTCTTTTCTTGCAGAGTCGATTAACACAACACAGACAAGAAAAAATCTTCCTGCGGTATCTTGTCCTGTTTCATCCACATAGCAATAGAGTTTTATTTTATCCATACATCATCCCTAAATAGACCTTGATAGGTAAAATCATCACATGATTTCTACTAGGACTATTATACGAGGCAAATCCTTGTTTGTCGATACCTCTTCAGTAACTTTGATCGTTTTTCAATCGTGTGTCGATGCTATAAATAGTACTCCTCTGTCTGTTCAGCATATTGAGAAGGAACAGTAGTAATGAAACTGTGCAGTGGAAAGCTGAGACCTCTTCTCCAGAGAGTTTGTGCTTGACAAGAGGGTCTTGAAAGTCCATTGGAGTCCATGATTGTCAAGGGTTGTAAAAGCTTTTTGATGTAAATGGTGATGTCACAATGAGGGAGAAAACCACCTGAGTTTCCACTTTGTGGGCGGTTTTCCTGGGCAGTCTTTTGCTAGTTTCCTATTGAGCTAGAAGATTTGAAGTCTCTTCTTCACCTAAATTGCCTTTTCAAAGGGCTTCACAGACTTTGTTACCTATTCAAAACATCAGTCAGGCGTTGAAGTTGAGATTGAAAGTGTTTCCTCACTTCATCATCCGTCGGAGGTTTGGTATAAGTTGGCCTTAATGCAATATAGGGATATGTTTCTAAAGTGTGGTTTAGATCTGGATCTACAGTAAAATGAGCAGCTCCAGCGATAATAAAAATTTTTTTGTCAGGAAATAGTTGTGTTATATTCTTAAGCACGTTTGCTAGTGATAAGTTCCGTTGTCTAAATATAATATCATCAAGAGTACTATGAAATTCATCATTATATAAACTTGGTGCATTTTCCATCATACTCCTTGCTTTGTTGTGTAAATCCATATTATCCCATCCAATCGCTATAATACCTTTTTGTATAAATTTTGTGTATTTACAATCTTCTTGTTTTATTGGCCTATAAGCTTGAACCCCTTCAATTAAAACGATATCATGAGGACGTGCAAGGATTTCAATAATTCTTGCGTTCCAGGTGACGTGTTCTGGAAGTTTATGATTTTCTCCTAGTGCAATAATCTTTGCATCTTTTATCTTTTCTATTGGTGTATTTGCGCTAGTCAGTTTAAAACACGCTGATTCCGAGCTGTTTTTCCTACAGTAAAACTCCCAAGTATCGGGAGGATTTTTTTGCTTTACCCCCCACTCTCCAGAGGGGAATTTTCGAGAGTATTCCCCTGGTTGGATATCAGTTCGAGAGTATTCCCCTGGTTGGATATCAGGGCGATGTTTATAAACTCCTCCTACGTTGTTACATTTACGACTGACCTCAGAGACCATCCCATCCTCGATACCTTCTACACGGCCTGTACCCACAATCTTGTTCGTCTGGGAATCTCGATAGATTATGAGATCTCCCACTTTCTCTTGAGAAGGCTGGACTGGCGTATAATTAGCTTGGAGAATCGTTTCAGCTGCCTCTGGGTCGTGAAGATGCCCACCGCTTTCTTCCTTCCCAAAGAATCCATAGCCAAGCCGATTACACTTGCAGTTAGGAGCTTCAATCATCTGAACCATATCATCTCTGCCTGGAGTACCGACATATCCTTGCTGTTTGAGGAGGTTCCACTCAAAAACGTTACCGAGAGAAGATCCCGATGCGACACGCAGATCTAGGAGCACGATGTTTCCTGTATCCGTGAGAAATAAATGTTTTTGGAGAGGAAAAACACGATCAGTAGCGGGAAGCCCATGTGCATGTCGCAGTCTTTCTACTGGTGTTCTTGATGTGGTATCTCTTCGGCTATCTTGTAGATCACGCGGGCGCTCAGAATATTTAGATGATTCAACTTTGTCCATAAGATTGACGTTTGGACAAAAGAGAACCAAAGGGTGGGGAAGGTTGCGAGAGGCAGTGTGATGGGGTAAAGTTCCTTGCAGAATACAAAAAAGAGGAGCTTCACCCGAATGGACCTTACCACATTGCAGGAATTTCGGCAAGA
>DASYAN010000359.1:0-6843 GCA_036501345.1 Ktedonobacteraceae bacterium
TGCCACTCAACACATTAAAGTGCCCTTTGACCGTACTTACGACCATGTGGCGTACAGCAAACGTCGCATGAGAATGCGTCGCATCAATGTTCCATGCCATAAAAATATTCTCCTTTGGAGTATAGTCGTGATTTGTTAGTAACTTCAGTAGATGAAGCAGGGTTAAGCATATCACATAGCCTTTCCTTAGTCAAGTAACTAATTAAAAATTAGTCACTTGACTAAGGAAGGATTTAGATGAGCCAAAATTTTAATTTTTAACAGCCAGAGGAAGCAGAGGACAAGAGCACTCACACCAGTTGCCATATATGCACTCTTCCTTGATGGTCTCCCGAGGCAATGTAGGAGCCATCAGGTGACCATGCGAGTGCTTCTACCAAACTGGAATGACCACGATAGGTCTGGACCATTTCCCCGGTCGAGGCATCCCATATATCTATTGTGCTATCTCCCCTTCCTACCGAGGCAATACGTGTGCCATCGGGCGACCATCTCAGACAAGGCCACCAATGATTGGAATGAGTGTCATGGTGCCAAACTTGGCTACCAGTAGAGGTCTCCCACACTTGTATCATCCCATCACTACTCCCGGAGCCGATACACGTTCCATCGGGTGACCATGTTACTGCCGTTACAGTTTCGCTGTGACCATCATAAGTCTTCAACTGGACTCCCGTGCTCGCATCCCATATCTGGACTGTCTTGTCATTGCTTCCTGAGGCAATACGTGTGCCATCGGGCGACCAGGCTGCCTCGTATACAAAACTAGCATGGCCATGGTAGGTGAGAATAAATTTACCTGTGCAGGCATCCCATATATCTACTGTGCTATCTCCCCTTCCTACCGAGGCAATGCGTGTGCTATCTGGAGACCAAGCCACTGCAAGAATGCTAGCGAGGTGATCGAGATAGGTATAGACCTGTTTTCCGTTGGTTGCATCCCATACCTGCACGGTTTTATCCCAACTCCCTGAGGCAATAAGGGCCCCATCGGGTGACCAAGCTACTACCGATACCCCAACGGTACTGGAATAGCCCTCTGCACTGGAATGGCCACGATAGGTTAGGATCGGCTTTCCCGTAAAAGCATGCCACAACTGCACGGTCTTATCCCGCCCACCCGAGACAATGCGAGTACCATCGGGCGACCAATCTATTGCAGACACCTCTTTGGAGTGAGCATGATAGGTAAGTAAGGTCTCCCTAGGTTGTGTAATCTTTACTCGCCGGATAGGAGGCTGCGATGGCGGGTAGTGGTCACCAAAAGGCTGATGATGAAGAGCCGTCGGTACGGTCTGCTCCATGTCAGGCTTCATTACTGACGGCACCTGTATTGTTTGCTCAACGTCAGATCTCGTTCCTCTATCAGTCTTTTGGTGGCCCCTACCCGGTGGAGATGTCGATCGGGTTGAGCCTAATAGTGTGAGCTGATACACCTCCTCCAGGGCAGCAGCAAACTCCTGAACGGTGGCAAAACGCTGCTCTGGCTCCTTGGCTAACGCTTTCAGTATGACCTGCTCCACTTCTGCAGTAACAGTGGGAGCTTTCTCTCGCAATGGAGGCGGGCGATCCAAGGCATGTTGCGTGGCAATTTCGATGAAGGTTGAACCTCCAAATGGACATGCTCCACTCAGCCATTCATAGACAAGCACGCCTAATGCATACTGATCGCTGGCTGGGCGTGCCTTACCTCGAAATTGCTCTGGCGCCATATAGAGCACCGTTCCTGCTATATCCTGTGTAGTGAACGATTGAGTTCGGTGGGCAGAAATCGCAAGGCCAAAGTCGCTGAGCACAATCTTATCCTCTGCTTCCACTAACACATTCTCTGGCTTTACATCCCGATGCACAATTTTGTGATTATGAGCATATTGCAACGCCATTGCTATCTGCTTTGTATACAACATGACTACTGAGAAGGGAACTATTGAGCCACGAGGATGCCTGTGCCGCAATGTGCCTTTGGGAGCATATTCCATCACGAGGAACAATGTAGTGCCCTCTATGCCAAAATCCAGCACCCGTAAGATATGAGGATGTTTTAAGGCCGCGATTGTCTGGGCCTCTTTAAGAAAGTTCTCCATATCCTGGGGTTCCCATTTCTCCGATACTACTTTAATGGCAACCTGAGTTCTGAGATAGATATGCTCACCCAGGTAGACATCAGCAAACCCGCCATGTCCAATTAAGCGGTGCAGATGGTAGTTGCCTAGTTGCTTTCCATTGAAGTCTTGCATCCTTATGTTCTCCTCAAGGAGATTTATTACCAATAAATCTCTGATTATATGATAGTAGAAAATTGATGAGGATGTCTAGTGAATTTGAAGGCATTGCTTCACAAGAAGGCGATTCTGCTTGACAGTGTTGACCTTGTATAAGCATGAACTTGGAAGAAACATCTGGCGATTGCGCTGATACTGTTGTTGATGATAATGCGGGTTCGTATGTGAGGTTTTGTACAGGAGGAATTGGCGAGATCAGTATCAGTCTCCAGATCAATTCTCAAGAGGCTTCTTTTCTTTAATGGGAAAATCAATGCATGACATACATATTATCAAAGCTGGTGCTGAACGAATTGCGGATCTAGAGCCATTCGTAGAAGCTTTGCACGTACATTATGAGATGATTGCATCCCCTTTGTTAGGACCACGTCGTTCTTTCGAGCAAGTCTGGAATATCTGCCGCCACAAATATGAGACATGGCTTAGCCAAAAAGGTTCTTTTCTTTTATTCGCTCTTCAGAAAGACAAGCCTGTTGGGTGTGCTATCATCTATTTAGCTGATGGCTCCATTAAGTGGCAAACAGCAGAGAGCGTTGCGTTTCTCGAACTACTTACAGTTCTTCCTCAAGTTCGTAATAGGGGCATCGGTACAGCTCTTATGGATGCTCTCTATGAAGAACTGCGCTTATCTGGTATTGGTCATCTTACTCTCCAGGTCATCTCGACCAATACGGATGCGTTTCGGTTTTACGAACGATTTGGTCTCGTGCCTAAATTGATCGAGATGATGGGAACGGTGCATCCTCGCGCGGCAAACTAGTACCGCCCTTCACAAATAACCCACCGGCTATGGTATACTGATGAGCACTATGGAAAAACTCATACTTACCAAAATTCAAACAAAACTCTTAAAGGACTGTGTTCATGCCACTACCAGCCCGCAGCGTTTAGTCCAGCGGGCTGGTAGTATTCTGGACTCCGCCGAGTTGGGCAATAAATCCTCGGTCGCAGCCAAATACTCCGTTGGACGGGATACCGTCCGCCGCTGGTGTCAGCGTTGGCAGGATTGCCAAGCCGAACGAGAACGTCTGGAGGCCGAACATGAAGCCGGTAGCTTGAGTGACACCAAGTACCGCCGGGAACTGACGCACATCCTAACCGACGCCGCTCGTCCTGGGGCTCCAGCAACCTTTACCGAAGAACAGAAAAGACAGATGATCGCAGTAGCTACCCGCGATCCCGAGGATGAAGGGGTTCCCGTGACGCATTGGAGTCATGACCTCCTCGCCCAAACGGTCGGAGACTTTGGCATCGTCAAGACCATCTCTCCCGCCCAAATCGGGCGTTTTTTAAAAGAACGCCGTATTACAACCGCACCGAAGCCGTGACTTCGAACATCCCAACATTGATGATTGGGATGACTTTGCCAAACAGGTCATGCTCATCTGCGAACTGCATGGCAAAGCGAAGGAGCAATATGCCAAGGGCATCCACATCGTGAGTGTAGATGAGAAACCCGGTATACAAGCCCTTGAACGGGACGGCAAGACCTTGCCCACTCAACCAGACAAAGTCGAACGCCGGGAGTTCAACTCTATCCGTCATGGCACCCAGGTACTGATCGGTAACATCCACTTAGGAACTGGTCAGCTCATAACACCCACTCTTGCCGATACCAGAACAGAAGAAGACTTCGTGCGGCATATCGAGCGTATGATCCAGACCGACCCTGATGCTCTGTGGGTCATCCTTTGTGACCAACTCAATACGCATAAGAGCGAAACGTTGGTTCGCCTCATTGCCAAGGCTATTGGCGATGATCAGGCACTGGGAGAGAAAGGCAAGTCGGGTATCTTGCAGAACATGCAGACCAGACAAGCCTACCTCAGCGATTCGTCTCACCGTATCCACTTCGTCTATACACCCAAGCATTGTTCTTGGTTGAACTCCATTGAAGTCTGGTTTAGCATACTTGGCAAACATGTCCTCAACCGGGGGAACTTTACCTCCATACAAGATTTGAAACAGAAGATTGAACAATACATCGTCTACTACAACAAACGGCTGGCAAAAGCTTGGAACTGGTCAGTCGTCAAGACCAAGGATATCCAAACTCTCATCGACAAGGTTATGCGAATCGAGGGAGTCCTCAACCAATCTGCAGGAGTGGCATGAGTGGTGGGTTATTTATGCGAAGCGGTACCAGTCTGACTCGTCGCCAGATGCTTCACTGTAGTGATCGCTAAAATCTTCAATTGATACCTCGCGCATGGCCACATCTGGATCGATGTCCCCTGGTATCTGGTCCTCCCGTATAGGTTTAAGGTCAGGTCTAAAGCGTCCAACGAAGTAGTGCAGATTTGCTAATTTTTCTGGTGACATCCTCTTACCTATAAAGCCATTTCCCTCTATATCTCGGGAGGCGAGCATGCCTTTATATATGCTCTTGTCTACTCCATGTACAGCTAGCTCTCCAAGGATAGGCAGCACTGAATCTGGAAATTGCTCTGTTTGCACGGGTCCTGCTTTTAAAATGGCTGCAAGGGCCGGAGGGCTATTGTCGTAGTTAGGGTCCTTCGGTAGAGTGGGTGAATCAGCCACTGAGAATGCAAGTGCTATATCATGGCTGAAAGGTATTTTTACATTGCCATTTGCAAAGCGTTCACTTATATCTTCAGTCAACTTCTTCAACTGTCTAGGAGTGAGGGGTAGATCGGTTATGAATGTACTGTTAATAGAGCCCTTCTCTTGACCTTCTTTTCTTATTGCATTTTTTGCCTCTTCTGCAGTGAACGCGTCTTCTAGGTGAACGCCGCCCATGGTGAGAAAGCGAAGCCGTCCATAATTAGAGTGTGTTATGATAGCGCATGTATAGTTTTTCTTATCTGTTTCTATTATAAACGAGCAGAAGCCAGCGCCAGACGGAAAACCGAAAGACTCATTCCCGTCGCCAGCGCCAGCGTCATGGTTACCATTCGTGGGTGAAACATCAGGTATAGGCTTCATCAAATTTTGGTAGATATCTTCCGCTGTAATATCGCTTCGTTCCTGAGAATAATTCTTAAAGGTAGGAGCTGTCACAACCCCGTTAATCATGACCCAGCGCAATTCGTCTCGTGGGTTCTTTGTTGGATCATTATTGTCCTGGAAAAACCGATTCAATCCTTCCGTCAAAGCGCCGGGAATATGCGAATGACCATAGGCAAATGGCCCCCATGTATAACCTAAGCTATCGATCGTATGTCCTGAAGGAAGCCAACCAGTACCATTGCGACAAGTGACAGCAGCGGCGTATGGCCATTTATATGACTCTCTCACGTCCCCGTTCGGCCCCACTTTGGGGAAGAGAAGCGTGACACCTGCGTTTCCCTTGTTGATCTGTAGGATTCGCACTCTTTCACCGTTGGAAAGCACTATATCTGTTGGATCATCTCTCTCTCCTGGCCGGAAGTCTCCATACGGGGTTTTTCCAAACTCGCTATATAGGTCTTGCGCAGTCACAGGTAGGCCAAGCTCCATTCTTCTCTGGAGTTCTGCAAAGTCTCTTATAAGCTTACGATCTCTTGGTCTGCGGCCTTTGGAGACATTACGCCACTCTTCTGCACCTGTAGATTTTGGTCTCTGCGCGTTTGTATCCCCACTCTCGTACCTATCACGGAGATAGTCAGCCCATGCTTGAATTCGAGGACTATGCTTATTCGTTAATCTATCGATCTTGTCTTGTAATATTTGTGGATTATCATCTGCTAGCTGTTTGCTGATCGTTCTACCCAGCCTCATAGCCTGTTCAGTTACACTCTTGACCTCTGTCTCATCTTGCTTGCTTATTTTAGAATCAAACAGGTTCTCTGCAGGAGAACGTATGCTGTTGATCTTCTCTATGTTTTGTTGCATCTTCTGCAGTGTTTCACGTAATTGCCGTCGAGTACCACTGTCTATTTCCGCAGGGTTGTCAATTTTTCTTTTCTTTGGCCTCCTATCGTCACCATCCTCACCTCCATTGTCACCAGTTGCCCTGCTTTTTTCAAGTCTTCTTGAGGTACTTGCTTCAGTTGAGATTTCTCCCGTTCCTGCTGAGATTTCTTCCTTTTTTACACGCTTTGTCTCTCTTTTTCCTGTCCCTGCTCCCCCCGGAGCTCCGCTGGTAGAAGTTCCCGTCTCTTCTACTTCTTCCGATCTCTGGCGCTTGTTACTTTTTTTTTGTCCTGAAGTGGTTGGGACATCTCTCGTATCTTTCTTTTCTGATGATCCCCTTATGCCTTTGCGCAGATTGTGGCCCCCGAAAGAATCCATTGTTAAAATCTCCTTTTCTCCTCACCATTGATGTAAGAAACAAATGAATAGTGAGCTTCTCAATTTAGTAGAGGGTATTTCGTAACTCAAAAGACCCTCTCATATCAACTTGTGTTCATCTGACATGGATAATCTGACTTGCTTTGCCTCGTTGAAAAATCGCCTTTTTGAACGCGAGTTGGTATCACACTATCTTTGCACTTTCGGGCCTCTTACCCTCAAGTATACTGAATAGATGATCTTTCCACCTAGAGGAAAAGAGACATCTGGAGAGAAAAAAAAGACATTTTCATACTAACCCGCATTCCTTTGTGCACCATCTTTAGTT
>DASYAN010000360.1:0-21221 GCA_036501345.1 Ktedonobacteraceae bacterium
CGTTCGGAGCAGAAGGAAGAACTCTATTTCATGGATAAACGCTATAAGGTCGAGCGCATCCTGGGCCGGGGATCAATGGCACAAACGTATCTTGCCAGTTATGCCGATTATGCCGATGCAGGTCTCGGACTCTGCGTTCTCAAACAATTTCACAGGCCGGACGAAATCTTTGATCAAGCCTTCGAAGAATATAATGCGCTCAGAAAATTCAAGAGCAAATATTTGCCGAGTGTCATGGATATATTTCGTCGTCAGGATGACGTCCATATCAAAATGGAGTACATTCCAGGGCCAACATTACAGGATATCGAAAAAGATTTTCCCTGGCCCTTGGATCGTTGGTGGACATTCACGCAAGATTTACTGAATGCTGTAGAGGAATTAGAAAAGAAACAGCTCTTCCATCGTGACATCAAACCAGCAAATATCATCTTACATGAAGATGACAATCACCCCGTACTGATTGATTTTGGTTTCGCTGTTAAACAAAGTGATACAAGCAACGTACGCTTTGCTGGAACACCGTTGTTCTTGCCGCCGGAAGCTCTTTCCGCGTCTCAATTGCCAACAACCGTCGATCGTTATGCGGTAAGCGTGGTATTATTCAAGGTACTGACGGGCTATTTGCCATTTGAACTACAAAGTGATCAACAACGCAAACTCCGTGTGCCACCGGAGATAACAGATGAAAAAGTGTGCAGAATAGCCAAAGTATTATTGCGCGTAGTCTCGAACAATCCAATTGAGCGCCCAGAATCAGCAGCACAGATGCGGCAAGAACTACAAAATGCTCTGCTGGCTATTACAGAGCCCGTGGTAGAGCAGCAATTGTCACCGCAGATAAACTTCTGGGTGGAACATGTTCGCGGTCTGTATCGCAATAGCAATACGGGCAACGCCGATAACAGGGGCTTAGATACTCAGTTTGTACGCAATACCTATGTACCAACAGCTTTGGATGAAATACTGTTACCCATGATCTTCGAGCATCAACCCAACGTTGTTTTTCTCACTGGCAACCCAGGCGATGGCAAAACAGCGTTTCTAGAACAGGTGCAACAAGAATTAATAGCCAGAAAAGCACAAAGACAAGGTGAGCCTGATGCCAGTGGTTGGGAATGGGACAATGCAGGCCATATCTTCCGTAGCTGTTATGACGCCTCTGAAGCGCACGCGGGACAGAGCGCAGATGAGCAACTCATACAAAAATTACAAGGTCTGGAAGGGAAACAGACACCTGAAGTACCTCTTACTGTGCTGGTGGCAATCAATGATGGACGCCTAGTGGATTTCTTCGAACGTTACAAAGAGCGTTTCCCTTTACTGGCAAAACAAGTAGTACAATCTAGAAGCACCATGGCTTGGGAGTCCTCATCTGTCTGGGTGGTGGATCTAAAACGACGCTCATTTGTAAATTTCCCCCATGCTGAAGCCGAATCCATTTTCGTTCAGGTACTACAACGCCTTGTTGCTCCTAGGCAATGGACGATCTGCAATGACTGTGTAGCAAAAACAATTTGTCCCATACTCAATAACGCCGTCTCGCTACGTAAAAAGAGAGTTCAGCAGAGGCTTGAACATCTTCTGCTGCTTACACACTTACGTCGCCAACGACATATGACCATGCGAGATCTGCGTTCCGCGCTCGCTTACCTTATCACTGGAAATGCCAGTTGCGAACATATTCATTTCGCAAGGGATGACGAAGAGGCGGGAGCATCCTTAGTAAATCTCACCTATTGGAGATCAGCTTTCGCGTCTCTTGAGATGCACGATGAACTGCTTAATGATATAGCATCACTTGATCCTGGGCGTTTCCCACATCCCCATCTTGATCGCTATCTCCATTTTCATCAATCTCTCTCCGATGCGGAAACGCGCCGCACCCTTTTTGCTGATGGCGTCGATCTGCCAGCGCAACGTTTCAAGGATGAAGTAGAGTGGATAGCAGCCATCAAGCGTCGTTTGTATTTTGAGGCGAAGTCGGCGAAGGCTCTTGAAGCTGCTGCGCAGACATTGCCAAAAACGCGTGCGCTCTCATTGCTACCCTATAGATATGCCAGGGATTTTATTGACCTCTTGGGCAACAATTTTGACGACGAAGGGGTAAGCATATTACGTGAAGAAATTGCGCTCGGTATCCTACGTTCTGACGGCATCATCGAAGATGTTCCAGAGAACACGTTAAGCATACAGGTGCGTTCCTCAGAAGATCAACAATTGATTGTTCTCAAGCAGTTCCCACTGGAGGACTTCAAGCTCTATCCTGAGTGGTTCTCTGATACCGATATCATAGAGCGATTACCAGAAATTGTGATTCTCGAACATAAAAAGGGGTTTCCTCGGCTTGAGATTACCCTCGACCTGTTCGAGTTGTTGATGCGTATGGCAAGCGGCCTACTGCCGAACGCTGAGGAGTTCCAACCATTGCTTGAAGATCTCAAACTCTTCAAAGATGCTTTAATCTTAGGAGAGACACGCGACCTCATCCTTATCGAAAATTATTACCGAGTGCATCATATCACTCAGGATGCAGGCAAAATTGTACGCACTGCCATGTAGAAAGAGTTAGACGCATGAAAGTCAAGTTGCCAAAAGAACTCAAAGGCGTGAAATTCCCGAAAGTTCTCACTATCGATATGAACGATTTCGACATCGATTTGTTCTTACCCACCCTTTTCTACACCATCCTATCTCAGGGACGTGGGAAAGCAAGGCGAGCTAATGATCCGAAAGATATTCAGCTGTACATTGATGCGTTGGCTCATAATTCGATCCTGGAAGGTTTTGATGACCCAGCAGGGCGCAAGGTATTGGAACGCCTCGTGCGTACCACATTAATTACAACTGGTGGTGTAGGCCGTTCTAATCGTGGAGAACAAATTACCTCTATTGTACCCTATACTTTGCTAGCTCATAAGCCGGGCTTTCCTTCGGAAGGTAGTCGTCATCGGGGAGCCGATACGTTCATTTATCAGGCTCTGCGCGAAAATATGAATAGAGCCGATACAGATCTCCTTGATGCGGTGAAAATCACTTTTGGGCGGGGAGTCAACATAGGCAATATGCCCGATTTGGGAGGCAGTTATGATGGTAAAACTGAACTCGATATCTTGACGCGCCTCTCAATCGCCTTTCTGGATGGGTTTCAAAATACACGGACGGGATTGAGCCGCGAACAGACTGTTACTCCTGCTTGTCCAAAACTGGCGAACGAACTGGCGACAGATTTGTTGCGTTACCTGTTTGAATATTATAAACGTATGCCTTCGCAGGCATTCACTTATAACTTGCTCGCTCTCCTCAACTTCGAATTATTCAATTATACACTCAAACTTGTGTATGCAATCAATGAGATCATACAAAACCCTGAGACATTGCCACGTGCGATGCGTGACCCGCTGGAACCATCCTCTCCGCAACTTTACTTGGATTTCACACAAGATGCGCGAGGGCGCAGCCATGAAATGGCAAAAGCTTGTGTGCGAAGGGATATCGAAGCTTATCAGCAATTCTTGTATTCAAACTTGCACCTCAGGCTGTTGGACTCTTATGTGGTTTCACTACGTCGCAATGCTCAGAGACGGATGAAAATTGATTCAATTCTTGAAGGAAACGAATCTGGCCCGTTGTATTTGCAGCGTCTGCTTATTTTACGAGATGATCCAGCTTTGTCAGTATATCTTGATGCACAGGCTCGCATTGATGAGGAACGTATTCGGGAAGCAAACGAATTGCAGGAAGATGCAGGAAATGTGGTAGATGAGGAGGAACTGAGTTGGTTGGATGACATTACTGGTGTTGCGGATACCGATATAGAGCGAGTGGTGAATCTCCTGGTGGAGGGGCAACGGGATAGTGCGCTTCAGCATTTTGTGAGATGGTTCAGTAGTGTTGGAGGGATGAAAAAAACACATGGTTTGCTTGCTGGGTCAACTAAGAGCCGGACAGCGTGGCGTTATGCCCCTTCTAACGACTTGCTAGCGGTTCTTGTTCAGGTAGCTGCTGCACAGCTTTCATCACAGGGTATTCAATCTATCCGTTTGCAAGAGTTTCTGCAATTTTTAGAGAAGCGTTATGGTATCCTGGTAAACCGTCCTCCCGATATGTTCAAGGGTGCCGAATATATCGCAGCGGCGCATGATAATTTGCGGGCCATGCAAAATCGTCTGCGCCAGATGGGTATTTTCCGTGATTTGTCGGACGATTTTATCATCCAGCGTTTACATCCTCCGTATGCAGATATCTCGCTAGAAACAGTGGAGGCTTGAGCATAATGAACGATTTACGAACACAACTGCTTGCCAATGAGATATTTGCCTGCCTGAAGGGTACCACTGAGGGCCATTGTGTCCGCGTAGATTTTCTTGAACGTGTTGAGGCCATCAATATCTGTCAGTATATGACCCACAATTCAAAAGAGCCAGATCTTGTAATCCATGTGCTTACATCTCGTGGCGAGGATGCGCTGCATTCCCCTCCGTATATTACAACGGATGAGGCAGTCGAGATACGCAATCGTAAGCAGGTACGCCTTTGTCTCTTTGTCCCTTCAGATCTGGTAGATGCCGCCTATAGTTCGCTTGCCAATTCCTTTGCTCCCATCGATGGGCGCACCCTTTATGAGGCGGTATTGAAACACATAACAAAACTTCTTCCCCAGGACGTTCAAAAGGTATTGCGTTTTGTCTCACATGGAACATTGAAGGCAAGCTATGAGCAATGTCTTGATTATGCTGTAACAGCTTTGATTCAAGGTGATACCGGTAATAATTGGGGTCTCGAACTCTGGCGTGTAGGTTTGATTGCGGATGCACGCTCCAATTTTGCTGTGCATTTAACAAGTAATCGCAATTGTACTCTTGCATTATCTCATCCAATACGCCTTGATGCGACAGCGCATGAACGAATCCAGAGCTTGAAGGTTGATAAAGATACCGCCAATGTACTTGGTCGGTTTTTCCGAGGCCGACCGATGAATGAGGTATCAATCTGGTCACGTGATCTCGCAAAAGAGGAAACAATGACATTCGATCGCTGGAAATTTCCCAATACAGATCACAGCGATATTCGCTCTGTGAAAGTAACTCCCTTTATTAATGCGAGGGGCATCGTTGAAAGATTCTGTCATCTTGTACAACCAGACGAAGTCAATGGCAGTCTGCAAGCGATTTGCGGTCCCAAAAGAACAATGGTTGTGAAGTGGTCATGTGAACCTGTTGCGCCACAGAATTTGAGTGGCTGGAGCGTGAGAATTGTTCCATCTGATCGCGAATACGAATTTGCTGAGGATAGTGACTATATTGAACCGAAGATACCAAGAGTACCTGGCCATAGGCGTAGTGTTACTATCAAGCTTGATATTGAGGAAGACGAAATTCCAAATTGTCCGGTCTGCGTAAAAGTTGCCCCTCTTGATGCCACTGGGAACGAGATTAGTAATGAGGAAACAGAGGAAGTTATTGCTGACAGAAGTATTGAGTTTTTCCTGTCGAAAGATATCCAGATAAATCCGCCCACAGATATACGTGAAAGTCGGAGCACCGTTCCAACGCTCTCCTATGGTCGGCTAGAGATTGCGCTGGGAATACAAGAGGATCAGACGTTAGACGAAGGAATGCAGCCGCAGTGGCTATCCAAAGACCTTGCATATTTTAGTCTGACGTTTCCCAATCATAAGATCCTCAATATTGGACTGAGCGAGACCCTACTAGAACTTGAGAGACAGGTCAGAGACAACCCACGTAGTGGTGGGTGTTTTACCCTTTTCGTAGATGAGGTGTATCCCATCAGTGTAGACGCAATCTCACCATATCCTCTACAAATTAGTAACCAGGGCAGTTGGGCTGCCTTCTGGAAAATGCGCGAAACGTTTTTCAATCGTCTAAAAAAGCAGATGTTGCGGGATACCATAGAAACCGCAGAATGGACGTCGGAACTTGCCAATATTGCATTACGCTATGCCCAGTCGTATCGGGATTTACTTGATGAGCTGATAAGGAACCAATGTGAACTCGACGAAATGCGTGAGGCTCTTTCTGTTGACTCTCTCCTTGTACAAGTCGCAGGCAAGGGAAATACACAGGAAGAGGCTATCGTTATCTTGCCCACGCATCCTTTACGGGTCGCATGGTTCGCTGGCTATACCCAGTTGTTGCGCAATTGGGAAGAGCGCTTACTTGGGCTTCCAAAAAGTAAGCGTAAGCACAGTATTGACATGCAGGCATTGCGATTATTAACTCCAACAAATGTTCCTGCCTTTGCCTATCATGCGGCATCGAAACAGGCATTCCTCTTCTTCCAAAATATCCGCTTGTATCATGGAGTTGCGCTACCAGCCGATGTCGCAGACCCGCGTCGTCGCTATGGAGATATCGCGCTTATTCTAGGAAGCGTATATGAGCAAATAGGTATAGGTGATATTCAACCAGACCATTTGAAAGAACATCTTAAGCGATTCTACATGTCGCATTCGTATGCAGGTACGCTTGTGACAACATTGGTCAATCCTGATCGAGGTGAGTTCTTCGCTGAAGCGGTTAGGAAGTTTTTGGTTGACGAGGTGCCTTCAGATGAGCAGGAAGAACCTCACTCTGCACCTTCCTTCCACATTACCGCGTTCATGCCAGACGAACATAAAAGATCACTCGAGGCGCTAAAGCAGACGCTGCAAAGGATTGATCAACGTCGTGATCAAGTTACCGATTACTTTTTGCCTGGCCTTTCAACAACAGTTCGCCCAATCAGTCAATTGGAGAAAAAGGCTCCTGAAGCACATTTGGCTGTAGTGACTGACTTGACCCAACCAACGATTGTGGTGCGCTCACAGGCGCAAGGGGAGCTAGAAGTGCGTGCTGAGATGAGCAGTTTTTCCCTCTATGGTCTTGTTACACGCTTTATTTCGCAGTTTACAACTGACGATCAAGGTTTACTCTGGTACCATCGAATTATACCGGAGGGAATGAAAAAGCCTGAAGTGCATCCTGTAAGCACCCGCTATAGCGAGACGCTGGTGAAACTTCATCAAAGCTTGTTAGATGCGGAAAGCTATCTTGTCAGCAAGCGCAGCAATGCCCATCCTATGCTAGAAGTGCGCATCGAAAAGGAGCGCAGTACCCTCTTGGAGCATCTGCACTCGAATACCAATTGGGTCATTACAATGGACCGGTTCTTTGCACTTGATTATTATGACTCGCCTCATGAGCCGGAATTACGTACACTGGCCCAGAAGTATGTGCTTGACTATTCACCGGAATCGCTCGAAGGTTTTGGGCATCGTATGATGGTGACGACTGCTTGGCATGAAGAGATTGAGGCGCTACTCACGCAATCAATGGCAGAGTTAGGTTTTAATAATGTTGATCAGAGCGTAAGTCAATTGCTGCATTATCTGAAAACTGTCTCTGGTAGATTGGCTTTACAGGCGCTCGAATCTCCAACCAGTGCCTCCGCAGCCGTGGGACTCGGTGTTGTAACCGCGTGGCTGCAAAAGAAGGGACGATTGAAAGAGGCTATTCTTGTCCCCGTAGACATTTATCCGCGTATTTTCTCACTGGATGGTTCTGGCAAACCCCAGCAAGGGGAACGTCGCTGTGATCTGGTTCTTGTCTCGCTCCGACGCAATATTGTTGACGCAACCTTCATCGAAGTCAAATGGCGACGAGGCCAAGCCCTTCTCCAGGAACTAGCAACGGGTATGGCCCTCCAGATGGAAGGTTCCGCCCAAGCTATGCGCAATCGTTTCTTCAATGAGGGGAGGGTGGATAGTATACTACAACGCTCATATCTCGCCAACGTCCTCAGATTCTATTTTGAGCGATCACGCCGTTACAAACTGTTCGCGGCCGACGCTGAAAGAACCTTTATGGAGCAACTAGCTCGTCTTGAAAAAACTGACCTCGAGTTCCGCCCCAGTTATGAAGGCTACATCGTAAATCTGGAAGGCACACAGCGTAAACCGCTCATGATTGATACCCAAACAGAGAAGGCGAAAATCACGGTACTCACCGCAAGGGATTTTCAAGATGCTGACGCAGCCGAATTTTCGTCGCTTTTGAGTTGCTCCGCTTACAACGATGAAGCATCGCTGATGCCTCTCAAAGATGAGAGCAGGGTTGATAGCGACGAGGATGATGATCTATCCAGCGGGGCGGCCTCTCCTGACAATAGAGTAGAGGATAAATCATCGGGGTATCCTGTTGAAAACACATCTAACAGACATACAGATGAACAAGCTCATTCACCGATGGATGAACTCAAGATTCCATTGGGAGAAGCATTTAGTGAACCAGTGGAGTGGATGCCCAGCACGAAGGGTAGTCCTCATCTCTTTATTCTTGGCATTCCAGGACAGGGAAAATCGTGGACGATCACCCGTATCCTCAATGAACTTGGCAAACAACAAGTGCCAACACTGGTATTGGATTTTCATGGTCAATTTGCGGACCCTCGCGGCCCGTTTATGCAGATGATTCGTCCTTCAGTCTTTGATGCGGCAAAAGGCTTGCCATTTTCTCCATTTGAATGCACACGAGATAACGGTTTTGGTGGATGGATGGCAAATAGTTTTGCACTGGCAGAGATCTTTGCCTATATCACCGGTTTGGGACCAATGCAACGCGATATCATATTTACTGCCCTGCAAGACACCTATAAATCACATGGATTTTCAGATGAGGAGGCGATAGACCTAGACTATCCAACGCCCGAAGAGGTTCTCAAACGCATAGAGAAGAAGGAACAGGAGCGCCATATTAACAACGTCGCTGCGCGTTGTCGCCCCTTGCTAGAGATGAACCTGTTCCGACCCATAAAGAATGCGCCGGATATGCTCACAACAATTCGTCAAGGATTGATCATTGATCTTCACAATCTCTATGCTGAAGAATTACAGATGGCAGCCGGAGCCTTTGCACTTCGCAAGCTCTATAAAGATATGTTCCATTGGGGTAATGCCGACCGTCTACGTCTCGCCATCGTACTGGATGAAGCGCACCGCCTTGCTAAAGACGTTACACTGCCCAAACTGATGAAGGAGGGCCGCAAGTTCGGTATAGCCGTCATTGTCGCCAGCCAGGGCATCAACGACTTTCACCAGGATATCTTGGGCAATGCAGGCACAAAAATCATTTTCCGCGTAAACTATCCAGACTCCAAAAAAGTAGCAGGTTTTATTCGAGAACGCCCCGGCCAGGACCTTACCACACGCATAGAGCAATTAAAAGTGGGTTCTGCCTATGTGCAGACCCCCGAAATGGCCTTTGGTTCCGTTGTTCATATGTACCCGCTGGAGTAGATATGCCCTTGCATAAAACATTGCGGAAACTCTAACAAGATACATGATCTGTAAATTATTACCCCACATTCCTGTGGCGTAGCAAGTAGGTTTTATAAGATCCGTCGGTGCAAAGTTAGCGTACTATCAAGCTCAAATCAAAGATGTCCATCAAGCTCAGTGGGACGGTCATTTTGCACTGACGGTATAAGATTAAGGAAGAATGTTCGACATCGCTTACAACCCATATGATAACCCCGTCGCTAGATAGTGGCATTCACTGTCCCAAAGCAGCACAGATGCTTTGTTACGGACAAGCAGCGCAGATGCTTTGGGACCAGAAAATGGTTGAGGAAAAAGTTAGCCAGTAGGCCTTGACTTGCCGAAAAAAACTGGTATATGCAGCAGCAATAATACTGGTAAGGCCACATCAGCAATCAGACTGTAGCCCAGAATAGTTGTGCTATAGTGACTCATAGTGAGGGTGTAGGTGAGGTTTGCGAGCATCGGTACACAACAGGGCCACCAGGACCAGCGAACGGGAATAGCGACAATGATCAGAAAGAGCAATCCAAAGACCAGCTCATGGACCGCATAAGCTATCTCTAGCGAGGTAATGTAGTGTATGATCTTGGGCAATGAAAGCTTCGCGTTGTTCCAGGTCACACCCGCAATCGTGCTGAATGCGTCCAGGTGATCGGAGGGAAGGCCGGATCTTCCATCTGCCAAGAGATCGGAGAGTGACCCAAAGAGAAAGAGTGCTCCCAGGAGCAGGAGAAGAATCCAGCCCACCAGCAGATAGCGAGGCTGCGAGGTTCGGATGCGATTCTGGACAGCGTGGTTTGTGGGTTCGTGTCGAGTCATCTTTTCTGATACAGGCTCATCTGATTGACGGTTCATGTTTTTCGTGCTCAAATCCAAACTCTTACGCTCAAACCTCCCGGTGTGCTATACTGCTAATGGCACCAAAAAACAGGTGAAAAAACACAAACAGGCGAAAAAACATGACTGCATTCGTAATGGCAATCCCTGCTCCAGAAGAATTAGTAAACAAGTTGGTGTTGGTGGCTACTTGGATCGCAAGATTATTGCGGGAACGTTGCAAACACTCATCGACAAGGCAGAACTCTTTATGCAAAAATATATCGCCGTTAGGGTCCGTATCGAAGGGTGGAAGCGGATTGATTTGTCAGAGTATCCTATAGGGGCATTACGTGAAGCTATTGTGCACCGGGATTATAGCCGTGAGGGGAAAGCATCCGCGTATTTTTTATCCCGATCGTATCAAGGTTCACAGCCCTGGACTACTTTTGCCAGGTATTACTGTTGATGTGATGGCTCGGGGGAAGTCATATCCAAATTGAGAAACCTTATTCTCGCTAGCTTGCTCAGAGATGTACCAGGATATATGGAACGGATTAGGTAGCGGTGTCACGTTCACACTCCATGAGATGAGACGCGTAGAGCTACCTGACCCACACAATTTAAGGAGGCAAGCGAGTTTGTCGTGACGTTTTCTTCCCATCCCAGCTTAGTTTCAAAGGAGCCCATCCTTCCGAAAGAGCAACAACTTGTCATTGATTGGGAGATCCTCAACGTTGTTACTAATGCAGGAAGTATTGAGCAAAAGCAACAGGTCAAACTGGCGATGGAATATGTGCAGCAATATAGTGCTATAACTAATCGAGATTATCGAGAGATTGCAGGGACGACAGATACAACTGCGTTACGTGATCTGGAAATCTTGCTCGAACGCGGTGTGCTCAAACCAATAGGCAAGGATCGGTCAAGGAAATACACCCTCCCTTGAAAAAACTGTCAGGGCAATAATGCCTTTCTACAGAACATGTTGGGAGTTTAAGACTCATACTCACGGGATAAGGATTTTGTCCTATGGTTTTTATTCGATGCCAGAGCTAGAGGAAGTGATGGAGAAAAGGAATTTAGAAGAAGTGGCTACTATGCGACCTGCCGATGGAGAGCGACATGCAATGGGAGGGTACAATCCTCAGTATCAGATGGCAGCTACTCTCATCCTTCGACAACTGCAAGATGAGACGTTGCCTCTACAGTGGATTCGCTTAGCCGATCCCGAAGCCGGACGGGTTGATGATTTCCAAATTGGAAGTCAGTCTAGAGTTGACGCTTTCCAAGTGAAATGGCATATCTACGGAGGCAACTTCACATTCAACAATTTAAAAGCCCCACAAGATGATGCACCAAGTCTAATTGCCCAGCTTGCAGATGGCTGGAAACGGCTTCGATCAGCATTCCCAAGCAAGCGAATTGTGGTTCACTTGGTTACCAATGCCACCCCTTCTGTCTCTGATTCTCAGGGAATACCAATCGGTGAGATCATTCCTAAACCACGACATTTTGCAGCATTCATTCATCAAGTGTGGAAGCCTGCTCGAAAAGCTCTCTCTCATACGATCTGGAATGTTCCTGTAGCATGGCAACCTGCGTGGGAAGCTCTTCAAATAGCTAGCGGTTTGTCGAATGAAGACTTTGACGCATTTGTTCAGGACTGCGAGTTGGAGTTCAGCTATCACCTGCTTGAGTCCAAAGAGAGGCTGACTCGGGAGCAGGTCATCACCCAACGAGATCTTAAGGACCTTACAGGAACGATCATTGATACAGTCGCTGATCCACAGCGGATTATCGAATTGACGAGAGACGAGTTGCTTGCTCGGCTCGATTGGCAAGCAAGATTCGAATTTCGGAGCCGTCATGAGTTTCCTGTAGATGAGTTACTCTATCAACCGATTGAGCCTAGTGTGCATCAGCTTGAGCAGGCTTTGGATATGCTTCCTGGAGGGTATATTGCTGTATTAGGTACACCTGGTTCTGGTAAATCATCGCTCTTGACTAAGACACTTCGTTCGTACCCAGGACGTGTGATCCGCTATTACGCTTATGTCCCTGATGCCCAGGACTCGGCACCAGTTCGCGGCGAATCAACAAGTTTCCTACATGACGTGATCCTTGCGCTTAAGCACGCAGGATTCTCTCCAGCAGGTACAAGTATAAGCCTACTCGACCGTGAACAGTTACTTCCACAATTCCATCATCAGTTGCAGCTTCTCCATGAAGATTGGCAATCCACCGGACACAAAACGATCATTCTCATTGATGGTCTTGACCACATTAGTCGCGAACTACACCCACAACATTCCCTGCTCTGTGACCTCCCTAGACCAGGACAAGTTCCACAGGGGGTATATATAGTGTTGGGAAGTCAAACGGATCAACTTGCTGAACTGCCGAGTCAGGTGCAATATGCTATCCGTCAGAGTGAGCGCCATATCGAGATGCAACCTCTTCCCAGAGAAGCTGTTATGCGAGTCATTGGGCAGATGGGGTTCTCCCCAGATCTTGCCGACGAGCAAAAGTTGCAGGTCTATTCACTTTCCACAGGACATCCGCTAGCCCTTGCATATCTCCTACGACACCTTGCCGAGATCTCTGATGCTACAAAACGCCAAAGAATACTTGACACGACAGAGTTGTATGAGGGAGATATTGAGGCACAGTATCACAGCTATTGGCGACAATTTGAGCATGAATATGCATTAACAGAACTTCTTGGGCTACTGGCTCGTATGCGAAGAGCAATTGATATAACGTGGGTGAGATCTTGGGGAAGTCATACCACGACAGTTGAGCAACTGAATCGAACACTTGCGCACTACTTTCGGCGTGAAGACCATAATCGTTGGTACTTCTTCCACAATAGCTTCCGCCTTTTTCTCCTCAAGAAGACGAGCGAATCTTCACCTGGAAGCTTTGACTCTGCTCGAAACCGTGAGTTCCATCATGAGCTTGCTGAACGATGCGCACAAGCACTATCTTCCTCTCCATGGTCTTGGGAGGAATTATATCACCGCATTTTTGCCGAAGAATATGGGGTCGTTTTGCAACGCGCTACCCCATCGTGGTTCCGTCAGCAGCTTTTCACATTTCGCCCGATCAACTCAATCCGTACCGACATTCAATTAGCTCTCCGATCTGTCGTAGCTCAGCAGGATCCGGTCGCGCTTACACGGCTTCTGCTGACTGCCAGCGAGATGGATCAACGGGCTTTTCACCTTGAGCACACATCATTTATTTCCCTACTCCTCTCCCTGGGAGAGGAACAACTGGTCGCTGAACATGTACGCGATGGCAATCAGCTTCGCATAGATACAAAAACCGCACTTCATATCAGCTACGATCTGCAATCTCGGGGGTTCGAGGAAGAGGCAAGACGGATCTTCGAACTGGCTGAGCCACTCGATCTTCTTGCTTCGTCCCAACCCATTGTGGGAACTCCTAGGGTATCACAGGAGGATCAAGATGCTCTGCTGGCAGCCTGGGCAAAGGCTGCCAGTCAATTTCGAGACGTGAAGCAGATCATCACAACCATACGCCAACTCCGCAGGCAACAGGATGAGTACCGGCGATTTGATGCTGAATCTATCACTCAGCATATGCAAAGTAATTTGCTCTTTACCCTTGGGTATGCATTGTTGGAGCAACAACGATGGGATGACCTCTCACTGTTAAACACGGCATTTCTCATGGACAACAAGGTAGAGCAATCATATTGGTTCTGGTTGCAGCTTCGAACTGTGGATACGTATATGGCTAGTGAGGACCAGGAACAAGCCAAATCGCACCTCGAAGAAGTAGCCCTGAAAGCCCAAACTCTGCACTTAAGTCCTCAAGCACGAGTAGCTATAGCAGAGAGCATCTATCGCATTTTTGGAGATGTCGATCAGGTGCAAATTTGGGTGGATAATCTTCCACAACCCACACTGGCAAATGTGATTCAGGCCGATCAAGGGCTGCAACCATTTCTTCAGAGGTTCCGGCTTAATCGACTCCTTTATGCTCTTGGATCTCAACACTCTCCCACGGCGATTGTTCCTGATGCCCAGGATAAGAGATACCAAGGACTGGTCTATTTCGAGCGAGCTATTTGCACTATCGCATGGCTATGGGCTGAAGGATGGAGGGAGCGTGAACTCGATGCATTCACGTTTGTAAACGAAGCTCGTTCAGTACTTCAATTTTTTCATTGGAACCGGAATACCAATCATCAGTGGAACTCCTGGTATAGTGTTGAGGATGCTCGTGCGGAATTCTTTACGACATTGATTCATGCATCTGCCCAGCATGGTTCTAAAGTTATTGAAGCACTGCGTTTGGCCTTCGAATGCGAGTGGGACGATCCAGAAAAGAGGAGGGCTTGGCCTGCAGATGCCTGTCGTCAGGCGATCCTTGCATTTAGGGACCTGGGAGCATCGCAAGATTGGGCAGTGACATGGCTGCAATCCATCGAGCAGCACATGCACAGTAGCAACCATGTTTCCACTCGCCTCAGTGAGTACGAAAAGCAAACACAGGCTTGGCTTACTATAAATGAGAGAGAGAAGGCATATCAGCTTCTGTTAAAATTGCTCCAAGCATCATTCACTGTAGGGAACGAAGAGGATTATCAACTTGATACTTGGATTCACTGGCTTGAACGTATCAATCGCATAGAGCCAGGAAAAGCACCAGAAAGGATTGCATGGTTTGCTCGATCTATCCTCGCCTTGGAAGAAAATACAGAGGGAAAGGCAGCGCAATCTGCTGCTGAAGCATTACTAGCAGCAACCTTCGATTGGAGTCCCCGCCGTGCAGTACTGGTGTTGCAGTGGCTACTGAAGCAGCAAATTATTCGTCATGAAGTGGCCCTTCAGGTCCTGTTAAAGACAGCTCTTAAAAGCGACCATCCTCCTGTAGAACTTATCCTCGCTTGCTTAGCCAATATCGGTATTCCTTTCGCGACTGAAGCACATGAGAATCTCATCGTGCTCCTCATCGAAAAGACGATCACCCACACAGGGATAGATAATACCATCATTGCTGCTCAATGCCTATTCACATGTATTCAACGTGACGCATTGCCATCGGCCCGAGCTGGCTGGCTTCAAGGTCTTGTCCGAGGATTAAGCACTGTCGGAATAGGTATTCATCAAGTGAGTTCCGAACTGGCAAACTTGTCAAACGATGTGGCGAAAACATCATCTAGAGATACACTCGAACTGAAAAATGGTTCTGTGCTGAGTTCTGACGAGGTGTATGAGCATACGAACACGATTGAGGACCTCCAAACCTTGCTCGAAGCCGAAAACGAGCATTCCTACTTCGACTGGGTATCGATAGCTACACATGTAGCAGAACGACTTGAGAGGCAAAAGCTCCTGAAGCTGGCTGATCTTTTCACGAGCAAAAGGTGCGCGTCCATTGTTCTGAGTATGGTCAGTAAAAAGCTCCTGGTGCAGGGACATCGACGTGACGCTTGGTCTATGGGAGAACGTGCTCTTGAGGCTTCTAGCCCTCATGGATGGAGTCAGTGGTATGATAGGGGGACCAGACTTGACTCCTTGGAAGCACTGGTTCATGCCAATCCAACACTCGGACGCTCACTCGTATATGAAACAGTATTGCAGGATATATGCAGCCAACCCCGGTTATCACGATCAATTACTCTTTCTCTCACAAGAGTGTTGCCTTTGCTCGTTGACGCAATTCCGGTACAAGAGGTGTGGAAAGATATTGAACAGTATACCGATTCCTTGTTCGAAAGCGCTCAATTGGAAACCTATGAGGAGTGTGATCTGTCTGACTTGCCCTCAAAAGACACAGTTGAGCAAGCTATGGCTGAACTTATAGGTATCCATTTAGGACATCCTGTGAAAACGATGAACCAAATGGCGCAACGTGCTTGTGCTCTGTTATTAACGCAAAACAATCTTGCGGTCAGAGAGATGACAGGAGAGCTGTTGGCAGGGCAAGAAGTAGTTCAAGAGAACCTACTAATCATCCTTGAATCCGTAAGTGCGCATGCTCCCAACTCGCTCCTTCCTCTAGCGCAGCAAATTGCTGCATTGCAACAATCACCAAACTATGTCGTTAGGGCATCTACTCGTGCAATCTGCCAATGTCTTGGCAATGATAGTAATGTAGGAGAGTCGATTCATCTCCCAACAATATCTGCTATTTATACTCTGAAACTCCCTTCTCACGGGAGATGGTCTCTTGTTGGGTATGGAGAAATTGTTGGACATGAACCAGCACCTGACACGCAAGATCCAGTTGAGATCGTTCGCCCATTTGATATAGTGCTCTCATTTGTTGCTCAAGAAGCAGGGTTTGAGCACATCAATGTCTGCTATCGTGCAGTGCAAATCATGAATCAGCTTGCTCCATACGAATCGTGGGCTGCACAAGGCGAGATCAAATTGCGTGGATATCTTCAGGCAGCCGGACTGAAGTACCCATTCAGTAGGCCGCGTACTGAATTAGCACGCCGGGCCCTATTTCATATGATCATGGAATTGGTTGACACAGGTGTATTCGACACCGCAAACCTCCGGCACCTTGAGCAAGTTCTTCGTTTCTATGACCCAGGTATGCTCTTGATTCAGCCTACAAGACGCCCTCCTTATATCTTGCCCATAATTGAGCGTGATCATTACAACAAAGTGAACGAGCATGAGTGGCTAGATCAGGTTGATGAGGCTATCAATCTTGTTAGTTCACAAACTACCGATGGGCATATTATTTTAGCTGAAGAGACGCATCTACAATTTGTTCATGGGACGATGTTTGAAGAACTGCGCCAAAGTACGATTTGCTCCATTGCAACTGCTAAACCCCCAGTTCATGAAAGTTGGGACAGGTTCTTTCACACGGTACTCAAATGCTTCATCAGTGAATATGAAGACTTACAGACTAACAATAGACCTATACCGCTCATTTTGCGGCATGCTGCATACGGATATGATTCTCCAGGAGAGGGTTGGTTAGCCTTGAATCCAGTTGTTGGACGACAACTAGGGTGGCATTGCTCAGAGGATGGTTTGTTTCGCTGGTTAGATGCTAATGACAATATTATGGTTGAAAGTGTATGGTGGAAGGACGGACCTGTGGGATTGTACGACTCGTATTCCCATGATGAGTGTGGAGAAGGCTGGATCGTGGTAGCAAATCAGGAGGCGATTACTCAGATCAGTAGTTACCAGCCTTTCATGAAGCGACAAGTAATGGTAGAGCGAGAGTGTCACGACGAGGACAAACAGCTATTGCGCAGACACATCTTTCGTGATATACCTGTATAATCATAATCTTTCGATGCGATTTGGTCGGTCTTCCCCTTTAAGTGTTCATGAAACGCTACTATGGGCTAGTGTCCATAGACACGTGTTATTGGCACATATTGTGAGGTTGACTATCGTTCGCAGAGTAAAGCAAGAGAAATGTAGTAATCCTTAAAAGATCTTATTGGCTTTGATAGTCATACGGGCTTCAGAAATCACTGACGAGCTTTCTGAAGCCTCTTCAGATGCGCATGGACATGATTTTCCTCACTCTTTTGATGGTATGTTTTCTCTTGCTTGACATCAACCATGACAGCAATGAAAGATCTTGAGGAGCAAGAAGGGTGTTGAGATGGATCATGGCACCCTTATCAGCCTGTGTACTAAAGAAGCCCTTGCCGCCAAACGCAGGCAAGGGATATCGCTCGGCAAGCCAAAAGGCACCATCCAGAAAAGTCAGTTCGACCCAGATTGAGAGCGCATCAAAGAGCTGCTCCTCTGTGCGCAAGATGGCCAAGCTCCTGGGGTAGAGCAATTCACATCGCGTTCAACACGTACATTAACAAACGCCAGCTTTGAGAACACCTCTGAGCACCACAGGTGTGATATGACAACGTGTCTTCCTGAAAGCGATTCGTGCTCCATTGCTTGTATGATAACATCTTGTTGCACATTCGGTGGGTGATAGTGTATCCTTCTCTAGAGGGGGCCACTTTGAATGACCAAAAAGTAAGCTTGCAACCTCTCTTCAGAAAGCCCACCCTGAGCCAAAGAGACAGGACCGGAAGCAAATGTCGATCAGGCGAGGTTGAGCTCTCTCAAAAACCTTCGTTTGGGAGTACAGATTACCATAGCGCACTCCTCGACGCAGCGCCCAATCATCGACACCTAAGACCCTGACCGGATCAAGATGGAATGGCGCGGCATCTCTGACTCTGCGCAGCAGTGTGCGTGGGCTGGCCGTCAATCCGAGTTGAACTGAAGCGCGAGCGCCGGGTCTGCCGCCTAAAGTATAGCCGATGACTTCCAGGGCATCGTTCAAGCGCGCTGTGCGGCGGGCATAAGGGTCGGCGACTTCAGGTAACAACTCGCAGAAGATGCGCTGCTTGCAAGCGGAGTTCTGGCAGAAGAACTTCCGCACGTTCAGATGTAATCTGACTCGGATGCCTTCCCACGGGAGGTCAGCCAGACAGCGGGAGTAGCGACTATGGACTTTAGCTGAAGGGAGTTCGCAACGTGGACAGAGTGAACTGGCTTGTTTGGAAACAACCAAGAGCGAGATGTGGTCCGAAGCATTGACGATCTTTTCCAAGCGCAGTGCGACGGGGTCAGCGAGCAATGTTTTCATGGCGCGCTTATAGCAGCCTACTCTCGCTTCACCAAATGCGCCTCAGAACCTTGAAATCCGCCACCTACGTCTATCATCGTGTTGCCGATAGCAACCCCCTATTACTACACGCACCGCAACGAGGCCGCGCACATCATCACCGGGCAATCGTGCCTAACGCGCTGACGCTGTCTGCTTTTTCTCCGCCGCAAGAATCCGGTCCGCCAGGTCCTGCCAATAGCGATTTTGCAGCTTGGCCCTGTCGATGTCCTTTTGAGTGCCCTGGTGCAGTTCGAGATCCGAGACGGCGATCTGAAAATTGACGAGGGACTTCTGGAGCCGGTACATCACGTAATCAAGCAGGCCGCCGAGCCATATATTGTGTGCCTTGGCGTATTCGAACATGTCCTCGACCGAGGGGGTCACCAGAGGAATGTCGATGATCAACGTACGCGTGGTCGTCAGATGACGTCCGCCGCCGCTGATACCTGACAGGAAGTTTTGCGGAATTGATGGATCCACGGGCTGATAGGCGTAATCGATACTGTCGATACCGATCATCGGCGCGGAATCGCTCGTGGTCGGTTCCGGCCCGGTATTGGCTTCGAAGAAGGTGATGACGGAACTATTCAGGAAAACCCAGGCATAGGTCGTCACCTCGGGCGCAAACATCATCTTCTTCAGCGCTTCGTCCGGATGGGCGTTGATCTGCTGTCCCGCAACATGGAGGAGCGCATCGATCTGCTTCTGCACGATCTTCGCGTCGACGCGCTTCTTCAGGTAGCCGGCGAGCAGGGAAAGGCCCACCGACGCCGCACCCAACCCGATGTGCAAGCCCACCTGAGAAGCGCCGCCGGCGCCGCCCGTGGCCGGTTTCGTTTCTCCGCTCTCGTGTTCGGACTGGGCGCCGGCACCACCGGATGCCTTCGTCGCGGTCGGCGGGGTTCCGCTTGACGGTTCGACATCGCCCTGGGTCTTGGGCGGCACTTTAGCTGTGACGGGTGGAGCATTGGGTTCAGACTCTGGCTTTGTGGGTGCAGCAGAGGGTGTAGGCGTTTCAGTCGGAGGAGGGGTTCCTGCCGTCCTAGCTGGTATTGGTTTAAGGAATGATTCGATATCTCCGTACCGCTCACTACTGGGAGTAACACGCGGGGTTGTGGTCTGATTCTGTATTTCAAGCCCGGCCTCAAACAGGCGGGTCGGCTTCTCAGTACCATGTGCAGCCTCAACCTTATACACGATGGATTTCAGGCGCAGTGTGCCTGGATGACTTTCTGTCTCTGTAGTGAGGTAGATGGTTACACCTGAGGCCTTTTGGGCATTGAGGTCTGATATGAACTGTTCGATGCCTAGTTTCTGAAATTCTTGATTGACCTCACTGGGAGCATAGCGAATGCCTTGAGCGCTCTCGGCACCAGTAATATTACCCTGGCTATGCGCACGCTCCCAGCCCTTTAAGCCAACCTCGACGCCTGGTGGCAACAATTTCTCATAACCAAGTCTTCCAGGTGGGATATCAACGACACTCTTGATAACAACCTTGTTACCAACCACCCCTTCGCTGATAATGCGGCCTGTTCCTACTTGAGCTATGGCTGCCTGCTTGCCCTTTGGAACATTTGGCGGAGTCTGACGTTGAACGGCTAAACCATCAATGGACTGCTGAATCGTGTGAGTCAGTTCGTGAGCGAGCAACCTTCGTCCTATTGTCGCATCGGGCGCATACTGGCCGGCTCCAAATATAATATTATTGCCAACGGTATAAGCTACTGCGTTTATGGATTGTGCTGATTGCTCATCGGTATGCACTCGTACCTGGCTAAAATCATGCCCAAAGCGTGGTTCCATAAACGCACGAGTAGCTGCATCAAGCGGCTGGCCGCCACCTCTAAGAGAGTGAATGCGGGCTTGCAGTTCTGGCGTGACAGTAGGAGTGTGACCTGGAGCTTCTTTGGCCTGGAGCGCCTCTTCCTCTTCTTCCTCATCTGGCTGGCGATGCACTTGCTCAGACTCAGGAGGAAGCCGTTGAATAGGAAGAGGTGAGGGATGACCCGAACTTCTCGTATTCTGTACGGTTTCCGAATCTGGCATACGCATCACCTGCTCAGCAACTTGATCGGCTTCTTGCTCATACATATCCCCTGGCTGGTTGACTTTGAGTTTTGTTTGTGGCGCTGCTGTATGTGTAGAGTGAATGGGTATCTGGCTAAAATCGTGACCAAAGCGTGGTTCTCTGAACGCTTGCGTTGATGCATCGATGTGCGTATTCTGAGCATGCAGCAAGTTGAGCACTGCTTGATTGCCTATAGTTCGCTGAAGTTCAAGGAGTGGATGGACTGCAACATGATTAAGTAGACAACCAGAAATAATCCCGACATCTACCCATGTGGGCGAATCGTGTAATTCCATTGCGGATGGAACGCATCTCCCTGGATATCGACACACCGCATTTGCTCATCGGTAATCTTCTTACCGGTCTCGTACTCGTGCT
>DASYAN010000361.1:0-11077 GCA_036501345.1 Ktedonobacteraceae bacterium
ATTCATTTTATTTCTCCACAGCAAATCTACGAAGCTCTTTCAAATGGCATTACAACGATGATCGGTGGTGGTACTGGCCCCGCTACTGGAACCAATGCAACGACGTGTACACCCGGTTCATGGAACCTAGCTCGTATGCTACAGGCTGCCGAAGCTTGGCCTGTCAACTTCGGCTTTCTCGGCAAAGGGAATACAGCAACAGCAGCTCCCCTGGCAGAACAGGTGCAAGCAGGAGCCTGTGGTCTCAAGCTGCATGAGGACTGGGGTACAACTCCCGCTGCAATCAATACCTGTCTCAAGGTTGCCGATCAATATGATGTGCAGGTGGCAATCCATACCGATACCATTAACGAAGCAGGCTTTGTCGAGGATACAATTGCCGCAATCGCTGGTCGTGCCATCCATACCTATCATACCGAAGGTGCGGGAGGAGGGCATGCACCAGACATTATCCGTATCGCTTCCTATAGCCATGTACTACCCTCTTCAACAAATCCTACCAGGCCTTATACTCGTAATACTGTTTCTGAACATTTAGACATGTTGATGGTTTGTCACCATCTAAATCCGCAGGTACCAGAAGATGTTGCCTTTGCTGAGAGTCGCATTCGGCCTGAAACTATCGCTGCTGAGGATATCTTACATGATTTGGGCGTTTTTAGCATGATTTCCAGTGATTCACAGGCAATGGGGCGTGTTGGGGAGGTGGTGACACGAACTTGGCAAACCGCTCACAAGATGAAAGTTCAGCGTGGTCCCTTGCCACAGGACTCAGATCGCAATGATAATTTCCGCGTGAAGCGCTATGTTGCTAAATACACAATCAATCCCGCGATCACTCATGGCGTTGCTCCACATATCGGTTCCATTGAACCGGGTAAACTGGCTGATATTGTGCTGTGGAAACCTGCCTTCTTTGGTGTGAAGCCAGAGATGATTATCAAGGGTGGCTTTATTGCTTGGAGTGTGATGGGTGATGCCAACGCATCGATCCCGACTCCACAGCCTGTACTCTATCGTCCCATGTTTGGTGCTTTCGGTGGTGCAACTGCTGCAACCAGCCTGACGTTCGTTTCAAAGGCGGCTCTGGAGAAGGAAATTCCGGCGAAGCTTGGCCTAAAGAAAACTGCGGTCGCCGTTGAGAAGTGCCGCACGATCGGCAAAGCTGATATGGTTCATAATGCCGCGATGCCTGCTATCGAGGTTGATCCCGAGACGTATGAGGTACGTGCTGATGGTGAATTGCTGACCTGTGAACCAGCTGAGGTTCTGCCACTGGCTCAGCGATATTTTTTGTTCTAGAAGGGTGGGTCTTGTCATGTCTGGTGACAAGGTTATGTTTGCATTCAGAGTTGGGATTGCTGGTCCGGTCGGCTGTGGTAAAACTGCTTTGATTGATCGGCTGAGTAAAAAGCTGTGGCCTCGCTATAATTTGGCCGTAGTCACCAATGATATTTATACAAAGGAAGATGCTGAATTTCTGCTCCGCCAGGGCACGCTACCTCCAGAACGTGTTCGTGGTGTTGAGACTGGAGGCTGTCCACATGCTGCTATTCGTGAAGATGCCTCGATGAATCTGGAAGCTATTGCTGAACTGGAGGAGGCCTTGCCGGGTCTAGAGCTGATTTTTGTGGAGAGTGGTGGTGACAATCTGGCAGCAGCCTTTAGTCCGGATCTGGTCGATGTCTTTATTTATGTGATCGATGTCTCCGGGGGCGACAAAATTCCTCGTAAAGGCGGCCCTGGCATCACTCGCTCGGATCTGCTGGTGATCAATAAAGTCGATTTGGCTCCTTTTGTAGGTGCATCGCTTGAGGTAATGGAGCGGGATGCACGCCGTCAGCGCGGTTCTCGCCCTTTCATCTTCACCAATCTTAAAAATGACACTGGTTTGAATGAAGTAATTGTCTGGTTGGAGCAGCAGCTCAAAATTCCTGCTGAGCAGCGCCATCCTATTATAGATGCACATGCTTCCTATGTGGGGCGGCCACATCGCCATGATCATGATCATGATCACACGCATAGTCATGGACCTGAGTTTGAAGTTGGTTGAGAAGTTTGTGTTGGTCAGGGAGCTAATCTCACTTGAGGGTCTAGTGTCTTTGCTGAGTTGAGTCCTCCGAGGCTTTATAGATAGATGGGCGAGTACAAATCTTGCAGATAAGCTTGTCCGTAGCAAGCACATCTGATACTCTAGTAGAGAGGCTTTGCCCTCTCTATATCTCAAAATTTATAAAGGGGACGATACTAAATGAATTTGCATGGAAAACGTGTTCTGGTGATGGGATTGGGACTACAAGGTTCTGGTATGGCGTCGGCACGTTATGCTGCCCAGCAAGGGGCAATTGTACGTGTGACAGATATGAAGTCGCCAGAGGTTCTGGCTCCAAGTGTTCAAGCATTGGCAGGGCTTCCGATAGAGTTTGTGTTGGGGCAGCATCGTGAAGAGGATTTTCGCTGGGCAGAGATTGTGATTCGCAATCCGGGCGTTCCTCGTACCTCTCCCTATTTGCAACTGGCTCAAGAGCATGGAGCCCAGATTGAGATGGAGATCGCGTTCTTTTTCCTGGCTTGTCCCGGGCGTACCATCGGGGTAACAGGGACGCGTGGCAAGACGACAACGTCGACTCTGATCTATGAGATATTGCGGGCTAATGGTGCTGCAGCGGTATTAGCGGGCAATGTTGCTGGCGTAGAGACGCTCTCTCTGCTGCCAGAGATCACTCCAGAGACGCAAGTGGTGCTAGAATTGTCGAGCTGGCAGCTAGAAGGACTGGCCCAGCATAAGATTAGTCCAGCGGTATCGGTGATGACGAATGTCTATCCAGACCATCTCAACACCTATACTGGAATGGAGGACTATGCAGAGGCCAAGGCCAATATTTTTCGGCACCAGACAACTGGTGATATCGCCGTCTTCAATTATGACAATCCTTGGACGCGACACTTCGGCGAACAGGCACCGGCGAGAACTTGGTTTACAAGCCTGGAACGAGGAGGAAGTTTTACTCGCGAATCTACAGATATTGAGCCTTTTATTTTTAGGGATACGCCACTGGCGGGCAGGCACAACCTAGAGAATATCCTGCTCGCAACGACGACGGCTCGTCTCCTGGGCATCGCAGATGAGATCATCGCTGAGACTGTGCGAAGTTTTCGTGGAGTGGCACATCGACTGGAGGAGGTACGTACTAATGGGGTTCGTTTTATCAATGATAGCACGAGCACGACTCCAATTGCGGGGCAAGTAGCATTAGAGGCTTTTGATGCTCCGATCGTTCTAGTTGCTGGCGGTAATACGAAACATTTGCCGTTGGAGCAATGGCCTGTACGGATCGTAGAGCGTTGCCGGGATGTTGTCCTGTTTGCTGGGAGTGGTACCGATGAGTTATTGCCAGCACTGCGAGCAGAATTAAAGCGGCAGGGCGTGAGTAACCCCGTACGTGGCGTATTCTCGGATTGGAAGCAGGCATTGGATGCTGCCGTCACTCTGATCAGGCCTGGGGATGTGTTGCTCTTCTCGCCAGGGTTTACTAGTTTTGGTATGTTTCTCAACGAGTTCGATCGTGGGGATAAGTTTGTTGCATATGTACGAGCATTGTAGACATTCGCACACGTCAATAGTGAGAATTGTCTCTCTTGCTTCATAGCAAAAACATGCAAACTTTTGTTACAATAGATTAACAGAAGGTCATCCTTTTAACAAAATTTTGTAGTTGGTGTTTAAAAAGCCTCAATATGGCAACGGTTCTGGTTGCGCTGTTTGCCTAACTTTGGTAAACTAACGGGTGTTCGGGGTATACACGTTGTGTTGCTACTCTGTGTGGAATGAGTGGCACATGCCATTTTGGGCAGTGCGGCTAGAGAGACAAGCCCCAAAGGAGAAATAAACCATGACAATAATGATGAGCAGGAAGGCGTTGGAAGAGTATGGTTTAGTTAATCTAGGAACTATCCATTGGAATCTTTCGCCTAGTGTTCTGGTCGAGCATGCATTGGCACGCGGGGAAGGCCAATTAGCGGCTAACGGAGTGTTCGCTGCGACAACAGGAAGCCATACGGGACGTTCTCCCAAGGATAAATTCATCGTATCCAATGATGAATCGGCGGCGCGGATCTGGTGGGGAGAGAACAATCACCCGATGACAAATGAAACGTTTGAGATTGTGAGGCGGAGTCTGGCTGATTATTTGCAAGGACGTGATGTCTTTATGCTTGATGCAGCAGCCGGAGCTGATCCTCGCTATCGTTTGCCAATTCAAGTAATTACTGAACTGGCGTGGCATAATTTATTTGCGCGGCAGTTATTCCTGCGAGCACGGGAGAGTGATCTGACCAGTGAGCGACCTGGTTTTACTATTCTGTGCGTTCCACAATTTCGTACTAATCCTCGCACTCATGGAACGCGGTCTGATGCCGCAATTATTATCGATTTTCAAGAACGTCTAGTCTTGATTGCCGGTACGCAATATGCTGGCGAGATGAAAAAATCAATTTTTACTGTGCTTAACTTTATTCTTCCTGCCGAAGGTGTGTTGCCCATGCACTGTTCTGCCAATGTAGGGCCAGAGAAAGATGTCGCGCTCTTTTTTGGTCTCTCCGGCACAGGCAAAACCAGTCTCTCGGCGGACCCGAATCGTCAGCTAATTGGTGATGATGAGCATGGTTGGGGCAATAACGGCGTCTTCAATTTTGAGGGTGGTTGTTATGCGAAGTGTATCAATCTCTCGCAGGAGTATGAGCCACAGATCTGGAATGCAGCACGCTTCGGTGCAGTCTATGAGAATGTAGTGTTGGATGAGAAGACACGACAGCCCGATTATACAGATGCTTCATTGACAGAAAATACGCGTGTGGCCTACCCTGTTGATTATATTGACAATGTGATTCCTTCAGGGATAGCTGGACATCCTTCGGCGGTGATTTTCCTGTCGGCGGACTCATTTGGTGTGCTGCCGCCCATCTCATCCCTCTCGACTGAGCAAGCCATGTACTATTTCCTGTCGGGTTATACCAGTAAGCTGGCGGGGACTGAAGCGGGGGTGACAACGCCGCAGGCGACCTTTAGCTCCTGTTTTGGTGCAGCTTTCTTACCACGACGGCCCGGCGAGTATGCCAATCTGTTACGTGAGCGTATCGAGCAACATCAAGTACGCTGTTACTTGATCAATACAGGCTGGACTGGTGGTCCGTATGGAATAGGGTCGCGTATCAATATTAACTATACGCGGGCGATGGTGCGCGCGGCAATCAGTGGGGAGATCGATAGAGCCGATTTTGTGACGGAGCCGATCTTTGGTTTGCGTGTACCAACGTCCTGTCCTGGTGTGCCCAGAGAACTGCTCTTCCCGCGCAGTACTTGGGCGGAGCCAGATGCGTATGACTTACAGGCAAAAGCACTGGCCAATCTCTTTAAGAAAAACTTTGAGCAATTCACGTTGCCATCGGATGAAGTACGCAATGCTGGACCTCGCTAGGGAAGCAACATCACACATCTTTTTGATTTTGAGCGTGGATGCTTAATCAGGGGGAGGCGATAGAAGTCTGTTAAGGCTTCTATCGCTCCTCCTGGAAGCTGTACAAGGAGTTGTGTGGCAAGGATACGTCATTTTTTTCCATAGTTCTAGGGATAGGTACCTCCATAAAATGCAGTATTCGAAGAGACCGCTGCCCAGAATTGATTACCACGGTCAAAGTGCCACCACTCCTCGCAATAGTTAGTAAATCCGCTAGCAATCATTGTATGATAAAGCACCCGCCTATTATAAAGAGCCATTTGCTCTTCTTCATTAATATACTCTCCCTTTTCTATCAGCTCTTCTAATGATCGTGTATGGGATGATGAGGTAAATCCATCAAATCCTGTTCCCATAGAGAGAGGGCGCCCTTGTGCATCTGCAAGTGTAAGATCAACCGCACCTCCAGTATAATGTGGTGATGGACGGAGAATGTGGTTGGATGGCATACTAACATAGGTTTCTGCCTGACGGTGGACTTCCTCCTCTGAAAAATTAGGGAATTGTTCTCGTACAATCTGACAGTGCTCATCGAAAAGCGCCTGTTGGACTGAGAAAGGTCTCCAAGCATCCCAAACGAGGAGGTGATATCCTGCTGGAAGTTGAGACGCTGCAAACACAAGTTTCTGAGCAACACCTTCTCGTACATACACCTCTTCTATGGCACTGGGTATTCCTTTTTGGAAATACTCTGGTTCCACAAGGATGCGCGTATCTTTAAGAGTAGACAAGGCGATAAGAGGCTCTCTACATTCTCTGATTGTGATCTTCTTCCAATCAATTGGAGCACTGATAGCTGGGATAGGTTTGGCTGCAAGTATTTCGAAGTCTCCCATGAAAATTACCCTCCTAGAGAAATGCATGAAAAAAATTTTATAATGCTTTCACCGTTGTCAAGTCCAAAGAAGTCTTGAACCCAGTACTTTTTCAAGTACCTGACTATTAAGAGAATTTACGAGGAAAGCCTGCTTGCAAAAGAGGCAAGTTTGCTTCCGAACAGATTTTTCCTGAGTAGCTACCTTAAGCTTAACCGATGGAGATACGATTTACAATGCTCAGCTAGGAAAGCCCCGTCGAGACCACGGGAGCCCGAGTGCTTGACCTGTTGCACCTTTAGGTGTGGAAGGCTGCCTGGGACGGTCTAATCTGGAAAGCGTTGATCTCGAAGACGAAAGCAACTGAGAGGAGGCTGAACCGGAACCAACTAGCCTTTGGGCTAGGGAGATCTCAGTAATGACAAATGCTACAATACAAATTTACCCCATCAAATGTCCTTCTGGGGACCTATCCCCTTAGCTATGGGGTTCCTGACAGAAACAACGCAAGTGCAGTAGAGCTGTCAATCTATAATATACAATATAAGCGGATGATATTCAAGAGCGATAGAGAGAAAGGCAGACAAATCCAGGCTTTTCGAAAGGCCCTGTGACGTAATGGTAGATCTTTCAACAGCAGCAGAAAGGTGATATCCTTTTAAAGAAGGAGCAGCAGTGTTCCTCACCGTTGTGCTCAAGAGGAGAGGAGGTTTTTAATATGACACGTCATTCCTTAAAACTTGGCTATAAAGCTTCTGCAGAGCAGTTTGGCCCGCGTCAATTACTCGACTTCGCTGTTGAGGCTGAGACTTGTGGATTTGATAGCGTGTGGATCAGTGACCATTTTCAACCCTGGCGACATACGAATGGTCATGCGCCATTTGCGTTTGCTTGGTTAGGCGCAGTTGGCGAACGCACCAGCCGTGTATTGCTCGGAACAAGCGTCCTAACCCCTACGTTCCGTTACCAGCCAGCAGTTGTCGCTCAGGCTTTTGGAACGCTTGGTGTGCTCAACCCTGGCCGTATGATCCTGGGTGTCGGCTCCGGCGAATCACTCAACGAGGTTGCTGTTACGGCCACAGAATGGCCACCTGCTAAAGAGCGTTTAGCTCGCCTACGGGAAGCAGTTGTACTGGTCAAACGCCTCTGGACGGAAGAAATGGTAACGTTTGATGGCGAATATTACCATACGCGTAATGCAACCATTTATGATCGTCCGGATCAACCCATTCCCATCTATATAAGTGCTGGGGGACCCGTTGCGGCAAAATTTGCAGGTCGAGAGGGCGATGGTTTTATCTGCACTTCTGGCAAAGGGGATGAGTTGTATAGGAACCAGCTTCTGCCTGCCCTTGAGGAAGGTGCAAAGGCGGCAGGGCGAGATCCAGCAGCTATCGAGCGTACGATAGAGGTCAAGGTTTCATTTGATACAGACCGTGAGCGTGCGCTGGCCGACACGCGTATCTGGGCTGCATTAGCCCTGTCAGCAGAAGACAAGGTTAGCATCCATGATCCACGTGAAATGGAGCAAAAGGCAGCAACCGTTGCGGATCAGTCCTACCGTCGTTGGCTCGTCTCAAGCGATCCAGAAGAGCATGTAGAACAGATTCGTCCTTATATCGAGCTTGGCTTCACCCATCTGGTCTTTCACGCGCCAGGTGATGACCAGTTACGTTTCCTGCAGCTCTATGCAAAGGGAATCCTTCCCAGGATCAGGCAGCGCTGGGGATGAAATACAGCGGTTAGCCAAAGTCTTGATCCCTCGGAACGAGGCGAGCCACAGGAGATACAAGAGGTCAATCCTTCCGACAACCGCTATAGTGCAAGGGAAAGCTTTGTGCTCATCAAGCTTTCCCTTTTTTAGCTAGAGCTAACATCCCTCTACTGTCCTTTCTGCAGGTGACTCCATCAGCTTATTTATTCCTTCGCATATTAACGAAAGGCACGCTTTCATCCCCTTCTAGGGGATAGAGAGTCGTCACGAACTGTCCCTGTTTCCTCCTATAGAAGCATGCAAATTTCTGCTACACTATGCTCAAGCACAACAAGCATGGATCAGCACTACTGACCGTTTGACTTCTTCTTGATGGGTTAAGGTTGGGAAAGCGCGAAGGGGGGCTTTTGCTGGGGGAAATATGAAGGTAAAACCTATAAGTAAAATATTACGCGCTGGATCTATTTGGCTGCTTGTTGTGATTTTCTTGACCTCGTGCGGCATGGATGGCAGTAGTGAGAGTTCTGGGAGCAATGGAGTGAGTAGTAATGGTTATCAACCCACTGTGTCTCCAAACCAAACTACTCCAACTCCCAGCTCTTCCGGTACTGGCGGTGTAGTCCTCTCTGTTGGTAGTAGAACGCCTCAGGTGACACCGAACCCAACACCTCAGGCGACCCCGACGCCACATATCACTCTAACGCTGCAAGTAACGCCAACACCGCATATTGTCCCCACTATTCAGGCAACTCTGACGCCACGTGTTACTCTAACGCCTCAGGTGACGCCGATGCAGCATATCGCTCCAATTGTGCAGATGACGCCGACGCCACGTGTTACTCTAACGCCTCAGGTGACACCGACGCCACATGTAGTCCTAATTGTGCAGATGACGCCGACACCCCATGTGACTCTAACACCTCAAATAATTCAGAAGCCACGTATTGTTCCAATTGTGAAGGTGACGCCGACGCCACATATAACTCTAACGCCTCAGGTAACCCCAACCCTAGTTCCTCCCAACTCCCAGACAGTAGTTGTACCCCCAACTACTGTACAGCGGAATGTAGCCTATTTCACACAATCAGGTGTTGATAACCATAACTACACTGTTAAAGATATTGATGCCAGCGGGGCAGCAAGCAAATTAACCGCTATCAATTACGCTTTCGCTGGGATTTCTTCAGATTTAAAGTGCCAAAGTGTCAATCCGCAGGCTGATTATCATAAACACTTTACTGATACAGTAAGTGGAGAACCAGATGGCTGGAATGCTCCACTGGCGTTGGCAGGCAACTTCAATCAGTTAAAGGAGCTCAAGGCTAAGTATCCAAATTTGAAGATATTGATATCCATTGGTGGCTGGAGATTGTCTGGTCAATTCTCTAATGCGGCTGATCCACAGAACATTCAAAGTTTTGTACAGTCCTGTATTGATATGTTTATCAAAGGAGATATGCCAGGACTAGCCCCAGGTGCTGCAGCTGGTATCTTCGATGGTATTGATATTGACTGGCAATATCCTGCCTTCTCGCGTACTGATGACCAGAGTAAAGGGGGATATACTTTTGATCCAAATGATACCCAGAATTACACAGCCTTGCTTGCTGAATTCCGCAAACAGTTGGGAAACAAGTACCTTCTCACCATTGCAGCTCCAGCCAGTCAGGATAAATTCTCAAAGATCCAATTGAACGAGATTGGTCAATACGTGAACTGGATCAACCTGATGAGCTTTAACTATCATGGTAACTCGCAGACTCAGACTGATAGGCAGATGCCGATCTACTGTAATCCAAATGATCCATCGTCAGCAAAGACATACTGCATCGATTATAGCGTAACTAGCTACCGTAAAGCAGGTATCCCGGCAGCTAAGATAAATCTAGGCCTATTATTCTCTGAAGATGTTTCGACAAATGGTGCAAAAAATAAGAAACGTCTGTATCAGAATCAGGAGATTATCGATAGGGTGAACTATGCCAGGAGCAAGGGATTGGGTGGCGTATTTTGCTGGCCCCTCGATGGAGATGATTCGCAAGGAACACTTTTAAAGGCGATGACAGGGTCCAATGGTACTTGACATTATTTAGAATGGAATAAGCGATAATGTTTGCGATAAGAGCAATCTTCAACCTGTGTATCATTGCGGGTAGGTATTCCCGGCCATTGTGTAGCTTTCCTTGGAGCTAATGCGGTAGTATAGAGACCTATAAATATGGAAAGTAACCATGAAAGGAAATCTATCCATGAGTGAGCAGGAGATGCAAAATCCGTTTCTGATTGGGAAACGTCTCTATTTACGCCCCCTAGAGCCCGATCAAGACTATCACAAGCTTTCCTGGTGGAACAATAGTGAAGATGTGCGCCGCTATTTCAACGTTTATCCGCTCAATCATACTCGCTATAAAGAGCGTCTGAGCCAGCAATATAAAGATTTTGGCCATATCCTATTTGGGATTGTATCGAAAAGTGACAATACGCTGGTTGGCGTCGTAGGCCTGAAGGACATCAATATTCTCAATCAGACTGCCGAGTTCTACAATAAAGTTGATCCAGAGGAGCAAGGCAAAGGCTATAGCACTGAGGCAACCAAATTAATGTTGTGCTATGGTTTTATGGAACTAAACCTCAATCGTATTCAAACTCTAGATGTGGAGGAGAATACACCCGGCTGGAAAGTTGACGAGAAATTGGGTTTTAGGTTCGAAGGCACCCAGCGGGAAGTGTTTCCACGCCACGGCCGTTTCTACAATATGCGTATTTATAGCATGTTAAAGCGCGAGTATATGGAGCTTTTCGCCACTAGCCCAGTATATGCAGACCAGCGCGAACTTTTTGGGTCTCAAGACGATTTAGTTTTGGCGACTGTCAAGAAGTCCTCTGCTAGAAGTATATAGCAGCAAGAGGAAAAGAACATCAGGAGGGATACCCAGGAACTCGTTACGCTTCTGCTGCCAAACATCGAGCCATTTCAGTGCGTAACAGAGTTCCTGGGAGCCTTTCAGAATGAAAGGCAAAGGGATGTTACT
>DASYAN010000362.1:0-10710 GCA_036501345.1 Ktedonobacteraceae bacterium
TTTTGCTTCTGGACTAAAGTCACAGCGGTTTGCGATGGGCTCTTTTGTGTCGTAGACTATGATGGAAAATCTATTTGATACGTAGCTCTATAGGAGAAAAATGGTATTATGAATAAGTCAAATCTTTATTCTCTGCTAAACGGAATGAGCAGAGTACTGCTACTAAGCGTTGCTATATCATGCTTATTGCTGATCACGACGATGACTGCATGGGCAAGTGTGGGCAAGATAGCTGATGCAGCGGGTGTGCTTAACCAGAGTCAGGTGAAAAGTGCAGGAGCATCGATCCGATACTCTGTAGATATCTATACAACAGCAAATTTTTCGGGTACAAGTAGCCAGTTTTTGCAACGTGCTCATAGTCGTTTGACTAGCTCCAATCAGATAGTGATGGCAATCAGCACAAATCCTCGCTATATGACAGTTGTTGCAGGCAGTAATGTTCCTCTCTCCAACACTGAGGCCAATAGTGTTATAAGTTCTTTTAGAAACGGTTATCAGAGTAGCAATGGTAGCTTCACATCAGCAACGGTTAGCGCCTTGAAGACCCTGCAGAGTGCTGTCTCAACTAGCCCTGCTGGAAGCACAAATTCTGGAAATGGGCTGAATGGAGTCTGGTGTCTGGTTGGTTTAGTCATTCTCGGTGTCATCGCTTTCTTCGTTATCAGAGGTCGCCGCTCAGGTGGCTTGCCTTTTAACCAGCCTCAGTATAATCAGCCATATGCGGGGAATTATCCTCCACAGCAAGGTGGTGTCAATCCCTTGGTAGCTGGCGGCTTGGGTGCAGCTGCGGGAGGTTTGCTTGGCTATGAGTTGGGTAAACGCGAGGGTGAACGTGAGGCTAGAGATGATCAGGATTATGGTGGGGATCAAGGCTTTTCGGGTGATGCCGGTCAGTACGGGGGTGGCAGCGTAGGGGACTTTGGGGGTGGCAACGATGGAGGAGATTTCGGAGGTGGAGGTGTTGGCGATTTCGGAGGTGGTGGGGATTCCGGTGGCGGGAGTTCTGGAGGCTTCTAACCAACTAGATATACAAATTATAGTAATCAGGGTACCTGAAGATAGGGTACCCTACTCTTCAACTTGAGAATGCTATCCCATACCCCCGATTTGGTTTGCAATGAACCGCTGTCCAGAAGAGTAGATGAGTATTTTTCTGTCATCCTTTCTGCTGCTTTTCTCCCTTTTTGGACAAACTCTCTTCCTTCAATTTGATTGAGCTCTCACATTGATGCCTATGACACCATCAAGTAGGCTTCCTGACTCAATTTTAGGGGATCGAGAGTCGCTGAGCTATGAAGAAAGAGAGAGTCAGTGGAAGTGTATCTTTCATTAGGCTATCGGCATTCTTATTTTAGGAAATCGTTAAGAAGATAACTTCTGTGTTAAGATTCTTTTCCTTCTTGAAGGGGATAGGATAACCAAAAAGTTATTCCTTAACAAATCCTGAGGCTGTGATCGTTGTAGATAGAGTTAACTACTATTGAGCCTGAAGATGCCAAGCATCAGCGTCGTCAGAACGATGAAAGGAGACCGATGATGGAGCAAAATGAGTTGACCGACGGCAATGCAAACGGTAGAGATGAGGTCCGCCAGATTCAAATGCTGATGGTTCTCTTCTCATGTCTGTCGCCGGACAGCGAGTTACGCGAGGTGTTCGAACGTGCTCTGGCGCTTCCCCATGAACTCTGGTTGTCTCGGGTCACTCCCATCAGTGACACGAGTTTTCATGGCCTCAAGACTTGGCTAGAGTCCCTATGGATCCAGGAAGGATTGACCCCTGACGAACAGAAACTGGTCGATTGGCAGGGGTCTAAGAAGAGTGTTGAGGCCGCTGTGCAAGAACTTAAAACAATCGAAGAGAAAATTGGCCTTAGGCTCAGCGTTCAGCGGACATGCCGTGAACATGAGTTGCCAAGTGGAGCTTTTCAGTAGAAGTTTTTAAGGAGGTACTCCAATGCTTGCAACTATAGAGCGTTCTCTCGACCGTGAGCAGTTGCTTTATCAAGCTGCAGTGGATAACGATTTCCGAGCCGAACTGTTGAATAACACGAGTGTCTTCGGTATGGACCATTATACCTTGTTTCTGCCCGACTCAGTAGAGCAGCAGGATCAAGCATCACTGAAATTTTGGACCGAAAGCATAGCAGCCGGGGAAGTTTATGCATGTGCAAGCACTTGTAGCTATGGACCGATAACCGCAGTATGCGACGGAACCACAAAATAGATTTGTGGCCGCTTTTCTGATTGACCAGCGTTCGGGGATCATGTAGATCGCGATCCTTCGGCATCAATGCCCTGAGTTATAGGGTTGACATCCTTACGATAGGTTGTTAGTATTAGACTCTATTCCGGTTGATAGTGAGCTGAGGAAAGGCCTTTTGTCTTTGTCTTATCCTCAGCTCACTGCCTCCTAATCGGCATAAAGTCTATTCATATTAGGAGGTTTTCGCCTTGAATACGACATTTCCCTTGGATATCGCCTGCCGTGCTAGCAACCTCTCTGAGCGAATGCAAATTGTTGATGTGCTGAACAAGCGAGAAGTAGCAATATTTCCCAGTGTGACGCTCAGCGCGTTCGATTTGTGGAAAGTCAACAAGTTGGCCAGTAAGCTGGCTGGGCAGTTTCTCTCGGAATCTTTTCGCAAGGGAACACCTGAGAAAAATATTAGGGAATACCTCATTAGCATCTTGACAACACATAAGCTATGCGATTTGAACCTGAATAGTCTGAAATATGATGAAAAGAGCCTATTTACCGAAATCCACCATACATGGCTTCCGACTTATCAAAGTTCGTTGCAAGAGTTTGATCTGTCACCTAGCACAGTTCTAGCTCCAGAATGGCACAAGCCAGAGACATATTACGGGAAATTTGCTAAGGCTTGTGAGCCTTTCCTGGCACAGCTTCACCGGGAACTGATTTCGGTCTGCGCGAAGGCCAATACATCGTTGGGAATAAATATGTTCGGTCCTCAGTTGATTGAAGACATTCAGAACCACTTGCTCAATCGGTTCGAGTTGCCACTAGCCTGGGCGATTGAGGTCGACGCCAATGTCTACTGTGCTCGAAATGGGATAGACAAATCGCGCACGACTGAGGACGATTACACCAGCTATTTGGACTCGACTTTTTCTGATAAAGAGTCCTACCACTGTTTCTATCTCAGATTTCCTACACTTGGGCGCTGGCTGGCCCAGATTACACGCTTTCTCAGTGATAACGGACGGAAGCTCATTGAACGTCTGCGTGACGATGCAGCAGAAATCTCTGATGCCTTCTTCGGTAAAAAGATTGTAACGATAAGATCTTTAAAGTTTGGCAAGTCCGATTATCACGTGGGCAGCCAAAGCGTTGCACTTGTGGAGGTGGAATTGGCAGACTCGGATCAGGGCACGTTTGTCTACAAGCCACGGTGCCTCCGATCCGAAGTCGCGATGCAAGGCGTACTGGATCACATGGCCAGGGACGGCGTTCTCAATTTCGCGACCCACCGCATACTTTCTAAGGAGGGCTATGGTTATACAGCATTGATTCCTCCTAGAAGGAATCATGTGGAGTCGTCCGAGGAGGCTGGTCGGATCTACGAAGAGTTAGGCGGTTATCTGGGTCTCTTCTATGTCTTAGGGGGGAGCGATATGCACTTCGAGAATCTTCTCGTTGCAGATGGTCATGCTTTCATATGTGATGGCGAGACAATTCTAGGCGTACTACCCTTCAGCCAGGATCGACCATTGGACACCATACTCGACTCGGTGTACAAGACGGGGCTACTCGAATGGCCGCGTATACCAGTTGCCGATGCCGTGGCCGAGATGAGGATCAGTGGTTACACTGGTGGCGAGTCCTTTCAAATCCCCTTCGCCCAACCCAGGATCAACGACCGCCGTTTGTCCTTTGAATTATCCGTCAAGCATGAAGTAGGTATCCGCATCGATCCAGACGCAACTAACCGAATTTATCTTGATGGCCGTCTCGCCCAACCTGAAGACTTCAAGGACTGGATTCTCAATGGATTCAACCGGGTCCACGAATGGTTCCAGCAGAAACCATCTGAAGCGATCCAATGTATCTCTGAGCTATTTGAGGATGCTTCGATCCGTTTCATCAGCTGGGGAACGCAGGTGTACACACAACTGCTTCTCTCAGCATGGCATCCGAAATGTCTTATGGAGCCACTAGAAATCGACTTGATCGTCAACAGCCTGAAGGAGCATCCACGGAAATGGGACCAGAACGGTCTGATGGCTGAGTGCGAACTAGCATCTCTGTGGCAGTTAGATATCCCAATCTTTACCGTGAATGCCCAGAGCCGGGAACTGGTCCATGATCACCAGACATTGCTTCCGATCACTCTGGCTGTGACACCGATCGAATATGCGGCTGAACGAATCAAGTGCCTGTCTTCAGAGAACCGCTTGCAACAGGTTCAATATGTCACCGCTAGCCTATCTTTGAGTGAAATGCAAAGTCCTTCCTTCATCGCCTCAGCCGTGGATTATGCGCAGCAGATCGGCTGGCAGCTCTGTAAGTTGCTTCGTGCTCCATCTGAGCGTGCACCCTGGAAATCGTATCAAGTCACCTCGCTTGGAATAAGCGAAATTGATATCCAGACGGATCTTTATAATGGTGCTGCGGGCATTGCCTTATTCTTGGCCTATCTTGATGCTATTGCACCTCAGCAGGAATTCCGCCACGCTGCGGAACGTGCTATGTCATATTCCATTGCCTACCGCGACGGGAAGATAATTGGAGCCTTCCAGGGGCTAGCCGGATTGATCTATTTGTTGATCCATCTTCATCACCTCTGGAAGAAGCCGAAACTGCTAGACATGGCCGTCGAACTCAGTCGTGAGCTTTCTTCACAAATCGAAAAAGATAGGGACTTTGATGTATTAAGCGGTACTGCAGGTGTTATCCCTGTAATGATTGGACTAGCGGAGGCAACCTCAGGCGATGGGCTAGATTATGCCCATCGCTGTGCTCAGCATCTGTTGCAGCATGCTGAACGCAAGGAGAACGGACTCAGTTGGCCGCTCAGACGACCAGAGGAAGCTAAGGCCAATCTGACTGGCTTTGCCCATGGAGCGGGTGGCATCGGTTGGGCGCTGATCTCATTAGGTTGTGTCGCTAACCTGCCAGACTACATTGTAGCTGGCAAGCAGGCCTTCATTTACGAAGCTCTCTACTTTGATGAAAACGAGCAAGACTGGTACGACTTGCGAACGCAAGGCATAGCCGCTAACCAGAACGGGCTCCATTTCGCAAACGCTTGGTGTAATGGTGCTGCAGGAATTGGCTTGAGCCGTATCGCGAGCTGGGCAATGTTAGGGAAGAATGACGACGACTTGCTGAAAGAGGCCCATCTGGCGCTTGCGGCGACACTACGTGGTTTCCACAGGCTTGGTAACGATACCCTGTGTCATGGCAAAGCGGGCAATGCCGAACTCTTTCTGCGATTTGCCAAACTGAAGGACGAGCCAGCTTTCCAAATGGAAGCCAATGTGCAAGCGCAAGCTCAGTGGCGGAATTTTGAGAAAGCAAACAACTGGATCTTCGGCGGTATCGGTGTCGATGTTTTCCCGGGGCTAATGCTCGGTCTGGCCGGATTGGGAATGCATTTCCTCAGATTAGCCTATCCGGAGCAGGTTCCTTCATCGTTACTGTTGGACTTCCCGAAACTTCGATAAAAGCTATGTGGAAATTGGAGGCTTTCCTCGGTGCGTTCAACTAGTCCCTAGCGCAACCATACATCTTGCTCCAGTCCTGTGTCGAGAGTGTTTGTTGTTAGTTTTAATATGTAAGGAGAATGTGACTATGTCCATCGAATACTGCGTAAATTTTCTCCAAGAGATGGTTAGTTCGAATGAGCTCAAGCAGCAAATGAAGGCTGTAACAGACACAAAAGAAGTGATTGCAATTGGTAAAAGACTCGGTTACATTTTTGATACCCAGGATTTGGCGGCGGCATCAGCCTCGTTTAGTGAGGAAAGCGGTTCTCTTGGAACTGCATCCCAAGCAAAACAAACCAGTTGTCCCAACTCAGCCTTTTACCATTATGAATTCGACATGCAACAGATTCCTGGCTTCCAAGAAATCATCAGGGAATTGAACAACCTCAAGATCAAACCATCCACTGTGGACCTTAGTCTCTATGAGAAGAGTTTCCGTGAAGATGATTTTCAGTTCACATCCATGTCTCCCGCTGCGCCCGATTTTGGTAGACGCTACCAGGAAGTGATGCAATCTCATTGGCAGCACTCCTTAGGCGAGCACGATTTCTCCCGGCGGGATTTCCATCTTGTCAACCTTGATCAACACGTTGAGCATCCGCTCTATAACCAGTACTTTCAGGCAAAGACTCGGATGATTTCCCTCCTCGAAGGTTTCTTCGGAAGTGAGATCCGGTTCTCTGGTAGCTTGTGGTATCCTCCGTTGAGTTACAGGCTATGGCACACGAATGAAACACAGTCAGGTTGGAGAATGTATCTCATCGATTTCGATGAACCTAATGGAGATCCTGGCAGCACATCGTTCTTCCGCTACATGAACCCTGAGAGCAAAGAGATTATCACATTGGAGGAGCGTCCAAAGCTAGCAAGGTTCTTTAAGATCGAACAAGAGAAAGATAAGCTCTTCTGGCACTGTATCGTCAATGGCACAATGCGAAACCGCTGGAGTTTTGGTTTCGTGGTTCCTGAGAATTGGATTGACAAGCTTCCATATAAATCCTAGTGGAAAACTAGAAAAACTGGAGGGTAGCTACGCAGCACGTTGTTGACATACAAAAGGAGTGTAGTAATCTTTAACTCCAGGCTTTGTTGATAGTCGAAGGAGCAAAGAATGCAGAAAGCTAACGCACCAAAAGAATTCAATCTGCGTGAGATCTGCACCACATTTGTCTGTCTACCACGCGTGCTGCGCCTGATCTGGGATGCTAGCCCTTCGCTAGTGATGGGCATGGCCTTCATCATGCTGTTGCAGGGTGTCACGCCGCTTGCTACTGTGATCATCGCTCGCTTGTTAATTGACGGAGCACTTCAAGGTATCATGTATGGTACTATACAACCTATTGTGCTACCTGTCATCCTACAACTGGTAGTCAACCTAATCAATCGCTTTTGTATGCGTTTGCATGCAACACTCCAAATATTACTAAACCATCGTCTCTCCGATCACATGACTCTGCTGATTCTGCGTAAGGCCAGTACGTTGGATCTCACCTTTTTCGAGAATGCGGAATTTTACGATCGCCTCACCCGTGCCCGTCAGGAGGTCATAAACAAGCCTCTGCTGCTGATAGTGCAGCTTTTTAGCCTGGGCAGTAGTCTGGTGACTACGATCGTGATGCTCGGTCTACTCTTTCAGCTAAGCTGGTGGCTTGCCTTGGTTGCCTTGGTTGTTCCTATCCCTTCGTTCCTTGCCGATAGCCGCTATGGTCTGAGGAACTACTGGAGAGCATTATGGCAATCGCCGCGCAAGCGCCAGCAGCTTTACATCGTCGATCTCCTCACCACCGATACCTATAACAAAGAAATCAAGCAGTTCAACCTGACTCACTTCTTTACTGAGCGTTATCATGTGTTGAGTGACCAAATGTACCAGGAAGACAAACAGCTCCAAGCTAAGCACATATGTATCAGTCTGCTCTGGTCATTGTTGCCGATGCTTGCTAGTGCTGGCCTCTACTTTTATGTTGCCTTCCAGGCCATCCAGCGCCGCATCTCCCTAGGAGCCCTGACGCAGTACACTATAGCAATCAACGAGGTTAGCAGGAACTGTCAGGGCATGCTCGATAGCCTCTCCGAGATATACGAGTATCATCTATTCATCAACACGCTATTCGATTTTCTTGCCTACGAGCCGCAGATTGTCGCGCCCGCGCATCCAGCACATCTGGAGATACCGGTTGGCACTGAAGGCCTGGATATCGAATTTCACAACGTCAGTTTTACCTATCCTGGCAAAAGTGAGCCTGTGTTGAAAAATATCAGCTTTACGCTACATGCTGGCGAGAGCGTCGCCCTTGTGGGCCAGAATGGAGTTGGCAAGACAACGCTGGTCAAGCTGCTGACACGTCTCTACAATCCTGATGAGGGCGAAATCCTGATCGGTGGGTGCAATATCAAGGAGTACGATCCGCATGAGTTGCGCGAGCAGATCGGTGTGATCTTTCAGGACTATGTCAAATACCATATGACTGCTGGTGAAAACATCGGCATCGGTCGTGTGACGGAGATCGAGAACCATACCCTGGTAGACTCAGCTGCACGCAAGAGTGGAGCAGACAGGATCATCGCCCGCTTGGACAAGGGCTATGATGCCATGTTGGGTCGTCGGTTCGAGCAAGGTGTAGACCTGAGTGGTGGTGAATGGCAGAAGCTTGCCTTGGCACGTGCTTTCATGCGCGACACTCCTATTCTCATCCTTGACGAGCCTACCAGTGCTCTCGACGCCCAGGCTGAATATGATATCTTCCAGAGCTTCCGTCATCTAACAGCAGGCCGTACTGTCATCTTCGTCAGTCACCGCTTCAGCACTGTGCGCTTGGCTGATCGTATCTTTGTTATAGAGCGAGGCCACATCATCGAAAGTGGTTCGCACCAGGAATTGCTAGACTTGAGAGGCAAATATACGGAACTTTTCAATCTGCAGGCCGAGGCATACCGCTAAGACAGTTGAATGCACAAAAAGCATAATCAGGGTACTCTGAAAAAGAGGTACCCTGATTATTGTATTGGCCTTACTGTTGTGATCCTGGTGTCGTGATACGGCGGCGATTACCACGGCGTACAGTCTCTGCGACTCTGAGGCGGAGAATTGCACGCTGGAGTTCTGCCTCCAACTGAGCACGCTCGGTATTCGATTGTGTCTGCGCCAAGCGCTCTTGTGCCCGACGACGAGCCTCTTCGGCACGGGCCTGATCAATGTCGTCCGCATGTTCAGCAGCATCAGCCAGGACTGTGACATTATTGTTTGAGACTTCGAGGAAGCCGCCAGATACAAAGATCGTCTCCTCAGCACCAGCGAGTCTGATACGAAGTCCACCGGGAGCAAGCGTGGTCAGAAGGGCTGCATGGCGTGGCAAAATGCCTAGCTGGCCTTCTGATCCTGGTGCTTGCACAGCATCGGCCTCACCGCTGTACAGCTTACGCTCTGCAGTTACAATCTCTATATGGATCGTATTGCCTGTCGCCATCGCTTAGCCCTTCTTCTGATCCGCTTTATAAGCTGCCACGACTTCTTCGATGGGACCTCTCAGCAGGAAGTAGTTCTCAGGAATGTGGTCGTGTTTGCCTTCAACGATTTCTTTAAAGCTTCTAATCGTATCTGATAGCGAAACGTATGCGCCAGGGGTACCAGTGAATACCTCTGCAACCGTGAATGGCTGTGAGCAGAAACGCTCCAGCTTGCGGGCTCGTGTCACTGTGAGCTTATCCTCGTCGGACAGTTCATCAATACCCAGGATGGCAATGATATCTTGCAGCTCTTTGTAGCGCTGCAGGATGCGCTGTACTGCGCGTGCCACGGCGTAGTGATCCTGACCGACCACCTGCGGATCGAGGATACGGCTGGTGGAGGCCAGCGGATCGACAGCTGGGTAGATACCCTTGGCGGCAATCGCACGCTCCAACACGATCGTCGAGTCGAGGTGGGCAAAGGTCGTTGCCGGAGCTGGATCGGTATAGTCGTCAGCGGGCACGTAGACAGCCTGCATAGACGTGATCGAACCACGTTTGGTCGAGGTGATACGTTCCTGCAACTCGCCCATTTCTTCCGCCAGATTTGGCTGATATCCCACAGCAGATGGCATACGTCCGAGCAAAGCGGACACTTCAGCACCAGCTTGTGTGAAACGGAAGATATTGTCGATGAAGAGCAGTACGTCTTTGCCTTCTTCGTCGCGGAAATACTCTGCGATAGCCAGACCGCTCAGTGCCACGCGTAGGCGAGAACCAGGCGGCTCGTTCATCTGGCCGAAGACCATTGCTAGCTTGTCAAGCACGTTGGCTTCCTGCATTTCATGGTATAGGTCATTGCCTTCGCGGGTGCGCTCACCCACACCAGCAAAGACGCTATAGCCACCATGACCTTTAGCGATATTGTTGATCAGCTCCTGAATGATAACTGTCTTGCCAACACCAGCACCACCAAAAGCTCCGATCTTACCGCCTTTCATAAAGGGACAGATCAGGTCGATAACTTTAATGCCTGTTTCAAAGACCTCAATCGTCGAGGACTGTTCTTCCAGTGTCGGTGCATGTCGGTGAATGGGATAGCGGGGAGCATTTTCAACCTCAGGCTTGTTGTCGATGGCCTGACCCAAGACATTAAAGATACGACCAAGTGTCTTTGGACCCACGGGCACGCTAATCGGTGCTCCGGTATCATACGCATCTACGCCGCGTGGTAGACCATCTGTCGGTCCCATAGCGACACAGCGCACCCAGTTATTGCCGAGGTGCTGCTCAACCTCAAGAGAGAGTTCTCGCTCAGAATCGGCGATGCGTGTCTTTACTTCATTATAAATTTGGGGTAGCTGGTTTGGGGGAAATTCAACGTCTACCACAGCCCCCAGAACCTGCACGACTTTTCCCTTCGCGCCTATTTCCGTTGCCATGTATTTCTCCATGCAATAAATTGCGATCAAACCACGAACGCGATCCCTAAAGGTATACAGTAAATCGGGTCCCTACATTTTCGGGCAA
>DASYAN010000363.1:0-14189 GCA_036501345.1 Ktedonobacteraceae bacterium
CACAGAGTGCAATATCTCTCTCCATCCTCTTCCCTGGCCGCTCCAGCATTCTAGTCGGCCTGAATAGTTACCTCCTCCCATCAAATCATCTTCTCTTGGTTTTTCTTTCTCTTCTCAACACAGAGTGCAATATCTCTCTCCATCCTCTTCCCTGGCCGCTCCAGCATTCTAGTCGGCCTGAATAGTTACTATAATGGAAGAGATACCCGTCTGGCGGAAAGGGACGGGTATCTCTTCTATCAGGAGCAATGGTCTGTTTTAGAGGGCGCGGTATCGACGAGGACGACGGACATAGCTTCCTCGTCGATAGTAGTAGTCATAGCCACGGCGATATACTCGATGATAGGCAAAGCCACTCCAAAGGGCTACGAGGAGGGCAGCGACTATAGTCGGCATGATGATTGGTACACCTGCAATCTCTGGCTCGTTTGCAAAATGGATATTGAAAACTCCAACGACTAGAAAGATGGCGACAAATCCTATGATAATCGCACCAATAATCCCATCAGGTGCTCTTCTACGTGCAAGCAACTCGCCCAGTATTCCCACCAGCAGGGAGACTAGTAGCCAGACAATTAGGCTATCGGCAGTGATATGTAACATACGTTAACCTCCGTATTTACAATGATAGCGTGATCTCAGCTTTTCTTTTAACACGTGGAGGCTGGACTTTTAGCTTCAGGTTCCTCTAGCCCACTGTATGCACCAATTTGACAGAGTCGTAGAGTTCTTGAATTGCTAAAAATGTGTGGTAACATGTGATGGGCGCGAAAGAGAGGTCTGATACGAGGAGAGCGGTGCATAGCTGTCAATGGCCCCTTGCATAACTGCCTATTTCATATAGAGGAGAAGGTTTTTTAATGACATCAACATCTAAGCCTGTACGCCTGGAAGATCGGATACGTGATATTCCTGATTTTCCACAAAAAGGTGTCCTTTTCAAAGATATTACCCCGTTATTGCAAGATTCAGCTGCATTTCGGGATGCCATGGACCGTCTGGCGGCACACTACAAAGATGCTGGCATTGAGGTGGTTGTAGGCGTTGAGTCGCGAGGATTTATTTTCGGGGCTCCCCTGGCTTATTTGCTCAACTGTGGCTTTGTACCAGTGCGCAAGTTCGGTAAACTTCCATCTCAGACCGTTAATGTCGAGTACGCACTAGAGTATGGTACGAACATCGTAGAAGTCCATATGGATGCGATCAAGTCGGGCCAGCGGGTCTTGATCGTCGATGATTTATTGGCAACCGGAGGAACCGTTGCAGCTGCCATCGAGCTGGTAGAGAAGCTTGGTGGTAATATCGCGGGTATTGCCTTCTTGGTGGAGCTGAATTATCTCAAAGGGCGTGAACGTTTAAAAGGCCACGACGTTTTTGCGCTGATTAATTATTAAATACCTGCTGATGTGCTTCAAGCACTTTATACATGTTATGGCACATGGATGAGTGGGTTGCCAGCTCACTCGGCGCGATACATCGGGCCCCTACACTCGCGCAATGAATTGCGGGGTAGAGGCCCGATTTACTGTGTGTCCTCTGAGTATCGCGTCCGTAGGGCGTAGCTATTCGTTGTCTTGTGCCACTTGGACCTTTGTCTCACCGCTCTTGAGTAGGTTGCCTTCTATGCCGACGGAAGGCAGAAGTTGGGCTTGGGCTTGTGTGCTCAATGGCAGTGCCCACAGCTTGATAAAGCCGAGAGCAGCATTGTGATCAAATTGATCGCCACTATCGTAGGTTGCTAGACCATGGTCATAGAGTGAGTGCTCTGACTTGCGTCCAACAATTTGACAATGACCACGTGAAAGCTTCACACGCACCGTACCGCTGACAAAGCGCTGGGTGCTCTGGACATAGGCTGCTAGGTCTTGGTGCAGAGCACTGTACCACTGCCCGTTATAGATCAGGCGTGCATACTCGCTAGCGACAATCTCTTTGAAGCGGATCTGGTCACGACTGAGGTTCAATGTCTCCAGTGCACGGTGTGCAGTATGCAGGACGATGGCCCCAGGAGCTTCGTAGATCTCACGCGATTTGATGCCCACCAAGCGATCCTCGATATGATCAATGCGTCCGATGCCGTATTTGCCTGCTTGCTTGTTCAGTATCTCAATCAGCGTGACGCCGTCAGTCTTCTCGCCATCGAGTGTAACAGGGATGCCGTGCTTGAAGGTGATCTCATAGTAGGTCGGTTCAAGAGGTTCTGATGTGTCGGGATCAGCAGTCCAAGAGTAGACTTCGGCAGGCGGCTCGGCCCAGGGATCTTCCAGGATACCACACTCAACGCTGCGTCCCCAGAGATTTTGATCAACTGAGTATGGGCTGGCATTGGTGACTGAGATAGGAATATTATGTTCGGCGGCATAGGCAATCTCGTTGTCACGAGTCATACTCCACTCACGCACAGGCGCAATAATCTTTAAATCGGGTGCAAGGGTGTTAATGGAGACATCGAAACGAACTTGGTCGTTGCCCTTACCCGTGCAGCCATGGGCTACAGCTACTGCCCCCTCCTCATGTGCCACTTCAACTAGCAAGCGTGCAATCAATGGCCGTGCCAGAGCGGTTGCCAGCGGATATTGTCCCTCATAGATGGCACCTGCTTGCAGGGCGGGCCACACAAAGTAGCGCACGAAGTCGGCTCGGCCATCGACAATTAAGGCTTTGACCGCACCAATCTTCTTGGCACGGGCGGCAATCGCAGGTAAGTCACGTTCGTTACCTACATCAATTGTCACGGCAATAACATCTAAATCGTATTTTTCTTTGATCCAGCGGATTGCGACTGAGGTGTCGAGTCCGCCAGAATATGCGAGTACAACTGTTGCCATGCTATTCCTCCAAGATAGATATGTTCTGTGTGCCAACAAGCTGCTGTATAGCAGTCTTAAAAGTTGTGGCCTGTTCCTGCCATGATTGCTCTGCCAGTTCCAGGCGTTGATGAGCTTGGTCTAAACCAGGATTGCCAGCACCGCCCACGTGATTGCGGGCTTTGAGGCGATTGACAAGTTGTCCCTGGCTCTCAGTTGGGAAGGGAACATTACGGTCTAGCTGGGCCAGTACTTCAGCTCCCACAATGCGGTATGCATCGCGGAAAGGCATATTGGTGCTGGTTGCCATTTCATATGCGCGATCAGTAGCAAACAATTCAAATGTACACGCGCCAATCAAGCGCTCAGTATTGACATGCAAATTATTCACGACTAGTGTGCAAATGTCGAGGCTCTCTTCCGCAAGATCCAGGGCTTCTATGAAAGGACGCTTGGTCTCTTGATTATCCATATTATAGCCGGAAGGAAGACCAGTAATGATACCAAGAATTTGTTGTTGGAGGGCTAGCATTGTCTGGGCACGTGCGCGGACCAGTTCCATGACATCCAGGTTGCGTTTCTGTGGCATGATGCTGCTACCCGTGCAAACTTCTTGCGAGACTTGAAAGAAGCCATATTCTGCAGTTGTGAAGAGTAGCATGTCTTGTGCCATCTTGCTCAGGTCTAGCATGATTTGTGTGAGAACTTGAACGATAGCTGCTTCGATCTTACCACGGCTACTTTGTGTGTAGATGACATTATTCTGCACGCGGGAGAAACCTAGCAGATCCGCGACAAGCTGACGATCAATCGATAGGGGTACACCATAGCCAGCTGCGGAGCCAAGTGGCGATTGGTCGTTGACGGCGTAGGCTGCTGAGAGCAACTGCTCGTCATCTAGCAAGGCCTCAGCGAAACTGGCTGCCCATAGACCGACTGAGGAGAGCATTGCACGGCGCATATGGGTGTAGCCGGGCATCGGAATATCCATGTTCTTCTGTGCGAATGTGAGCAGAGACTCGCATAGTGTAAAGAGTTTGCGAGCCACGAGGTGCAGATGCTCTTTTGCATATAGGCGTGTATCTACCAATACCTGATCATTGCGTGAGCGTGCCATGTGGATCTTTTTGCCAGTAGTGCCAGTCTTTGTGGTTAGGTAATTCTCAATGCTGGTATGGACATCTTCATCGGTAGGTTGAATAATAAACTCGTCTGTTGCCTCTAGCTGGAGAATCTCACATAGAGCTGTTTTAAGTGTCTTATGTTCATCTGCGGTCAGAACCTCAATAGAACGCAACATTGCAGCGTGAGCAAGTGAGCCCCAGACGTCATGACGGATCAGTCGCATATCGAGTTTGCTATTCTGGCCTGCTTCATAATGCTCTACTAATGAATGGACGCTATAGCCTTTTTGCCATAATTTTGTCATAATGCCTCCTTCAATTGACTCTTCTGTAGAAGAGAGTGAGGCAATAAAAAAACCCTCACCCCTTCCATAAACATTGAAGGGACGAGAGTGTAGAGATGATATATATTACTCTATCAAACCCGTGGTGCCACCCTAATTGTCTTTCCTCATAAAAAGCGAAAAGACCACTTTTTTCTGCAGTTATTTCTGGCGCGGGAACTACCCACCTGTCCTACTTGTCTGCTGTACAATGCCATAAAAGCAAAATTATAGGAGACTTTCTTCGGTCAGCCGCTCACGAATGCGTTCTGAGATAGCATCACCATTCCGAACTTCCACTCTTTTTCGGATCGCTGTCAGCTGCTGCTCTCATACTAATTTCGCTCAATGCGGGTCCAAACTCTAATTGGATTATTATAAGGATACCAGCAGAATAGGGAAATGTCAAGTTAAGGAAGAATTCAGAGCTTCTCATCTAGCAAGACCAAGTGCTTGTGCCTGCCTGACCGCTTGTACCCGATTTTGCACACCCAATTTGGAGAAGATGTGGCTGACATGGCGTTTGACGGTATCAATGGCAATGACCAGTTCTTGCGCAATCTCTTGATTAGATGCACCCTGCACCAACAACTGCAGGACCTGTAGTTCTCGCTCGCTTAGGGGATTTGGTAGTGCTTGGGCTTTTGTCTGTTCTTTCTTTGGTATATGTGCTGTGCTTTCTTGCTGGAAGGCGGCAAGCAGTGTGTCCAGATAGGGAGTTGGCCCTTGCTTGCCGTCCCGCTTTCGCAGGTGATAGAGCAGAGTTTCCATCGAAGCTCCTTCGTCTACGAAGCAGCGAATATAGCCCTCTGGCTCGGCCAGGCGAACTGCCTCAGAGAGAGCGACGAGGGCCTTGGTCTCTTCTTGGCACATCTGGTAGGCCAAAGCTTGTAAGAGCTGCATCTCAATTACGTGCCCCCAACGTTGACCTGTAGTTGCTCTGACCAATATGGGCTCTAATCGCTGCAAAGCGACTTTTGGCTCATCTGTAGCTAAGAGGATGCGAACCCGTGCCACCTCTTCCCGTTCATGAGTAAAGGGGGTACCGTTCCGCTCTGTGATATCCAGTTCCTTAACCCAGCGTATGGCACGGTCCAGCTCCCCACAGGCCAGCCAGAGCCGTACTTGGTCGATTGTAGTGAAGAGGGACCAATAGTGGAGATAGCAAGGCTGGTTCATGCTTCTAGCGATACGTTCAAGCTGCAAGAGGGCAGAACGAGCTGTCTCTAGATCGCAGCGCGACAGGGAGACACGCAGCAGCACTGCGTACCCAAGATATACATACACAATCGATGCAACCGTTTTGCTCTGTTTGCACAGCTCGATGGCCTCTTCTATGAGAGCGTGGGCCGCATTGAGTTCATTCCACTCACGCAAAATCTCGGCTTGTACCAGAGTGGGCCAGCCTACCTCAGGTAACGCAAGTTCTCCCTGCTTCGTTCCCAACTGAGTTGCTTGCTGGGTCAGATGCAGAGCTTCGTGCAATCGCCCTAATTTTACCATGTATCGGGCTGCTATGCACAATGCAGGGAACATAATCCCATTCTTCCCTGACGCTTGAGCAAGGGAGATTCCTTGCAGCCCACTTTGGATTGCGGCCTCCGCGTCGTTGGCAGAAGAAGAAAAATAGACCGTGTGCTGAACCCAGGCGATGAGTGCACGTGAGAGGTAATTGTCTGCTGAGAGCAGAGCGAGGGCATGTAGGCAGAGCGAGAGTGTTGATGGTTCTCCGTGAAAGCCCAGCAGGTAGGCCCGAAGGGCAATTATCTCTCCGAGCAAATTTTCTTGCTTCTGTCGCTCTTGCGGGTCGAGTAGTGCTTGAGGCATCTGTGCCTTGAGCGAAGCAGTCTGTATTGCTTCGGCTGCATCGAGCCAAGCTTGCAATATAGAATATGGAGCAACTGTCCACAAGAGTTGGACGCAGACAAGGCAGAGGCGAGGCCGGGAACCCATGACTTCTGCTGGCAACTGCTCAAGCCACTGTCGGAGCAGAATCAGCTCATATTCACCACTAGCTCCCCAGGTATATGACAGCAACGACGGGGTACGCTCAATGAGATCAGCAACCCACAGCCACTGGCGAGTACGCAAGGCATGCAGAATGGCCTGCGTGGTCTGTTCATGTTCAGCATACCAGATGCTGGCACGATGGTGCAAGATAGGTATCAGATCAGCACGTGTCTGCTCTAACTGATAGTGCAAGGCTTCAGCAAAGAGGGCATGATAACGATACCATTGGCGTCTGCTGTCGAGGCATACGACAAATAAGTTGGCTTGCTCGAGCCGTTGGAGCATCTGGTAACTGCCACTTGTTTGCATGACAGCGTCACAGAGTGAGGCCGTGAGATGTTCGAGGATGCAGGTGGAGAGCAAAAAGGTCTGCACATCCTGGGGCTGGCGTCGTAGTACCTCCTCGGTCAAATAGTCCAGGATATAGCGTTGATCTCCACTGATTTCCTGGACGAAGGTGAGAGGATTGGTCTGCTTTTCGAGAGAAAGACCGAGCAAATGTAGTCCCACCAGCCAGCCTTCCGTGCGAGTGGTCACTTCCTGGATGGTCTCATCAGGTAGTTGGATGTCCATAGCCTCTTTGAAGAGGGTCTTGGTCTCCTCTGCCGTACAACGCAATTGATCCGTGCGTACTTCCAGCAGTTGGTGGCGTATCCGCAGTTGCGAAAGCTGTAAAGGGGGATCTGTCCGGGTCGATAGAATGATGTGTAGTTGGATCGGAAGATGCTCGATCAGATAGGAGAGGCTGGCATGCACCTGCTGCTCGGTGATGAGGTGATAGTCGTCCAGGATTAGCAGGAAATGCTCTGTTCCCTCCACTAGTGCGTTGATAAGTGCCATCGCGATGTATTTGGTGGGTGGAGGTTGTGGGGACTGTAGTTGCATCAGGAGTGAGGTAAAGCGGTCTGGCTGGAGCATATTGAGTGCTGTTACCACATAGGTCCAGAAGAGCACAGGCTCATTGTCTTCCTCGTCGAGGGAGACCCAGGCGAGCTTGGGAGCCGTTGCAGGAAGAGACTGTCCCCAAGCAGAGAGTAAGGTGGTCTTGCCGAAGCCTGCAGGAGCCGAGATGAGTGTGAGAGGATACTTCAAACTCTGCTGCAGAGAGGCAGTCAGACGAGGGCGGGAGATCAGAGTACTCGCTGTAACAGGCGCAAAGAATTTTGTGGCCAGAAGCTGATTTTCTAAGAGCTTTGGTGCATTTGCGATAGTTTCTTCCTGCTGTAAGGATTGTTGTGTTTCTTCCAAAGAACTGATCCATCTTCTGTGAATATATGCTCCTTGGATATTCTAGCATGGTCAGCAATCTTTGTAAAGAAGGTGAATGGCAGTCTTATTCTGACAGTAAACTGAGCTCTTGTACCTGTCTTACTGCTTGCACTCGATTCTGTACGCCTAATTTGGAGAAGATGTGGCTGACATGACGTTTGACGGTATCTATAGCAATAACCAGTTTTTGTGCTATTACCTGATTGGATGCACCTTGTTGCTCTTGCAGATCTAACTTCTCTGCCCAGTGTATAGCCCGGTCTAGTTCTCCACATGCCAACCAGAGTTTAACTTGGTCAACCGTCGTGAAGAAGAAACGCATAGTTTCTAATGTCATAGATAAGCTCTACAATTTTCATAATCGTGCATTGCTCTACTATCTTTTGCTCTTCGAGAGAGCCAAACAGGATATGCATTCATCCTCGCTAGGCATTGACAAGCCAGCAAAAGTCAATTAAAAGGTGAGGCTTGTTTTTCGCCTTCCAAATAGGCATTTATCCTTGGTCGGAGAAACTAAGAACTACATCGATACGCATAAATGCTCGCATATCGATGTAGTTGGTAAGGTCAGCTTATGGCTCGATCAAACAAGTGGGTAATCGGGAAAGGTTATGCGGGATGAGCGAAGTCCTCGGTTAGCCAGATCTTGTTGTTTGTGGTATCGATGAATACATCAATGCCTACGATCGTAAAATCCTTTGAAAGGATATTCTGGCGATGTCCGTCATCAGGTGGTTGCTCATTTAGCATATCCTGGTCTAAGCCAGTCGCTGCATTTGTGGGATGGAGATAGTCTGTACTATAGCCTATATTTTCGCCTGCGGATGACCAGTTGACTCCCGCTTGGCTGACACGAGTGCCGAGATCTGGCTCGTTGGGAAGCTGATGTGACATCTGGTTTGCAGACTGCATAGCAAGATTATGGCTATGGGCACTGTTCACTAGCTGAGTACTCCATTGCAGCGCAGGTAGACCAGCCTGAGCTCGTGCTGAATTGATCTGGTTGAGTACAGCCTGCGCTGCTTGGGCTACGGTATCACTGCCAGTTGTCTGTCCGCTCGGAAGGGTGTTTCCCGTCTGGGGGATATTTCCCGATGAAGGTGAGGTGCTGTTAGAAGTGGAGCTTGGAGTGGGTGTGGGACTGTGGCTCGCAGAGGAATTGGATGTGCCTTTCGAGGTTGGTGTAGGGCTAGGGCTAGGACTGTGGGTGGAATTGGGGTTTGTGTTTTTGAGGTGTGCTTGGATTTGTCCTGCTAGGTTTGAGCTGCTTGGTAATGTGTTCTTCTTTATATTTGGTGAGCTAGCCAGCCCTTGACAGGCTGCGTTGGTATTTAGTAGCCCGAACATGGAACCTCCAGTATTGTTGCATGAACGACCAGATATAATACCAGCCTGTTGTGCGAATGACAAAGGCACATCTTTTAGGCAAATAACGGCTACTGACCCTAAGATGGCTAGCGCAAATATTCCGCCAGTGAGAAATCTTTTACTCTTACCGAGGAAAAACTTCTTCATTTGACCTCCAAATTTGAAAAGAGATTGATCTTTATCGATCTCTACTATTCTACAGCAACCGAATAGAGGGAGGATCTTAAGTACAGGACAAATTAACTATAGAACGCCTGTATCAAACACCAGTGAGGCCTATACTTGCTGAGTAGCAGGATGGGGATAGTGCTGAGATCTCTCCCATCTGTATTGAGAGGGTGGTATACTATACGGAAGGCTACTTTGTATTAGCAAAGAAGAGATATAGAAAGGACCCATATAAATGGCAAAAGCTGTTTGGAATGGAGTAGTGCTCGCAGAGAGCGATAACTGCCAGATTGTTGAAAACAACTATTACTTTCCGGCAGATAGCATTCATACTGAGTACCTGAAGCCAAGTGAGACACATACAACCTGCCCTTGGAAGGGACTTGCCAGCTACTATAACGTCGAGGTCAATGGCGCTGAAAATCCTGATGCAGCCTGGTATTATCCTGAGCCAAAATCAAGGGCACAAAACATAAAAGATTATGTGGCTTTCTGGCGTGGTGTTAAAGTAGAGCCGTAGAGAGTGTAGGTGATTAGCGGACGCAATGATGTTTGACAAATGAAGCCCGCGATGTATAGTGGGGGACAACGGACGCGCTGATGATGTTTGACAAATGAAGCCGATGTCCGCAAACCCCACCCCACGGACGCAATGATGGTTTTTGACAAATTAAGGCAGCAAACCCCACCCCACGGGCGCAATACCCAGAGGGCACACGGTGAATTGGGCCCCTATACTCGGGCAATGAATTGCCGGATGAAGAAGTTAAACATCATTGCGTCCGTTTTTATCATCTATTGCTAACTATGCTCTGGAAGCGAAGAGCCAGGGAGCTTCTTGCTTGCGACGAGCTTCGTAGGTTGCGATCTCGTCGGCATGGGAGAGCGTCCAGCCGATGTTATCCAGGCCTTTGAGTAACGCTTGCTTGCGGAACTGGTCGATCTCAAAGTTCAGGACCCGTCCGCTGGGTGTTGTTACGGTCTGGGTTGCCAGATCCACACTCAGGTTATAGCCTTCGGTGGTCTCCGCTTCGGCTAGTAGTTCTCGTACGATCGCTTCGTCAAAGGTGACTGGCAAGATACCGTTGTTAAAGCAGTTGTTGTAGAAGATGTTGGCGAAGCTGGGAGCGATTATGCAGCGGAAACCATACTCGCGGATAGCCCAGGGAGCATGTTCGCGTGATGATCCGCAGCCAAAGTTATCACCTGCTAGCAGGATACTAGCTCCCTGATAACGTCGCAGGTTGAGCACAAAATCAGGATTTGGTGATCCATCCGGCAGCAGACGCCAATTTGCAAAAAGTGCACTGCCAAAGCCTGTACGTTTGATCGATTTGAGGAAGCGAGCAGGTATAATTTCGTCAGTATTCACATTAGTGCGGTCCAGCGGTACTACCAGGCCAGTATGTGTTGTAAAAGGTTCCATGAAGTGTATTTCTCCTCATTACAGGTCGCGGATATCTATAAAATGGCCAGCGATAGCAGCGGCGGCGGCCATAGCGGGACTGACGAGGTGAGTGCGTCCACCGCGTCCCTGGCGGCCCTCGAAATTGCGGTTGCTGGTCGAGGCACAACGCTCACCATCGCTAAGCCGATCGCCATTCATGGCAATACACATGCTACAGCCAGCCTCACGCCATTCAAAACCAGCCTGACGGAAAATGTCTGCTAATCCCTCTTCTTCAGCTATAAGACGTGTGCGCATCGAACCAGGAACTACAATGGCACGCACATTTGGTGCGACATGTTTATCCTTAACGTACTGAGCGGCCATACGCAGATCTTCAAGGCGCGAGTTGGTGCAGGAACCGATGAAGACTGTATCGATCTTGATATCCTGAATCTTCTGACCCGGCTGTAATCCCATATATTGTAGAGCATGCTCATAACTCTGGCGCTTGATAGGATCTGCCTCTGCAGCGGGATCGGGAACAGCACCAGTGACGTCGGTGACCATACCAGGATTGGTTCCCCAAGTTACCTGTGGGCGCAACCCTTCTACATTGATTTCGTAGACTGCATCGAAGTGCGCACCGGGGTCACTGGACAGTTGGCGCCATGCCTCAACAGCCTGATCGAAGAGGTCTTCCTTGGGAGCGAAGGGGCGTCCCTTGATATACGCGAAAGTGGTCTCGTCGGGAGCAACCATACCAGCCCTTGCACCAGCTTCAATTGCCATATTGCAGAGGGTCATACGCCCTTCCATGGAGAGATTACGCACGGTTGAACCGCTAAACTCGATCACATGGTCGGTGCCGACGCCTGTTCCCAGCTTACCAATGACTGCTAGTGCCACGTCTTTAGCCGTCGCATCTGGCTCCAGTGTGCCCTCGATGTGGATATTCATCGTCTTTGGCTTCTCCTGCAAGAGGCACTGCGTTGCCAGCACATGCTCTACCTCGCTGGTACCGATGCCAATAGCGAATACACCAAGTGCGCCATGTGTTGAAGTATGCGAGTCGCCGCAAACCAGCGTCATACCAGGAAGAGTTATCCCAAGTTCAGGTCCAATAACGTGAACAATGCCCTGATTAATATTTTGCATATCGTAGAGCGTCACACCAAAGCCTTGAGCATTTTGCTCCATTGTCGTGATAGACAAGCAACTCTCTTGGTCTATAACATCGCCCATACGGCGTCCATTCACAGTCGGCACATTATGATCGAGGACGGCAACTGTAGCGTCGGAGCGGCGTACGGGACGCCCAGCAGTTTTAAGACCTGCAAAGGCCTGGGGAGATGTAACCTCATGGACCAGATGGCGGTCAATATAAAGAATAGTAGATTCTCCGGGAGCAGAGCGTACGACGTGGGCATCCCAGATTTTGTCAAACATCGTCTTTGGCTGACGTTGTTCTGTGTGTTGTGTTGTGCTCATTGCACACCTCTCTTTGTTAGTAGCCTAGTTTGTTTTATTTTAGGAATCTATTATAAAGTCGGCTGCCAAATTGACAGCCAACTGGGATGTCGATCTTTATTCATATTGAGAATGCTTGGAGCAATTCACCAGAACTGCTCCAAGCACTTTGTTGGTATTATGAATTGTTTTTATATATTATAATAGCACAGGCTGCAAGTGGATAGGCCTATGTACTAACTTCCCATATCTGCTACTACTGGATGTGGGTGGACTAGAGATAATCTAGCTGATTACTTATTCTTCGCTAAAGTAGTCGAGATCTATCTTTTTCACGATATATCTTGACTCTTCAGTGACTCCCACATTATGATCTATCATAAATTGGGCAAGTTGTTTGCCATCAATCAGGATAATCTTTAGGTTATCAATGCTGTTAGCATAGTCTATTGCCTGCTGTGAAAAATTCGAGGTTGTAATTAATATGCCTTTTCGTGCTTTTTTACCCATGAGTGCTCCAGCAAAACCTTGCACAACAGGCCTGCTGACAGTTCCTTCCCATCTTTTCGCTTGAAGATAAATAGCGTCTAGCCCTAATTTGTCCTCTTTTATTATTCCATCTATACCTCCATCCCCGACTTGACCAATCGCTTGACCCGCATCTTTTCTTGAGCCTCCATAGCCCATTGCGATCAGTAAGTCTACGACGAGGTTCTCGAAAAATTTCGAGTTGTGAAATGCCCTCTATAAGTGTCAGTTGTTACATGGGGACAATAACCGTTCTGCTGCTCCTTCCATTAAAGGATTAATATCACCAAATGTTTCATCGTATATCCTCTTCTTGAAGCACACTTAAGCTCCTTGTGGATGGGTGTCATTATAGAGAGGAGAGGCATACAGGATCATGTGATAATAGCCATTGTCCTTTCTCACCTCAATGCTATCTACCTCCAAGCGACCAAACTGCTCTGGATGCTGAGCAAGAGCAAAGAAAATAGGTCGCCCACTCGGTGTATTCTCTAGTTCTTGAAAGATCTCTGATTCTTCATATCTACGGTATAGCTTTTTTTCTCTAGGAATATCTAATTTTCCCAATACTCCTCTTGATTGGTGATTTTCAATGTTATACACTATAACTGTTATTTCATTTTTTGGGGGTGTAGAGCCAGGATTTTTTTGTCTAAAATGCTGATCTGCCTCCTGATACATATAGGAAAGGACCTCTGATGAGGGTAATGTCTTGGGATAGTTATATACCTCCTCAGAATCGTATGCATCATTATTTCTATATGTACGTGTTATGATGATAACGTTATCTGTGCGGTTAACGTAGCAGCTGTAGGCGCTACGACTGCTAAATTCCTGTCGAATAAATTCTTCACTCGCATCTTTGGGTAAACACAATTTTTCATAGGGACCCATCTCTATCCGGACAAAACGCTCTAATCCGCCAAACTCTTTCGCCAAAGGGAATGTGCATTCGGGATATACACAGATAAGGTACCTTTCTCGTAGTAGTTCTTGAGACCGTTGTATAAATGTGTCTCGACAGGATGATTCTATCTGTTGTGCTTTCTCCTGAGGCACAGAGAAACTATGATTCTTATCGCTTTTGATGTATGCAATCATATCGAAGGCATTTTTAGATAATTCTTGATTGTCAGATAAGGGGTAATCTTTTAAGCGCTTCACATTATGTTCGAGGGACGAACTAAGTTTGTCAGCTAGATCGAGGCGATTGATCTGCGATTCAGGAGAGTGCTGGAACAATTTGGCCTCTCTTGCGAACTTCTGCCATTCCTCTAGCCGGACCTGAGATTGAGGTTGGGCGGTGAAACCCTCGAATTTTTTGATGAAGTTAGCCAATCTTTCGTAGAACTCGTTGTATTTACCGATTTCATCGAGCGTTTCCTTGAACTGTGCTTCTACTTGAGTACGATCGACCTCATGTGATCTTGACTGCTCCTGACTTTGACTAGGAAAAAGTCATGGTCTCTCTGCTCTTCGTTGCTCTGATGGGCTTATTTGACGTAGTTCTATGCTTTCTCCATCAGATGTTGCGTTCCTATTTTCTAATTTTTTGAAAGTTCCGATTAATTTTTCCATGAATATTATCTCCTGTCACTATCTTTGCACTTTCGGGCCTCTTACCCTCAAGTATACTGAATAGATGATCTTTCCACCTAGAGGAAAAGAGACATCTGGAGAGAAAAAAAAGACATTTTCATACTAACCCGCATTCCTTTGTGCACCATCTTTAGTT
>DASYAN010000364.1:0-11223 GCA_036501345.1 Ktedonobacteraceae bacterium
TCAAGGTCCTGCAGGGTCACAGTACCTGGGTGCGCTCGGTGGCCTTCAGCCCCGATGGACGTCTGCTGGTCAGCGGCAGCAATGACCACACCATCCGCTTGTGGGAGGTCAGCACCGGTCAGTGCCTCAAGGTCCTGCAGAGACGAAAGGTGTTAACCTATCCAATCGCTTTTTGTCCAGACGGACAAACTCTGGCTATTAGCAGTAATGATCACACGATTCAACTCTGGGACATAAACGAGGAACGCCTAATTCGACCCCTTCAAGGACATAGCGGCAATGTCACATCTCTTGTCGTTAGCCGAGATGGCAGTCTTCTACTGAGTGGAGGTGATGACGAAATCGTGAAGCTGTGGAATGTTGACACCGGGACCTGCCTTCTGACACTCAGAGTTGAGAGACCCTACGAGCGCATGGATATTACGGGGGTAACAGGTCTAACTGAGATGCAACAAGAGACACTCAAAATGTTAGGTGCAATAGGCGTCAAGTTAAGCCAGGAAAGAGTTGAGGCTGACAAGAAAAAGCTCCTGTGAGATGATGTTAACGGACGATTATTCTTTCCATACGCATTGCCCATTGATTCCAACTAATAGGTCCGGGTAGACGGCTCGGTTTGCCAAGTTGCTCTGCTGCATCTTGATTGTGGGGACGCATAAGGCCCTGCATGACTGTCTGCAGAAAGCTTTCAATCTGCTCATGCACTCCACCACTTGCCTTTGGGGGAGAAAATGCGGTATCATGACTCATGGGATAAGTCCTTTTCTTGCTCGATTTTTCTTCTTTTGCAAGAATTATCCCAGCTTTTTCCCTCCTTGGCAATCCCTTTCCCTATTAGTTGGAATCAATGCCTTCTGAGAGGAGAAAAATAGGCTCATTTTTTCCTTTCAATGGCACATCAGGGCTCATCTTCACTCATGGTCTCTATTATAACATGATCCACTTAGGAGTATGAATACTCACCCAGCGAGGGAGAAGAGGGGATATCTACATAGATCTGCATCCCCTGCTTGAATTTAGCAAAGTAAGGTAGAGAGTATGGCGTAGCTGGAAAATAACAGCGGTTCTCTTGTTCACCTATCCTCTTTTGTTCCAGAAACTATCCGCTTTTTTGCACCAGATGTCCGCTTTTTTGCACCAGATGTCCGCTTTGTCCCTGGAAAAAACCTCTTTCATCAGCTATCTTTAGAGAAGACGGCTGTTCATGAGAGGGCCTTTTGAGTTAAGAAATACTCTCTTGCATTGGCTATACTGAGTCGAGAAGAGAACTCAAGCAGTAGAGCTTTTTGAGAGTGACAAAACGCCCCCGCTGGGGTTCAAAAGCTTGCCGCTTGAATGATGCTCTTATGGCTTGCAATTTCACAGGTTGAGAAAGTGCAAAGATAGAAGAAGACCTCTATGTTTGCAGTTTCTTTGAAAAAGATGTTCAAACAGCTAGAAGGGCATAAAGAACTCCAAATAGCGTTCCTAGTAGTGACTTATACCCTATTAACAGCTTTAGCATGTTATACGACGAAATCGCAAAGATAGTAGGAGACTTTAACAGTGGAGCGATTATCTAATGCTTCTGACCAAGGTCACCAAAGACATAAAAAACCTCGCTTCGATAGCACCAAAGAGGCTTCCAAGAAAAATCTAGAGCAGTCCCGACGAAACCTTAAGCGTGAAATTGAGCGTACTAGAACACTCTATCACTGGATTATAAAGTTCCAAAAGAAATTCGGTCTTGAAGATGAGTGGGTGCAGAAAAGCTTACAACAAACACTAGAAATATCCACCGAGAATCTCAAGGAAAGATTTACTGAATTTCTAAGAAGTCCACTTCTTACCCCAGAAATCCGGAAAGGCCCCGCTATAAGTGACATTGTAGATGGTGATCTTAGAACTAAGCGTCCAGCCTACGATACTAGCAAGATAGTAGAGGACTTCGAAAGCTTTAGAAAGCTTAACGCAGAAGTCCGGCTTGTCCATGAATCACTTAAAGATGGTATTTCAGTAGAAACACGCCCTCGGCTGATTAATGGCCTACGAGCTATTCCCACCTCTGGTGACCAAAATAATTGTCTAATTCATGCCTTGTTAAAGGTGAGCGATCCCGACAGAGAAAACATAGATATCGAAAGCCTATCCCAGCTTATAAGAGACCAGCTGAAAGAAAGAATGGAAGAAAGAAAGGAAAAAGAACAAACAAAAATAGGAGCAAAAGCAGATGATGCTTTTGATGAAAAAGAAATGCTTTCTCTAAAAGAAAGATGTAAAGAAGTAAATAGAGGTAAAATTTTGGATTTAAGTGAAATTGATGGATATGAACTAATCGATATATTGAGGGAACTAAAATTTATAAAGAGCAACCGTGGGATACAGATATACAAGCTCGACCAGGAAAAGATTAGCTGCTTCGAGCAAGTCCCTCACACAGATCCTGATACAGAGCCGTACACTTTGTTCCTATACCATGATTTTCACTTTGAAGCCATGATACCTGAAAAGGATACAGTAGAAAGACGCAAAATAATAGCGCCAGAAGCAGCAAGAGATACTGAAATATCAAAAGAATACGGAAGAATAGAAAGTGAACATTCTGCTGAAAAAAGTAGAGAAGGCAAAAGAAAAGCATCATATGCTGAAGATGCTGTATCAGAAGAATATTCTTCTGATACAGAAAAACATCAAAGCAAAAAATTAAAAACTTCTGCTGAAAAAAGTGGAGAAGGCGAAAGAAAAGCAACTGACACTTCGTCACCTGAGAAGGGCACTCGAGAAATTTTCGAAGGCATAGCCACGAGGATTGTTGACAAACGTGAAAAGATTCAAGAAATCATTTCCCAAGCAGGCCCATCAGGAGTGCCTATTGAGGATAAAAGCGAGTTCACAAAATTGATGATAATGTTTGACCATCTATATACATTAAAAGCATCAGAAACAAACGTCAATCAATTAATAGAGTATAATATTCGAATCAAAGAATGGCATGATTATTTTTATAAAACGTACAAAAAGTGTAAAAAAGGCATAGAGAAACCAAAATTTCTATCCTTTGAGGAGGAGGACTATGTCCTGTTCACGAAAGATACAAAAGCGGATTACCTTGCGCTCGATGGATCAAAGGCGAGTACGCAAGAGGCCAGTTCCCGTCACTACGCCATTTCCTCGAAAACGATATCCTCTGCTGAAATGCACCCTGAGATTGAGGAGGTCTGGTACTGCCTGAGCGGACACTGCACCCTTTGGCGGAAAGGGCAAGAACATGAGGATGAAGTTCCTATTTCCCCTGAAGTGGGTTTCAAAATCCCACCAGAGACCAGTTTTCAGTTATGTAACACAAGTTCAGAGCCAGCAGGCTTTTTCATCACAACGAAGCCTCTCAGGCCCGGTGATGATGCATGGCAAAGAGTTCCATGGAAAAGAGTTCCAGATCACTGGGAGATAAGCAGTTCAGGTGACAGCACGTATCACGGAGAAGCAGCCCATGGTGATGCTAGCCAAACACGTTCTAAGATCATTGATATGCATAAGGAGATTAGCGTCATATTTAAAAAAGAACAGCCAGAAGAGATTCTTGAGAAGTTCTCCGCTATATCCAACTTGGTTAGAGAAACTTTGAATTTAGACGCTTCAAAGCTAACGGACGCTGCTTCATTAGATCGTTATTATCAGCAAATCACAAAATTGTATAATGACGTGCGTAAGCACACAGGACCTATATATAAAGAGGCATTTACCCAAACACCAGAACATGACCTTAAAGAACTCTTACCTAAGGATAGGAAAAAAGTCAACCGTTTCTTTGCCGAACTTCCGTGGCCAAGGCGGGTTGAGAAAGCTGATACGCCTCCACCTGCAATCATCCTAGTAACTCATCTTTTCACGCATCATATTCCTTTTCTCTATGCCGTTAAGGATAGGGGACCACTTAAGATGATAATTCCCAAAACCGCGTCTAGTGATCAGGATACAATACGCTATTTTCAATACCATAATCTCCACAAAAAGCTTGGAAAAAAAGTATTACATCCGGATGATATGAATGACAAGAATAAAGTCTTTCCCGTTGTAGACTTTGGCACGGATGGCAGGAAGGTAACTGAAAATCCACAAGATATTGCAACGAGAATACGGGAAGTACTCGAACCCGGCCAATCAGTCATTATTCTTGATCATGGAGCGTATTTCAAGAATATTGATGCAATTCAACGAGAATTAGGTGATGACCATCGCATCATTGGAATAAGCGAAGCTACACTGAATGGTGAGATTGAATACCGGAAGCAACAGGAGAAGAGGTTGCTTTCTAAGCCTGTTATATCCATTAGTAGCAAGGTCAAACACGCAGATGATATAATGATAGGTGATTCTATTGTGCGTGCTACAGAAAGAATTCTTGCTCCAAGTAACGTCAATATCAAAGATCAACAAACATTGGTCATTGGATATGGAACTGTTGGAAGTGCAATTGCAGAGAACTTGAGGAAAGAAAAGGTCACAATTTATGATACATCCAGTGACCGACAGATGCACGCGACCCAACATTATAAGACAGTGAATGAACCTACTGACCGTGATAAGGCTCTTATGGAGTCCGAGATTATTTTTTGTGCAACTGGGAATCAATCGCTTAAGAAGGAAGATTATCCAAAACTAAGAAAAGGATGTTTCGTAGTATTAGGGACCTCTGGAGACATTGAAATTGAGGCAGTCTCAGAAGACCAATACAAATATAGCCCGGAAGGAGATAATATTCACAAATACGAGAGTAAGACAGAGAAGAATCATTATTTCTACATTCTAGGTCCTAAGCGAGGTGAGTATATTGGAGCAGTGAACTTCTCTAACCTACAACCAGCCGTTGGCCATGATATATATAACGTTCTAGCGATGGAAGTAGCAGGGTTCTGCCAAATCCAAAACGATATGTTCACAGAGCAAAAACCTGGAGTACAGAAAATAGGTGAATTTTATGAAGATATCGCTGCAAAAACCTGGCTGTGGTACTATACCAACAATAAATCAGATCCGGAGGAGATCCTGCGACAACGGCATCGTATACGAAAAGACATCGACGACGATACCTATCAAGAGATAAGCACGGCACTGGAACAATCCAGAAAGCTGCAGAAAAAGTATGGCGTCAACAGACCAACTCTGTCATTACCCAGATTAGAGCCTCTGCGGCAATCCTATGCGGAAGGGAAGTTCGACACCGCTACCTTCAACGAGATACATCAGAGACTGAAAGCTTCCATCAAGAGTGAGCAAAAAATCCTTCGCAAAGGCCCATCCGTGGACACAACCGCGCTGAAGCCTCTGCGGCAATCCTATGCGGAAGGGAAGTTCGACACCGCTACCTTTGACGAGATACATCAGAGACTGAAAGCTTCCATCGGGAGTGAGCAAAAATTCCTTAGCGAAGGACCACGCGTGCCCACATTCGCGCTGGTGGTTCTACGGAACTCCTATACGCGAGCGCAGATCGAGGCCGCTACCTTGGACAAGATACAACAGGAAGCGAAATTGAAGCTCAACACCGTTGACTTTGACGAGAAGCATGAGAAACTGGTAGCTTCCATCAAGAGTGAGCAAGAAATCCTCCGCAAAGACCGATCCGTGAACACAACCGCGCTGGCGCGTCTACGGTACTACTACGCGCATGAGAGGTTCGACATCGATACCTTTGACGAGAAGCATGAGAAACTGGTGGCTTCCATCGATATGGAGAAACTCCTCAGCGAAGCCCTATCCAGCAAAGTCCGCTCAGAAGACCTCCGACTGGTGATTCAACGGCTGGCGATTCTACGGCATGAATACGCGGAAGGGAAGTTCGGTACTGATACCTTTAACAAGAGGCATATGAAACTGGCAACTTCCATCAAGAGTGAGCGAGAAATCCTCAGCGAAGACCCAGACGTGAACATAGGAGCACTGACGATTCTATGGGACTGCTATGCGGAAGGGAAGTTCGATGACATCCCTACCTTTGACTTTGACGAGAGGCATCAGAAACTGGAAGCTTCCATCAAGCGTGAGCAAAAATTCCTCCGCAAATACTCATCCGCGAATACAACTGCGCTGGCGCTTCTGCGGCAATCCTATGCGGAAGGGAAGCTCAACACCGCTGCCTTTGACGAGAGGCTACCAGTCTTGGTTGTTTCTATCAATAAAGAGAAAGAAATCCTCCGCGAAGACCCAGACGTGGACAGATCCGCGCTGGCGTCGTTGGCGTATCTGCGGTATATATATGTTGTCGGCGGCTACGGAATCGATGACCCTGATGAATTTAAAGAGTCTCATGAGAAACTGGAAATTGCCTTCAAGTATGCTAAAGACCATCGCAGCAATGAAAAACTATCCATAATACTGGATTTGCAGAAAATAGCGCTAGTACAGTTGAAAGAGGAGGAGATCGACCTCGGATCATTTAATCAAATGATAGCTGTGATACACTCCCAGATTGAGAAGGTCCTCATACAAGTTGGTCAGCAAAATGCTGGCGAGAGAGAAAAGTCAGAGGAGTCAAAAAAGAGGCGGAGAGAGGATACAGAAACAGAAGCGGCCCGAAAAAAGCTAAAGAGGAGAACCCGATGGAATCGGTAAGTCAGGGGGAGTAGAGGTCGACAGCGGGCATGGCGAGACTGGGAAAAGCCGTCCTGCTTTCAGAGGCAAGGGTGTAGAAAGCTCAGTCCAGGCGGACACAAGGAAGTTAGGCGTTGCTTGTCTTACAATGAGGTCATTGGCCATTGCAGACTGGGATCACTTGTATGACTGCGTGTCCTAAGCAGCTTGAGAAGCATGCAGCCAAGCGAAAGCCCGCTCGGGATGAGATGACAAGGAGCGTCTGGTCGAAGCGATCTGAGAGGCTGTATGAAATACCTCTAGGAGCTATGTGAGAAACCTACTCAGTTGGTATTGTAGCTGGCGAAGATGATACATCTTATGCCGATTACGAGATACATCCAGTATCGGCAGCAAAAAAACAATATTTATATGCGAGACGCTCTAGGGCCTGATAGCTTGACATGTAGGCTTGTTTTTGAAGAGAGAGCTGTGAATGTGCTATTATGATGAAGTAGAGAGCAATCATTGCTTAGCTATTGTCGCGTTGACGGGAGTTTGTAGATGGATGTATCGCATATAAGTTTTGGGGTTGCCTTTATTGCAGGGGTAGTTTCCTTTCTGTCACCATGTGTATTACCACTGGTGCCTATTTATATTGCGCAATTGGTAGGACAGAGTGCCTCTCAATCTAGTGCTAGACAGGAAGGGCATCCTCCCCACTTGACCACTTTCCTCCACGCTCTGATGTTTGTGTTAGGCTTTACGCTTGCATTTGTTGCGCTTGGCGCTACGGCCAGCACTTTAGGGAGCTTTCTGCGGGCCTATCAGGGACTGCTACGCCAACTTGGGGGTATTCTCCTTATACTCTTCGGATTGCATCTGGCGGGTCTTCTCAAATGGTCAATCTTTTACTGGCAGAAGCGCATCGAATTTCATCCTAATCGTCCCAGCTATCCGGCCTCACTGCTGGTTGGCATAATTTTTGCTTTTGGGTGGACTCCTTGCGTTAGCTTTATTCTCGGGCCTATTCTGGGTATGGCGGCCAATGCGGCAACGCTGCGTGAGGGTGTGGCCCTACTGTTATTTTATGCACTTGGGTTAGGCCTCCCATTTCTGCTCATAGGACTAGGGTTAGACCAGCTCTGGAGGGTGCTCAAGTGGCTCAAACCTCATCTTGGCAAGATTGAAATCACTACTGGTGTAGTGATGGTTGCAGCAGGGGTGATTATCTTTTTCAATCTTCTTCCCTACTTTAACCAGTACTTTAGTCCAGGATTAAATATTGCGTAAATCACACAACCCATTTTCGACTTGCTTGGCAATTCTTTCTAGGATTCGCATTCCTAGACAGTTCCAAATGTGTGTATAATAGATAATACTTAATCCTCTTTATATAGTGAGCATTAGAGATGAGGCTTCTTAGATGTAGCCAGAAAGGAGAGTGCAGTAGACCAAAAACCATAAGTGATGCTACCTGTGTCCAATAGCCTAATCTATCGGGTCCACTTAGGCGTACTGTGTATATAGAGGCTACAAAGAGATGTTAGCCAAGTCAGTTGAGACTCCTCGGCGGAGATGCCCGGAGATTCAAGGAGACAGAATATGTACCAGCATAGGGATCACAAAGAAGCGCAAGAAATGTTACGGAGAGCAGGCTTCCATCATGCAGAGATTGATCGGCTTACCAGCTTCCGTAGACAATTTATCGTAGGAGAGATGGATCAAACATCCACCGAGCATCGTCGCCTCGAATTCGCTCGCTGGCTATTCCTGACTGGTAAATTGACAGACCAAGTACGCTAAGTTTTTAAGTCTAGATGGGAGTGGTCATCGATGACGGCTACGATCTATACTTTGCTGGCGAACCGAAACTAAACAAACTGTGCTTCGATATGCATTTTGTTACTATCGGTTTTGGACTTGCAGCCTGATCAATCATCTCCCTTCTATAGCTTTGTGCCCGAAGCCTTTGGATAAGACAGGTAGAATTGTCCCTGTTTCCCCCTATCTTGTCCCTGTTTCCCCCTGTTAGAAATGTGGAACCTTCTGTTACAATGTGCTCAACAAGAGCTCACCATTGTGTGTGTCTGGTTTGATAAGAGCAGTTCCTACCTGCCTTTAGAAAAGCTATGTAGCGACAAAGTTTTCTCTTTTCCATTTATGCCAAAAACAAGTTCTTAGTAATGCGTTCTCTTCTAGCTTCATCACATTTTCTGACTTGCTGAGGAAATTATAAGGATGTACAGCAATGATAGTTTGCTCTAAGAAATCGTGTGTGCAACAGCATGCTAAAGGCCAGTGCCGACGGCCCAATCTTACCCTTCTCATCACGTGGAGCCTGTTCCTCATTGTTACGTTCTCATCCTGCTCTCTCGGTCCGGGCCAATCTGCTCCACCACCGCCAGAGTTTGTCTGCCCAACAATGACTGCGAATCCATTGAAACTGAACATGGTCTATGATAGTAGCGAGCAGTTCTGGATCAAAGATGTTATTAATGATTTCAACAGCCAGCATATAACGGCCTGTGATGGGCCAATTACCGTTCAGGCAACGCCGATGGACTCAGGGCTGTCTATGCAAGAGATTCTGGATGGTAAGCTGCAACCGGATGTTTGGAGTCCGGGCGGAGATGCTTGGATCTCATTGCTTAATCAACAATGGCATAGTAAGAATGGTAGCAATCTGGTGAATACTACACCAACCGATTCACCAACATCCTTAATCACGAGCCCTATAGTCATTGCTATGTGGCAATCCCAGGCGGCTGCAATGGGTTGGTCTGAAACTGGCACTGGCATTAGCTGGAATGAGATCGCTAGTCTGATTGCGGACCCCAAGGGCTGGGGTGCTTATAAACATCCTCAATGGGGCAAGTTCAAGTTTGCTAGTCCCAGTAGCGAATATTCCAATGCTGGTCTCGATGCGCTTATCAGCATGAACTATGCTGGGACTTGTAGTCCTCCCACCACTCCGGATGGAAATCCCATCTGTAAAAACACTGGACTTACTCTCGACGATGTGAGTAGCAGTGCCACCAGCAAATTAGTCACCAGCATCGAAAGCTCGGCCATATCCTACAACGCTAGCACTAGCGCTCTTGTGGATGAGATGCTTAGCCACGGACTAACCTACTTGAATGCCATAGCGGTGGAGGAGAGCCTTGTAGTTCAGGCTAATAGCGACAAGACAAAATACCCAAGCCTGCCAGATAAATTCGTTGCTGTCTATCCCAGTCAAACTAATGTTGTGGCCACTTATCCTTTGGCGGCCTTGCAGGGCGATTGGCTCACACCATCTAGGAATGCTGCAGTTCTAAAATTGCGTGATTTCTTGGAGGGGCCGACTGAACAGGCCAAGGCTGTACAGTACGGTTTCCGTCCTACTAGCGGAGGAGTGGCAGCACCAATTGATAATGATCACGGAGTAGATCCAACGCAATCAAATCCTGGGCTCCCAATCCCTGATATCGGTGTGCTGCAAGCGATTCAGTCAAACTGGGTAAAGCAACGACGCCCGTTTGATGTAATGCTACTCGTAGATACGTCGGGTAGTATGAACTTTCCTATTGGTAATGTCCCTAAAATAGATGGTGCCAAGGCAGGGCTAAAAACATTTGTCCAGCTCATGGCAGACTCAGACCAATTGGGTCTTACCACTTTCAGTGACCATGTAGGCAATCTTTCGAGCATTGCCACGATACTGCGTGACAAGCGCCAAGATGTTCTCTCAAGTATCGATGGCATGTTGGCTGACGGAGGTGTGAAGCTCTATGACACGATGGGGAGCCAGTTCCAGCAGCTTCAACAACTTCCGTCTACCTCAATAAGGGTAATGATTGTGCTTAGCAATCAGACTGATAATCAGAGCAATATGAATCTTAATCAGCTTATGAGTCTCATCACACCTCCCAGCAGTCAAGACTCTGGGGCGGTTATCAAGATATTCACTATTGCCTATGGTAGTAGCGCTGACGTAGATGCGCTGACACAGATTGCCAATCAGACTGGTGGCCAGGAGTTCAGCGCTACGCCACAAAACCTTCAGGATGTCTATCAGCAGATCGGAGAGATTCTCTGAATCTCTCCAGTAGCTCTATTATGCCAGAGGCCTCAGCTTCTGCGCAACCTCGACAAAATACTGAATCGATTGAGGATTGCTCATAGCATCGGCACTGACCGCTTTCTCTACAGGTGTGCCCATGAGTAGCTTCTTAATCGGCACCTCTACTTTCTTGCCGCTCAATGTCCTGGGCACTTCGGGGATTGTCAGGATTTCATCGGGAACATGGTGCGGCGAGATAGTGGTGCGCAGTTTTGCTTTGATTTTGGCTTTGAGCGCATCATCCAGTTCCACATCTTCTCTTAAGACTACAAAGAGTGGCATATAATAGCGTCCATGCGGTAGTTCAACGCCTACCACTAGACTATCGAGTACTTCGGGAAGGCTTTCTATAACGCGATAGATTTCACTGCTTCCCATCCTGATACCCGCACGATTAATTGTAGAGTCAGAGCGACCGTAAATGATAGCACTGCCCCTCGGTGTAATCTTGATCCAATCACCATGCCGCCAAATGCCGGGATATACAGAAAAATAGCTCTCCTGGTAGCGCTGATTATCTGCATCGTTCCAGAAGTAGAGTGGCATCGACGGTAATGGCTCTGTGATAA